>DIUH01000099.1:15260-22637 GCA_002428205.1 Planctomycetaceae bacterium UBA6163
TAAGGCCCAATCGACCGCATTTCTCAAAAGTATCTTAAAGTTCGGATTTTCAAAATCCTTGGCGGCACCTAGCGAAGTATAAAACGTTCGCCCTGAATCCTTACGAACAAATGTCCAAGCAATCGGCTCCGGGGATTGGCCATCAATCGCCCCCATCAACAGCACGGTTGCTGTGGGGTTCAGCGGTGAAACCTTATACAATGAACCGCCGGAATTAAAAGGTTTTGCTTCTAAACCTTTCAAGATCGGATGATCGATTTGATGTTCAACCAGCGTTACCGTCGCGATCAAATCGTTCCCATAATGATTGGTGTAATTGCCNNGTGAAACGGATGGCTCGACGTGCGGATGCCGATTACGGGTTTTCCCGAAGCGATGAAATCTCGGATCACGCCAAGTTGTTCGACCGGCGGTGTACGCCGACGCACCGATAAAATCAACAAATCGGCATCACTGATCGAATCGATCGACGGGAACGTGTCGGCTTGCGACTCGCTGCCATAAATGAATCCGATCCGATGATCACGACGAAGGTTTTCTTCAGCGTACTTGGTCAGCGTTTGCTCGGTCTTGTATTCCGATTCGTTGATCATCACGGCAATTTTTGGTCGCTTGTCCGACGCGAAACGAAACGCTTGGCCACCCACCAATTGATCGCTTGTGATCGTGGGACAAACATGCCGTTCGATATGGTCGATGATCAAATCGGTTCCCGAAAAGTGACTGACATAGGGCCAAGCTGCGGGGTTATACATCGTGTCGGTCAAATCGCGCAGCAGAACCACCTGCTTGCCCGCTTGCGCCATCCGTCGCAGTCCGAATGGTCGACCAAGAACACACATATTGGTATGCACGCCGGTCAAGATCACATTGGTGACTCCGCGAGATTGCAAGATATTCCATACTTCCTTCCCTTGGTCGGAAATGAAATCTTGATCTTCATCGATGGTCAACAAGTCCATCTGCTTTATCCAAGGTGCACGGACCGATCGCCCTTCTTTTATCAACTGGGCTTCCCAAGCGGCGTGTTCTTCTGGTGTATCGTCCTCGCCACCATCACTTTGGTCGATCGGATACTTGGCTTTTTCCTCTGCCGGGATGTTGTAGCACCACTTGTCGATTTCATCGGGATAGCCGTCGGCCGCCGGCACGTCTATCGCGCGTTTCCGCGCCGGATGTTCCTTATACGCGGCCATGCAACCGCTAGGGGCATGAATGATCGTCATCCCGCGTTTTCGCGCATCGTTCAAGACTTGGTTCAAGCGCGGGGCGAACTCAGTCGATCGCTGAACGGCTCGGTAGCAGTGGTGAGAATCCCACATGTCACACACGATAATTGCCGTCGCGGATGTGGCCAACCGTGCATCGCGATGCAACGTGTGATAACGATCGCTTTGCTGGGCGACTGGGACTTGATAACGCGTGCGCAAACGCAGCACGTCATCGGCATTTGCGAACCGAATCGATAGGCAAAAAAGCGAACAGGCGATCGCAATTAAAATGCACAGGCGGGGCATCATTTGTCTCTTGGGATGGATGCGTCGGTCAGGCGGGCCATTTATTTTAGCAGATCTGATGTCGTCGCTCTCCGGCGGTCAGACTTTTTATGGCGATTCACCTCTAGCACGCTTTCAACAAAAAAAGCGACACGCAAAACCCTGTTTCGCGTGTCGCTTGAATGTCTCAGGCCATTGCCAGCACAATAGCCGGCTAGGTCGCAAAAATTAAGGAGCTTCGGTTGCGGCTTCTTCGGCTGGGGCTTCTTCGGCGGGAGCGGCTTCCATTGCTGGTTCTTCAATAACCGCTGGAGTTTCCGGAGCAACTGGAGCGGTTTCGCCACCACAACCAACGGCGAAGAAACAGGCCAAGACTGCCAACAAAGCCATTGGCTTAACGAACGAAACTAGTTTCATAGTAATCAACTTTTCGATGTGTCTAAACAAACCGGAACCACGAACCATTCGTCCCGCACTCACGGAACGGTTTCGCAGTTTCTCGTAAATTAGATTTACGATCAACAGACAGATCTTAATGCATTCTGAAAGTTATTCAATCCAATGCTAACAAATCTATTTCACTCTCGAGACACCTTGGGCTCTCTTTATTGCAATGATTGTGCCAGCCGATCGACCCACCGCATTGAGATCGCTTGAACTTGCGGCTTTAATCGCTCCATTTCTTTTAGATTCCCTTCCATCGCCAATTTTTCGCAATGTTCAACCAACTGCCATTCCGACGGCTCTGCGACGTATTTTAAGCACGATTTCAGCGTGTGTGTGGCGACGCGTGCCGACCGTGCGTCTTGTTGATCCAATGATTCAGTAAGAGTCTTACATAACCTAGGCACCTCTTCGAGAAACGCTTCGACCAACGAGCGTGCGGTCGTCGAATCACTCCCGGCAGCCTTAAAAAGTCTTAATCGCCATTGATCGTCGATAGGGCTACTGTCGTTGTCACCAAGACCTTCTAAGGTATCCGGTTCTCCCTTGACGCGATCTGGCGGACTAGATGGCTCCCTTGTAAATACCGCTTGCAAAGTGGATTGGGAATCACCAACCAACGGCATCACGTCGGATACCAAACCGTCGACGGTATCGATCAGTGCTTGCCGGTCGATCGGCTTAACCAGAAAAGCCTTCATGCCATGGTCCAAGCAGCGCTGGCGGTGATCGTCAGTGGCATGTGCGGTTAGCGCGATAAATGGTGGCGGCTCTTGGGCACGATGCTGATCCTGCAGGACCATTTGCGTCATCGCTTCGATCCCGTCCATTGCTGGCATTTGCAAGTCCATCAGCACGCATGCGTAACGCCGAGATTCGGCCGCATTGATCGCTTCTTGCCCACTGCTGGCTAGGTCGACGTGATATCCTGCACCGGTCAAAAAATCACGAATCACGGCCTGGTTAACCGGACTGTCGTCGACCAACAACAGGCAAGGTGCGTCGGAAATCGCCGGCGCATTGGTGACCAATGGCTGAACCGGTAACTGTATTTTTGCCGCAGGCTTGGTCGGCAATGGGCTGTCTGATCGCAACAAACGCAGCAGGTCATCGGGCAGGATCGGCTTGAGCAAAATTGGCTGATCGAGCCGTTGCTGGGGCGGGGTCGGATCGTCGACACGAGCCAACCAGATCACTTTGGATTCATCACCAGCGATTTGCACCGTAGTTTCGGCGGAAGCGACATCGATAATTTTCGTTTGGCAGTCGTCTGCGATCGTGTATCCGTTGGCAACCAGCAGATCAATCATCGCCCGTCGTTGGATCGGATGATTGATCTGAACCGCGACGGCTGGTGACGTTGATGCCGTTTGCGGCTCCACACGATGCTCTGTTGCCACTTCGCCTGATTCGACTTCCACCAGCGGCAAGACACAGCGGAATGTGCTGCCATGGCCCGGCTCGCTAGTAACCTGAATCGACCCTCCCATTCGCTTGACCAGTTGATCGCTGATCGACAATCCCAACCCCGTGCCGCCGAATCGACGCGTCGTCCCTGAATCACCTTGCTCGAAGGGTTCAAAGATTTTTTCCAACCGCTGAGGCGGGATTCCAATTCCGCTGTCGATCATTTCCAAATTCAGCCAACGCTGTGGTTTTGCGGTCGCATCCGGTTGATCGGTCATTGAATGAGCGCCAGCGGACATCCGGAGGTCTTGATCTGATAGGACCTCCACACGCAAAACCACATGTCCCTCAGGCGTGAACTTGATCGCGTTGCCGGCCAGGTTGATCACGATTTGGCGCAATCGATTGGCATCGACGACGGCTTGTCGCGGAACACCGGGCCGAATGTCCAACACCAGTTCGACATCTTTCCCCATCGCTCGTGTCGCCAAGAAACGAAACGCTTCGCCGACACACCGGTGCAGATCGGTCGGCTCGGGATTGATCTTCAGCCGCCCGGCTTCGATCGATGCTAGATCGAGAATGTCGCCGATAACTCGCGACAGCAGTTCGCCGCTATGACGGATCATGTCCACATACTGTAGGGCCTTGGGCGGCAGGTCCATCTGTGACAGCAGTTCCGCCGACCCTGTAATTCCACCCAGTGGAGTACGAATCTCATGGCTCACGCTGGCCATAAACTCGCTTTTGATCCGGCTGGCATCTTCAGCCGCCGACTTAGCGTCACGCAGCGCAGCAAGCGCGCGATGCCGCAGCGTCACGTCGCGGATGAAGATTGCCAGCCCGATCGAGTTCTCAAGCGGAATCGGATGGATCGAGACTTCCGCCGGAAAGTTCGCTTCACCCTTGGGCCGCAGGACAATCTCACGCCGCTGGCCATGAGGCAAATCGGACCACGCAAGCGGCGGCCGCGACGCCGGATCGGCCACCCGGCGCCGTTCGACCGACTGAGAATCGATACCGGTTCCCAGCACAATTGACGGTTCGTCGCCCAGCCCCTGAATCGATGATTCGGGCAAAGCGATGTCGACCAATCGGTGCCCCGCCAGGGGCATTTCACTCTTGGACAACATCGCTACAGCCGCCGGGTTCGCTTCGACAACTAAACCCTGGTCGTCGACCAACAACACCGCTTCGCGCGCCGCATCGAACAGCGCCCGTTTGCGTGCTTCGCTGCGCCGCAATTCCGCCGTCTTGCGATAACTATCGGTGACATCCCAAAAGACCATTTGGATACCAATGATCTGATTTTGGTCGTCGTACTCAGGAGCCTTAAAGACTTGCACCCAACCGGTTTTTCCGTCGGGTGTCGGATGGGATTCAATATGATCGACCGCTTCGCCCGATCGCAACACCCGCTCATCATCCAATCGATAGGCATCAGCCAGAGCCGGTGGATAAAGATCTGCATCGGTACTGCCGATCACCTCACTGACCGGTCGCCCGATACCGCGGCAAAAGGCTTCGTTAGCATACGTGATCACGCCTTCGATATCTTTGCGAATCACCTGCAACTGCATCCGCTGGGCCAACGACTGCAGGTGCGTTTCGGTCCGGCTTAGACGCTGCTGGGTCGCTTGTCGGCGAGCGATTTCTCGCCTGAGCGCTTCGTTGATTCGTCGCACCTGAATCGCGCGACGCCTGACGCTTCGCTGCAGTTGTTTGCGGACCAGAAGCCGACGTTTGCGGCGTCGTTGGCTGTCGTTGTGATAGTAAACCGCCGCCAACAAACCGAGCGGAACCCACAAGCGAACCGGTTCAAACTGCAACGGCAGTCGGGCAAAGTAGGGCAACAGACTGAGCGCCACCAGCGCCACGATCAACCTTGGGATATGGCGTCGGGCCAAGAATTGAAACGCGATCAGCAACAGCGCCATGTACAGCACCGATACGCCCCATTGTGGCGGCGTCGCAAAATCGACCACCATCAACACAACGCCAGCGGCCAGCCATGGCGTCAGCTTTGCGGCCGATCGCAGTCCCCATTCATAGATTCGAATTCGCACGCCTCGACCCCGCCAGTGTCGGTCCCGTCGCTGTTTACCATCCCTCACCACTCGCCAGCGAACAGCTTACCCGATATGCGACCCGCCCCTGAGACGGCCCAGCGATTTTTCCGCAAGCCCTCACGTTTCATTTCCGGGGCAGCATCACCCGAGCGAAATCAACTTCATCACGATTCGGCTTTTCGATTCAAAGCTAGGTAACTGGCCAGAGCAAAACGCCTCTTGCGATTCCCGTCATTCTCCGCCTTCCAGTCGCCGCAGCTTCTCCTCAAGCTCCCGGACGCGGCGTTCGGCACTCAGCCGGGCTTCAAGTTCCTGCGCCCGCATCCTCTGGGCTTCGAGCTGTTTTTGCTGGGCTTGTTCCCGAGCGTGTGCTTCGGCTTCCGCCTTGGTCACCTGCTCGACACCTGTTTCCGTATCGACGATTACCAAATCGTCCTCCCGCAGAAAGAGCTCAACGCCCAAAGCCTCGCAGCGCAGCCGTCCGTCAGTCTTGGCAATCTCGCGCAGCGTACCGTTTGTCATTCGATACCCTTGCAATGGCGGTTCCAAATACGACGCGGTCGGATCGTACAGAAAATATTCCCGCACACCCATCCGTTCATAAATCACCGGTTTGTCCACGATATCCGTCGAACTGGCGCCTCGCGAAGTCACTTCGAACACAACATCCGGAACCCGTTTTTCCTTCCACGTCTGGAAAGTTCGCCGACGTCCTGGATCGCAGTCCAGCACGACAAAACAATCAGGCACCACAAACTTGGACAGCGAGCCTTCTTCGTAATACACCAACAGATCGCTGGCAATGTAGACCCGTTGGTCACGGTACCGTTGCCGAAAGATTTCCAACAATCGGAACATCCAATCACGATGCAGGTCGGTTTCGCCCATCGGTTTTCCGTCCGATTCGGGATATTCGATTTCGTTTTGAGTGGTAACGGAGCTCATTGCAATCACCTCCCTCATCAGGGAAACTCAACTGTGTATAAACATTAGTCTACTGAGAACCGTCCGCCGAGTCACACTGATTTTGCGGTGACGCGGACGGACTTTGAACAGTCGGTGGTGAAGCTCCACGACAAGCGCCCAGCGTTACGACTGCTTCCCACACTGTGTTCGCAGCTTCTCATCCAGGTTGGCTGATGGAGGATTCGCTCGGACAAATCGCGGCGATTTCGGCTTGTGTGGCAGCCGATGGCGGCAGGGCTTTTAGGTACCACAGCCTTTGCCGAATCTTGACTACCAACGTTAAATCGGCCTGACAACGACGACAAGTTTCCGATAACTCTTGACGGGCACGGCATACCGGACAACGAAACTCCGGTGCGCTGCCGGCGGACAAAGGTTTACTGGACATAAAACAACAGGTCGTCCAAATCAGCGGTCAGGCCATTGATCGTCTCTTCGTCATCGGTCTCCAGGGCCGTGTAAAGTTGTTCGCATAACGTTTCCAGCTCCTCTGCGTCATCACCCTGGACTCGCGGGGCCATTGTGCCGGCTCGCTCAAGCAGCGACGCCGTCTTGGGAAATCGTTCGCGAGCCTTTTCAAGCGGATGGTTCCTCGAATCCGCAGGACTTCTGTGAGCGTTGTCGACTCGCGTGTCGTCATGAAACTCACTCTTGGGCAACAATTCGTCATGCTGTGCGATCTCCGCAGATTGATCAAACATGTATTGCAATCGCGATTGGGCAGCCTGGCGTTCTTCGGCGGCGAACTTTGATAAGGCGTTGTCAACGACTAATTCTTCAACCCGGCCCGAAGCTGGCTGCTTGGCGGTGACCTTTAAGACACCATCGAGTGTTAGGTCAAATCCGACCACCACCTTACGATGCGAGTCGTCATCGCCAGTCAACTGTAAGGTCAGCGTTCCGATCAAAAGATTGCGATCGGGTTCGGGATGCTCACCTTGAAGCACCTCGATGGCAACCTGTCGCTGATCATCAAACATCTTGGAAAACGCTTC
>DIUH01000099.1:22714-32091 GCA_002428205.1 Planctomycetaceae bacterium UBA6163
ACCGCCAAATCGGGATCAACCGCGCGGCTGGGCTCACGCAAAAACTGTTCACGCAGTTTCTCTGAGACCAGCGGAATCCTTGTCGATCCGCCAACAAGTACAAGGTCATCCATTTGATGGATTGTCATCGATGCGTCACGCAGCGCCTTGCTGACACAACTGATCGTGCGGTCAATCAACGGCAAGATCATCTCATCAAGTTCACCCCGTGAGATCGCAATCTGCACATGCAAGGGCGTGCCATCTTTCTCCGCAATGAACTCTTCGGCGATGGACACGGTTTCCATTTCGGACAGACGAATCTTCGCCTGTTCGCAAGCCTGCAACAGTCGAAACTTGGCCTGAGGCTCCTTTCGCAAATCGATGTCATGTTTTTTATGGAAATCTTCAGCCACAAAATCGAGCAGCAGGTGGTCGATATCATCCCCGCCCAACTTTGTATCACCTTGGCTGGCCAACACTTCGATCACACCCGCTTCCAAGCGGACAATTGAAACATCGAAGGTACCGCCTCCCAAGTCGTAAACAACAATATGTTTGCGATCGTGCTTGTCGGCGTGATAAACCAACGTCGCGGCCGTCGGTTCATTGATGATTCGTTCAACCCGCAATCCCGCCAACTCACCAGCTTGACGCGTCGCCTGGCGTTGATGTTCGTCGAAGTATGCCGGAACGGTAATCACGGCGCGCTGCACATCGCGACCGAGGGCGCGCGAAGCGACGTCGCGTAACCGTCGCAGGATCATCGCACTGATTTCTGGCGGCGTGTAAGATTCTTCGCCAAGCGAAACCGGTTCCATCGTTCCCATTTTTCGCTTGATCGATGCGACCGTGCGATCGGGGAAAGCGGCTAACTGATTTCGGGCGGCGATTCCGGTCACCAACGTCCCCGTCGGCGACAGGCCAACAATCGACGGCATTCCATTTTGATGGTCGACTTGAAAAACTTGAGGTTTACCGTTGATGACCGCCGCCACCACGCTATTGGTCGTGCCTAAATCGATCCCAACGATTGGCTGATCGTCATTGTTGGCAGCGTCAAGCTTGCTGGAAGTATTCATTGTCTTCAATCCTTTTGTGAAATAGCGGTCATCCGATCAAAGTTTAGACGACGATGCCACTCGAACGTCGGCGTATCTTATAACTTTGCCCAAGCTACGATAAGCGGGAGCGATTTGCTGGGCCACATGACCGACCGGCACCGTTGCATCATCCACGGATCCGATCGATCGCATCAATTCCGCATCGAAAGGTTGCCCCAATGTATCGATTCGCTCGATCTGATAATCCGCTAAAATCTGGCGTAGGCGACTGAGCAAAATGACCAAGCCGTCTGTCATCGCTGAGGAGTTTTCGTCCGTAGCCGGCACGGTGGATTGATAACGCTTAATCAGCGGTTTGGCCAGCCAACGTTGCCATGTTGACAATCCCGCCACGGCATCGGCAAAGGTTTGTGCCGGCAATTCTTGCCGTTTCTGAATGTGTTGGCCGTAGCGGATCGCAGCGTCGACAGCCCGTGTCCACTGGATATCGAAATCGATCAATGTCATCACTAGCGGCGTGGTTGCATCGACCGTCGCAGATGGATCGGCCTCGACTCGCTCAGTCGCAACCCGTTGCAGTCCGCCGACGACTTCTGTGACTTGCCGCGTCAATTCTTGCAGCGTTTCGTTTGTCGTCCGCGACTCCTTGACTTGGGTACGAAACTCGTGCCGAAATGCGGTGAATGCGTCAACCAAATCGATCAAGCCGAATTGGGGAGCAGCCGAATCGAGCGTCGATTCATCAGTTTCATTCATTGTTGATATCATTTTCCGAGTTCGCACCAGCGGGCCGATAATCCGACGGACGATTGCCCAAGCTCAATAAGAAATCGACCGTCATATTTGGCGGCTGGTTTGCCTGCCGATCAATCACAGATTGCCAACTCGGTGGCTCGTCGGGCGAGGATAGACTGAGCAATCTTTGAGCCAAAACCAACGGATCGCGAGCCGCTTCGTAGGCAGCCTGCAGTTGGCGAAACTTGTCGGGTTCACGATCCGGCGGAAATTTTTTAACCAGCTCTAAATAACGGCTGCGGATCAGTTCCACACCGGCATCCTCTGGCAAACCCAAAAACTCAAACGGGTCGATATCAATCGACTCAGCAGATTGCGATTTCATGTTATCTCTCCTCGTCGTCGGCGGCAGTCGGGGCAGTCGCANNGTCGTCATCTTCGTCGTCATCTTCTGCGTCTCGCATGTTGCGTAGAATCTGCCGCATCCCACTCCGCTGCTCGCGGATCTTGTTCTCCAACCGATCGGCCAAATCGTTATACAAGTGACGATAAAACGGGTCGGACATCGATTGGCTGGCCTTTCGTAACGCGACGCCATCACGCCAATACTCATCCGCCCCCCAAGGCTGCCTCATACCAATAACGGCGGTGACCACGGTTGCCAGGACCGTGGGGTGTTGGCGTCGATCGCCCGACAACAGCCACTTCGGAAGGGTTAGATTGTAAGATTCATGAAAACAGCCTTCATTAGCCATTATCAACAAGGTTGATCGCACGGCCGGTTCATCCAGATGTTCCGTTACCATCTTGGGCGAACGATCAAACTTTTTCCTTAGCTGGTCAAGAAACTTTCTTGCATGCATGCGGTATGCAGGATACTTAAAGCGGCTGCGATGCAGGTCCCAAAAGAAAGTCGCTAAAGACATCAGATCCTCGGCCGCAATCGCTTTGATGTTGACTAAATGATCATCAACTTCTTTGCGTAGCGTTTTGAGGTCGCCCGCCGGTACAGACACCCGCTGCGCCGCCCCCAGTTTCATGCAAGCCTCGGTCACCTTTGATGCGACTCGTTGGTCTGAGGGCATCGTGTCAAACGCATCCTTATCGCCACCGCGAAGCAGCAAAGCCGCCCGCAAGTATGGCAACCAATCGCTCGACAGCCATTGTGGCCAAATGCTTTGGGCGGTATCCAAATGCGATGATGCCGATGCAAGCCATGCCTTGCGCCGGCTCAATCTCATCGCTTCCTGAAGGTTCCATTTCCATGCCATCGCGTCGGCCAGAGGGTTATCGCGACGAGTTCCCGACAACCACTCGATGTGACCTTGAGCTTCTTCACTGCGATCGTTTTCAAGCAAATAATCGACGAGTTCTAACCGCACGTCGATATCATCGGGTAAGTTTTGCAACCGTCTCGATAGGACACTAGCCAATTCCGATTCGATCGCTAGGCGTGAATCTTTCAGCAGGTGATCATCGGTCAACAATTGGCGATACCAAGCTTGAAAACCTTCATAGGCATTTCGGTTTGCCGGATAGGCATCGATCGCTGCGTTAAAATACTCTTCGACCAAGTGTTCGTCCGGGCCACCATCAAAGAACATTGAAAACATGCTATCCGTGTCAGGTGGACTCAACTCTGCGGCGGCCAGATTGCAGTAAATCTGACTGGCGATCGCGCCACGCAGCGACTCTGATAACTCAGCGTTTCTCCGCAGTTCGATTTTTAGGTAATGTGATAAGTGCTGTTGTGCCTTTTGTTCGTTGTCGCTATCTCGATAGTAAAAAAACTTTGCCAAGGTATTCGAACGATCGTGCCGCGGACCGCGAAAACTCTTCGCACACTGCTCAAAGATGTCAACGTAAGGTCCGCAGAACGCCTGCATGACGATCGCTTCATTCAACGCTTGCACCAGTTCCGGATCGATCGACTGATATTGCTTTGTAAAGTCACGCATCCAGTTGATGTGATCTGGGCAAACCGGCGCGTCAGCAACCTCCGTCCTGATTTTGGCAATTCCACTAGCATTTCTCAGCGCCACGCGCTGGATTTGTGATTGGCGGACCAACTTGGCATGAACCAACAGTTGATCGTCGCAGTTGGCGAGCCAAGGATCCACGTCGGACGAAGCGGTAGACGATTCAGCCGATTCACTCGCAACCCCCGAGATCCCGTGCCTCAGGTCGGTCAAGTCATCACGATGGGCCAGGATCAAGGACGTGGCGATTCGCCAGGGGCGACGTTGTCGATCGAGCCGCGACCAAGCTTCGGATGCCTCCGCAACCTCGCCCGCTTGCCAGTTTAACAGGCCACGCAACAAGATTCGCCAATCGGCCATCGGGCTGCGACGTGGTATCGCGACAAGCCCTTCGACCGCTTGGCCCGGAGAGCGTTGGCAGACTTCCTCGAGCGCCTGGCGAACGCAAGCGACATGCTCAGCCGCTTCGCCTTGCAGGGTCGCCAACGCCGCATCATCAAAGACCGCTCGATCTTCCAGAGCTTCGCCGACCCAAGGTTGGGTGGATTGTTTGGCGATGCGTACGTCCAGCCGATTCTGTACCGATTTGACCTGCCGGTTCCTATCACGGACACGTTCTTTGCGACGCTTCTCTTCTTTTCGTCTCGCCTTTTGGGCACGCTTCTGAGCCTTGTCGACCATCTTGGGCTTCCTGCATCGCGGCGTTGAATCGGATCCGGAAATTAAAGGTTAAAGCAGAATCGATTGCTCGTCTAGGTTTGCCTTTCTGGGGCAGATCGTATGTTTTTGAGGTGAATGCGTTGTCCAGCTACGACCGCTTTTCTCCCCACAGTCGCAGCAGTTCGATCGCGTGCTCGGCGGCGACTGCCATTTCATCTAAACAGGCAAACTCCAGCACAGAATGAATGTTGTGTTGACCACTGGAAAGGTTGGGTGTTGGCAACCCTTTTTCGGTCAACTGCGACCCGTCAGTTCCGCCACGCACGATCGCTAATTGGTGCGAATGGCCCAAATTCTCAAACGCCTGACTGGCCAACGCCACCGCTTCGGGTAACGTCTGCAATCCTTCAGCCAAATTGCGATATTGTCGTCGGCGTTGAACCTCGACCCTCAAGCCTGGCGTTTTCGCGATTGCCGCTTCAGCGGCTTCGACAACCAGGCTGGCAAAATCGTCTAGCTGGCTGGCCACGAACGATCGCAGGATCAGATCGACTTCACAGCGACCGACTCCGCCGTGAATGTCATGCACGTGAATAAAGCCATCTCGCCCCGATGTCGTCTCGGGAGTTCGATCCTGTTTGGGCAACGAATCGACAAACGTCGCGGCGCCGCGCACGCTGTTGATCATTTGTCCCTTGGCGATCGCGGGGTGAATGTTGTGACCGATGAACGTAACTCGCATCGCATCGGCAGAAAATGTCTCGACATCGATCATGCCAATGCCACCACCGTCAATCGTGTAGGCGACCGTCGCGTTCAGCTTTTCCAGGTCGATCTTGTCCGTCCCCCGCCCGATTTCTTCGTCACAAGTGAACAGGATTCGCAGTGGTCCGTGCGCCAGATTGGGGCGTTCCATCAAATGGTGAGCGACTTCCATGATGATCGCTACGCCCGCTTTGTCGTCACCGCCAAGCAGCGTTGTGCCATCAGTCGTGACGAGCGTCTTTCCGATCAAGTCGCCCAACGTCGGCGAATTGGAATGGTTCAGCACGGCGCCGCTGGGCAA
Source organism: Planctomycetaceae bacterium UBA6163 (assembly GCA_002428205.1). Taxonomy (GTDB): domain Bacteria; phylum Planctomycetota; class Planctomycetia; order Pirellulales; family Pirellulaceae; genus UBA6163. Next base: position 28,198 of record DIUH01000099.1, read on the forward strand.
TCGGACTTCGCCGCCATCGTACGATTCAACCACCTGCGGCTTGACCTGGTGGCCAGGCGCTTCAGGCGAAGTGTCCAAGTGTGCGATCAATGCGACGGCCGGCAAGCCTGGCCCCGAAGTGCTGGGGATCGTCGCCCACAGCAAGCCGTTTTCGTCATGATGAACATCGTCGGCCCCCATCGCTAAGAGCTCGTCGAACAGCAATTTGCCCAGTTCCAGTTGCCCATGGCTGCTGGGATAAACCGTTGCGGCAGGATCAGCGGCCGAGCCGATTCGGACGTAACGCAGAAAACGGTCCAACAAACGAGACTGACAAATCACGACCTGACTCCCGATCAACTAGATTGGCATGGAAAATAGTTCCTTCGGGGCGGCTGTGCAGTGCCCAGCGGAGGACGATTCGGCGTTACACTGTGACCAGAGAGGGCGATTGCCGCTAGCGGTCAGGTGTAGGAGAGTGTAACGATTTGCCTGACCCAGTGTGACACACGAACTTCAATTGCACCAATCGCCGTCGATTACCATCACAACCGATGTGATGAATCAACACCTTGCACCATCTAGCAGAATCCATGGATCCCGTATCGCATCTCATCTTTGACGTGGAAAGCGTTGCCGACGGCGACCTGATTTCGGCGGTTAAGTATCCGCAAGCAGCTCCGACCGGCGAGTTGGCCATCGCACAGTTTCAAGAAGAACTTCGCGAACAGTCCGGCAAGGACTTCATTCCCTATACCTTTCAAGTCCCCACGGCCGTGGTGATCGCTAAAGTGGGACGTGATCTCGATCTGATCGACATCGTGTCGCTGGACGAACCTCAATTTCGCCCGCACATCATCGCTGATCATTTTTGGCGCGGCTGGGAAAAGTATGGCAGACCACAATGGGTGACCTTCAATGGCCGAGGGTTCGATTTACCGCTGATGGAATTGGCCGCCTTCCGATACGGGTTGTCGGTGCCATCCTGGTTCAATCTCGCCGGCCCAGGATACAAACAACCTCGAAATCGATATAATATTGAATCGCATCTGGACCTTCACGAGTTCCTGACAAACTTCAACGCGACTTGGTTTCGAGGTGGACTTGACCTAGCCGCTCAACTGGTCGCCAAGCCAGGAAAAATGAACGTCAAAGGGGATCAAGTCCAGGCGATGTACAACGAAGGTCGGTTGCAAGAGATCAGCGATTACTGCCGCTGTGATGTCCTGGATACCTACTTCGTTTTCCTGCGAGCAATGGTAGTGATGGGACGCATCAACCGCGCTCGTGAAAAAGAACTGGTTGCCGCCGCCCATCAATGGTTGCTCGAACGCCGCGAATCAAACGTAGGATACTCGACCTACTTAGACGGGTGGGGCGATTGGCAAGACCCCTGGGAAGCGTCTGCGAATCCGGATGGCACAACGCACGGGCTATCCAAATAACAAGTCGGCTCGCTAAGCACGTGGGTTCTGTATGGTAATGGCTAATCCGCTACGAACCCACCGCATCGCCGGCTTCACGCTCGTCGAAGTGTTGGTTGTTATCGCGATCATTGGCGTGCTGGTGGCGTTGCTGTTGCCAGCGGTTCAAGCGGCACGGGAAGCGGCCCGCCGTATGTCTTGCTCGAACAATCTGAAACAAATTTCGCTCGCTGGGCAACTGTTCGAATCGTCACACAGGCATCTGCCACCGGGACACCTTGGCCCCGACCCTAACATCAACACATTGACCATCACTACCGGTGGCGACCAACCCTATCTCGGTACGCTAACGTTTCTACTGCCGCAAGTCGAACAATCATCGGCTAACGATCAGGTAGACACCGCTTACCTGGTTGTCGACCGATTGGGGCTGCCAATTTGGTTCAATGATTCAACGTTGGTCGAGATATCGCGGTTGAAGATTTCGACATTCCAATGCCCGTCCGATATCGAATCGGATGCTCCGCCAAGAGTGATCTCGCGAATCCACAAACACTTTTCTCCCACGCCGACACCAACCAATGTGCATGAATCGCGAACGATTCCCAACTACGGCGGAGGCACGAGCTCTTATGCCGGTTCAGCCGGCGGTTTCGGTTCGATCGATCCGCCAAATCGAGGCGTGTTTTCAAACCGATCAAAAACGCGGTTTGCCGAAATGACCGACGGCACAAGTAACACCATATTCTTTGGCGAAACGACCGCCGGGCCACAGCAGTCGTATCTTTGGATCTCCGTCGGACCGATCACTTCAACATTCGGCTTTGGCGACGGATTCGAACGCTGGGGCAGCCATCATGCCGGACAAATCATCATGGTGTCGCTGGCCGACGGTTCGGTACGGCCGATCGCACAAACGATCGAGCAATCACTGTTTCGCAACTTAACCACCATGGCCGATGGGAACGTCGCGACCTTGGATTGAGCCAGACGGTTACGATGGCCACTTGCCGTCAACGATCGGCTTGAGTTCCAACTTTGACGGATCAACCACCACATGCTTCACCCGTTGGCGTTTCCAGGTGTAGGTAATGTGAACCAGCCCATCGGATGACTGAATAACGGCCGGATAGCTGTATTCACCAGGCTGGTCTTCTAACACCAAGGCCGCTTCCCAAGTCTGGCCATCTTGGGATATCGAAACATTCAACGGACTGCGCCCTTTGGTTGTGTGGCTATAGACCAACAAATGACGACCATCCTTTAGTGTGACCGCATCGGTTCCTGAGTTGTTGTTGGGCAAATCCAAGAACGACATTTCGGACCAAGTTTTCCCTTGGTCGTCCGACTGGATCGTAAAAATCTTACCCTGCCGCGATCTACCGATCGCCTGCAACCGACCATCGCCATGCTGCAAAATACTCGGCTGGATAGCCGCAATGGTGATGCCATCGTTCAATGGTTCCGTTCGTGACCATGTCATGCCAAGGTCACCGGTCCGCTCGAAGTGAACGGTCCATCGACTGGGCGATTGCGAAGTTTCGTCACTGGTTGGGCACAGCAATTCACCCGACGCTAACGTGATCGGTTTATTCTTGATCGGTCCGAAAATCTTGTCGGGCAAACGCTGCGATCGACTCCAGGTTGCACCTCCGTCTTTCGACTCGGTTCGCATGCCCCACCACGTCGATGGGCTCGGACCAACCTTATAGAACAAAACTAAGGGCCCACCGGCGGCTTGATACAAGACCGGATTCCAACAAGGCCAACGCAGCGTCTGGTGCTGGACCCCATCCGCCACTTCAACCGGTGTCGACCAAGCCCCGTCACTCAATCGCGACACCCAAATCCCCACATCCGGCGACTTTTCCTCCGTCCCGCCGAACCAAGCCGCTACCATGCCCGTGGGCGTTTCTGCGATCGTCGAAGCGTGGCACTGAGGAAACGGCGCGGTTTCGTAAATGAACTGCGATGCCACGACGGCTGGTTTCTTGCCAAGGTCGTCGGCACTCGCTGGCGACCAACGACCTGCTGTGATCATCGAGAACGCGATCATTGATACTGCGACGGGAAAGAAGCTTAGCGTCTTGAGTTTGCCGTGATGAACGGAAAACATCCCAGCTGGCTGGCGATAAGATTTCATTGGAAAAGAACCTTTAGCGTTGGATCGGCTTGTCAGTGGCATCATGGGGATCGGTGATCGTCAACTCTCCGTCGAACAACGATGCCAAGTCGGGTAGATCATACTCGGCAAGGGCGTTGTGCACCAAACCGGCGACCTGGTTAACGCTCATCGGCGTTTCGACCAAATCGGTCCATGACACCAAACCGCGTTGCAATTCCAACGAAGAAAACAATTTGGGTTCGACCGCAGCGGCGTGCAGCGCCGCAATGGTCAACTCGCCGCTGGCGACCAATTGAATCGAGTCGACCGATTCATGCTTTGCCAACCAACGTGCTACACAAAGTACATCTTCGGCACGGTCACCGA
>DIUH01000052.1:0-1625 GCA_002428205.1 Planctomycetaceae bacterium UBA6163
GATACCGTCGCCAGTTCACCATCAAGTGACTTATTAGTTTTCATTCATGGTTACAATGTTGACTTTCAATCGGCGGTGCGTCGAACCGCACAGATCGCGATCGACCTGCCGTTCGAAGGGGTGCCGATTTGTTATAGCTGGCCCAGCCAAGGCACTCTGGTCGGATATCCGATCGACGAGAACAATGCCGAATGGACCGAAGAACACTTGAGAGAGTTTCTGGTCGAATTGGCCAGCCAGAGTGGTGCGAAATCGATCAATGTCGTCGCGCACAGCATGGGCAATCGCCCGATGACGGCGGTCATGCGGCAGATCAGTTGGCAAATGAACGACCAGGATCCGCCGCTTTTCGATCGCATCGTTTTAGCGGCACCCGATGTCGACGCCGATCGGTTTCGACGTGATTTGGCGCCCGCACTTACACAGGTTGCCAACCAAGTAACGCTATATGCGTCGTCCAACGATCAAGCCTTAATCGCGTCAAAGCAAGTCCACGGTTATCCCCGGGCCGGTGAAAGCGGACAGTTTGTCGTTGTGGTACCCGGGGTGGAGACGATCGACGTCAGCGGGATCGATCTGAGCCTGCTGGGGCACAGTTACTATGGTGACAACGAATCGATGTTACGAGATTTATATGAAGTGGTTAGGGCGAGATTGCCGGCACCGCAGCGAGCACTTTTATTAGCTCGACGCCAAGGCGAAATGATCTATTGGCAACTTGCCCAGCGTCCCGAAACGTTACCCGGCGCGATGGCTCGTTGACACTTTATGTCGATCTGGTGGGGTGTCGGGGCATTAAACCGGTTTGCCGTTTCGCAGCTCAGTCGCTCGGATTCGGATCTGTTCCATTTCGCTTGGGCTCTTGCGTTCCAAGTTTTTCAATTGCATCGTCATGCGATGATTCGACTTGAACCGCTGGCTGTGGCGATCGAGAAAGTCCCAGTACAGCGTTGTGAACGGACAGGCGTTATCGCCGACGGCTAGCTTGGGATTGTAACGGCATTTACCGCAATAATTGCTCATCCCGTTGATGTAGTTGCCGCTGGCGCAGTACGGCTTGGTGGCCATGATTCCACCGTCGCCATGTTGGCTCATCCCCAAGGCGTTGGGCAAGCTGACCCAATCGATCGCGTCTGCATACATGGCCATGTGCCAACGGTTGAATGATTCGGGGTGAACGCCTAATAGCTGGGCATACAATCCCAGAACCATCAAACGTTGAATGTGATGCGCGTAGGCAGTTTCGATCAGCAACCGCATCGAATCAGCGACACATGCCATTTCGGTTTTTCCGTCCCAGTAAAAGGATGGAACATCTTGATCGGGATCGCATTGCAATTCGTTCAACTGGGCATACTGTGGCATCTTCAGCCAATAGATGCCGCGAACATACTCGCGCCACCCGAGCACTTGTCGAACAAAGCCTTCGGTTGCGGCGATCGGTGCTTGGCCCGACGCCCAAGCCGTTGTGGCTGCCTGGACAACTTCTTGAGCCGACAGAAGGTGCAGGTTCATTGCGTGGCTGAGTCGCGAGTGATAAAGGAAGTCGCTGCCGGCCCACATCGCATCTTGGTAATCGCCAAAATGCGGTAAGCGATGCTGGATGAAATCCTTTAATAAGACCA
>DIUH01000052.1:1694-9315 GCA_002428205.1 Planctomycetaceae bacterium UBA6163
GGGCCTCCTTTGGGAAACTTCTTTCGGTTCTCCTGATCGAAGTTCCACTGGCCGCCGGCGGGCTCTTTAGGCGACATCATCATCACGTCGTGCTCGGTTCGCATGACGTGATAGAAGTTTTCAAGGACGAGCGATTTCCGGGTCGAAGCCCAATCGGCGAATCGCTCGGGGGTGCAGAAGAAGTCGCGATCTTCACGAATCTCCAGTTCAATATCCGCCGACTGGCACGTCTGCGTAATCTCCGCCAACACGCGGTAATCACCCGGTCGCGTCATGATCACCCGGGTCGGGCGGTCTGCCTTTAAGGATTGGGCGAGCAATGACCCAAAGCTGCAACCGCGAGCCTTTCGTCGATCGCCGACCAATTCGTGATACTCAACTTTATATTTTCGCTGCTGCAACGCATCACGAAAGTGTCGCATCGGGGCAAAGAAGCCGACCAAACGAAACTTGTGACACCAAACATGGGTCGCTTCTTGGTCGTTTTCAGCCATCCAAACGCGATCTTGCTTGGGGTCAAAACCGTCCAGTGCGGACAGATTCGACGAAAGTTGATCGCCAAGAATGATGATCAGATGGCGAGTGGGCATCCGTTTTTTTCGGGCGGTTAAGGTGTTTCGTGAGGAGCATGCGGCCAAGCACTGCGATGCCCGAGTGATTTCGACAAGGTTCGCTTGATTACGGCGAGGTTTGCCCGGTCGCGACTGCCGACGCAGTCGCTGGCGGTGGCCGATGAGCAGGAATCATTTTTTGTACACATCTGCCCAACCACGTTAACGCCTAGTCAAGCTTCGCTGCGGGCGACCGACTCGGAAGATGGGACAAATAGGCAGATGGCGAAAGCCTTAATGAACTCTTCTGCTCGTCCCGGTGATTTTTCGCCGTGGCAATGGGTGGATCAATTTCGGTACAAACCGATGGGGGGAAAGCGACAGTGCTGGCCGCAGGGCTTCCGGCAATTACGCATCGAGCGGCTGTCGGAAGCCGCCAGGGATCTATCCGCCGCAAAGATGTGGACCGAAGTTGAGCATAATTGAGCGATTTGGCGGCAAAGTTTTTGAATGCTTCGGCACGAAAGGTACCGATAACCGAATAGGAAGAAATTTTGCCTCGAGGCGATCGAACCGCATTCAACACGCGAGCGGATCATCCGATCCGGCCTGCGGCGGCCGATACCTGAGTTTCGTTGGAACTCGGCAAGGGAATGTTTAAGCGCAAGGATGAATCACTTGACAACCGAGCCAACCGAATCGAAATCCGGCGATGGACTTCACTCCACGGGTGCAATGGCGACCGCAGAGCGGGAAACATCGTCGATCGTCACCGGCGAAGTCGTTGTGACTAATCAGTCGAGAAAAACACGCTCGCCAATTGTTCCGCCACTCGATCCGACGATCGGCATCGAACTGCGCGTCACTCGCGCTGGAATGCCGGCTCGAAGATTGCGCATCAATGCTGCGCGGTGCACTTTTGGAAGCGGCGAAGGTTGCACGGTTCGATTGAGCGATGCGAGTCTGCGCCCATTGCACGCGGTTATCCTGCGCGATGGTGGTAGGATCCTGATCCGGGGCTATAGCGTACCGCTGGAAGTCAACGGCGAGTTTTTGGCTGAGACATCACTAGCGCTGGGAGATGTGATCCGACTTGGGCAATACTGTTTCGAGATGATTGATCTTCCGCCTTCTGACGTTGACGGCGACCTTTACGAAGACGAAACGATTACGCACTCACGCCCTGTATCGAACGACCTAGACTCCGTTCCCGCAAGCAATCTTCAGCAGGCGAAACGTCAACTCGAGGAAAATCAAATCGCGATTGAAGAATCGCACTCCGACACCCCGTCGGCAAATCCCAAGCGACTAAAGTTTTCGCAACCCCAGGGGGCGGTTCGATCAGACGCGCCGCTTCGTTCCGTCAGCCAATCGTTACTTGAAGGCTTGCAACCACCAACATCCGGTACAGAAGCCCAAGGACGACTCGGAGACGTTATCGTCCCGGAACACGCGATTCGTGAACCGGCAACTTCGCTAGCGCAAATTCATGTGCAAGCGAAGCGTAATGCCGAATTGATGGCTGAATTGTCCGCAGTTCGCAAACGCGAAGAAGAATCCATCGAGAAGCTTGCGGCAACCGTCCAACAGCTCAAGGCGTCGCAAACCGAAATCGCTACAGCGAATCAATCGATTGTCGCCTTGAAAGCGGAAATCGAGTCGCTTGGTGCGGACATTCTTCGGTTATCAAACGATGCGAAAGAGCAGCAGGCGATTGCGACAGCGGAACAAGCCAAGCTGAGTCGCACGATTGCATCGTTGCGAGAATCGGAGGCGGCGAGCCAGAAGGCGGAAGCGGCTACGCGACAATCATTGCAAGAATCGATTCGCCAAAGAGACGAAGCGTTCGCGCAGCGTGCTGCAGCGATCGATGCCCAGCAATTGACCCGAGCCAAACTGGAAGAAGCCGAAGCACAGATCCGGCGAATGACGCAGGATGCGAATGAGACATCAAACCTCCTGTCACGTTTCGAGTCTGAGGCCGAAAAGTCGCGGTTGCGTATTGATGAATTGAAGGATGTTTGTTGTGCGCAAGCAGATCAAATCACCAAACTCTCGACCGCACTGGCCGCAAGTCAAAGCAGCGAACTCGCTGCGGTTACGGAGCTGAAAAACAGCATCGAGCAACTGCAGAGAGAGCTCGACGCCAGTCTTCAACGGGTGAAGATCGCGGACTTGGAACGCGTGCAACTGAACACGCTGCAATCGACTCTCGATTCATCATTGCAAGAACATCTATCGGAAAAATTGGCCTGGCGTTCGCAGGTCGACACGCTGAGCCAGAAGTTAGAATCGTTGTCGCTTGAACTGCAATCGACCAAAGACGATTTAAACCGATCCCAAAATGAATCTGCGAACTACCAGACGGAAATCACCGAACTTCGCTCACTCGTCGCGAACGTTGAAACAGAATTGTCGTCGCGTCCCACGGTGGAACAACTGCAAGAAGCTAAGTCGCAACTGGTGTCAACCGAAAGCGACTTGGAAAATACTCATCGACAATTGACTCAACTGCGCGAAGATTACGACCAACTCGCTAGCCAGCGGGTCGCACAAGAACCAAACCAAGCATCCAACCAGCAGCCACAGTCGGTTACAGCGCCGCTGCCTAGCAAACTTTTTCCGGTGCCTGCTTTTTCAGATTCTAAACCAGATGATGAATTAGCGGTCGAAGCTACTCATGCAGCGAATGTCCAATCACTGATTGCTTCGTCCTTTGCGTCACACGAAACCCCTCATCCTGGCGCCGATGTTCCTCGTGAGGCGAACGAGAATAGAGAACCTTGGCAAACGAACGATCGCTCGTCCGTTGGCAGGGGAAATGCGACTGATTCAGACGAGACCCCGCTGTGGACATCCGAAGCATCGGGCCAGTCCTTCGGCGAATCCTTCGGCGAATCCTCAAACGACCGTCATCGCGGTGACGTCAGCGAAAGCTCAAACGCTGACGCAAAGGCCGTTTCGCTGGACGGAACCGACGTATCGCCCAATCGACTCGCATCGAAACATGAACAAGATGCGATGGTGAATCGTGAAGCGGCGTCGGTGAGCGAATTTTCGTGGAAAACACCGTCTGCAGCCATGTCGAGCGCGGCTCGGGGTGGCTGGAACACGGCTAATCCTAGACTGGCCGGAGACGAGCCGCTGCAGCCGATCGCGGCCCGCGAGGACCAGACGGTTGAACCGGCAACTCAGTCTCAGTGGCTGACATCCAGCCACTCTCGTACCAGTGGCCTACCGACTGACAACGCCGAAGAGTCACTCCACACCGAACCGATGAATCGCCAATCAGGGGCGATGTTCCCAACTGACCAACAAGACCGCGCCGACGAAGGCTTCTCTCCGCTAGGCCGCTTTGAAAATACGGCGACCGACGCCAATGATTCGCCTTCCACGCTACTGCCGTCCGATTCGGTGGAAAATATTCCGGCAGAAGAAAGTTCGTCCCACCGAGAGCTTACCGAAGAAGGCTCGAGTGATGAAGGTGAAAATCTACTAGCAGATTTAATCAGGCGATCCGAAGGTCCTGCCAGCCATTGGTTCGCTGATTACACCGCCAATCAAACAACAAATGATGAATCAAGCGACTTAGAAGAATCAGAGTTCATAGAAGATTCGGAAGATAATCTTGCGATCCTGGAACGACTGAATCAGTATGTTCGTAACAACAACTCGACCGAGGATGAGATCAGTGCTGCGATCGCGGAAAGCCAATACAATGGGCTAGACCCCGAGTCGAATGCCTTGTCACTTGCCCGCATGTTAATCAATGAACTCGACTCAGCCACTCAAAGCGATGCTGATCTGGCAAACGATCCTTCAGCCCCAGATCCGATGGTTGAATCCAAACGTCTCGTCGGTGTGTCGACGTCCGAAGAAGGCAATTCGGACGACGACAGTCAAGATGACTATCAGTCAACGAACGTCGAAATGCGGCGTAAGGAGTTTGACGAACGAGCATTCCGTGACTCGCTCGCAGATTCGCCCGATGCAGAATGCGTTGATCCGAATGCCGATAATGCGGCTTACTCGATCCAATCTGAAACCAACCGGGTGACTGAGAATCGTGCCGTCGCTTCGCCTCAAATTGATGAACAGGACGAAGAGGATTCGGTCGAAGCGTATATGAATCAATTGCTGCGTCGGATGGGGCAAGAACCGATTTCAGCGTCTAAGCCAACCGAGGAACCGGCCAAACCTGTGGCGAGCAAGTTTTCGGAGCCCAAACCGCAAGAGTTCAAGCGAGAAAAGCCGGAGATCGTTCGGCCGAAACGCACTCACGCGGAACTTGAGGTGCCAATGGATCAAATGCGTGAATTGGCAAATCAATCAGCAGAATCAGCGATTTCCACCAGCAATCGAAAGGGTGCCAAAGAATTGCGTGCGAGGGCGACACTTGACGGAGTTCAAGCCGGCGTGGTTGTCATCTGCGCTGTGGTGTTCTTTTACTGCGGCATGACCAGTTCAAACTTAAGTTTAGTGTGGAATACTGCGGGTACGCTTGCGATCGCACTGTCAGGATTTTTCTTCTATGAGATGTTCCGAAAATTCGCACTGGTTATGAAGAATGCTTGACACGTTGGGACTTAAGCACGTCGGTAGATATAAATCGCTTTAACGAGTACGAAACTCTCCCGCGCCCGACGCGGGCGGGTGCCTTCACCGGACTTATTCGAACTTACTTGTGCAGACCCGCTTAAAACCTAGCCGAAGACCGGAAAAAACATGCCGAACGGTCGTCGTATCGGTGCTTAACCACCTAAGACAACAGGCACTCCATGAATCGTCATCGACCAGATTGTTGAATCGCCTGTTCTATCCTTCGGACTAGAGCACCCACCAATTCAGGTTCGGGGCCCAGATAGCCCGAACACCAGAACCGAACCTTGGGATGCCTTTGCCGCGCTTGATCAACGATTTCAAGAATCGATTGGTGGATGGAACCTTCAAAGAGAATGTGTGGCTGGACGAGGACGTCGGATACGTCACTCGATTCAGCGATGCGGTCAAGCGTCTCGGGCAACTTTGGGGTCGCCATCGCATAAAACGCAGTCTTGCGAATCTTGAATGACCATCGCGCTGCGACGCATTCGGTCAATACCCGCATATCGGCCTGAGCACACGGATCGTGACTGCCACGGCCGACCATGACGAGCGCCGATGTGTGGGGGTCGAGTTTCGACTGACTGGTCGATTCGTCGATTCGCCGCAGCGACAACGTGATCAGCTCCGCAGCCCGTGACAGCGGTTGAGACTGGTCAAAGCGGACATGTGGCGTCGCCGCTTGACACTTCGCCAGTTCGTCGGGGATGTCCGACTTGGCATGCCCCGCGGCGAATAACAGCAGCGGCACGGCGTGCACGCGGGTGACACCTTGGTCAATCAATCGCTGCCAACCTTCAGCGATCGTCGGTGGTTGCAATTCCAACAAGCAGGCTTGAACCGGAATGGGCTTGAGCCGATCGGCAAGCAGGCGACCGAGCTGAAAAAATTGCTCGGTGCCGATTGCATCACGTGTTCCGTGACCGACCAACAACACGCCATCGAAGCGACCAAAAGACGACTCCACGCCTGACGAAGGCGTGCTGAAGAGCGTTTGTTCGATTGAAGTACCCGTTGGCAACAGCGTCACGGTACAACGCTGGACTTCGCAAAGCCGCTTTTCGCCAATTTGGCCTGAGCGGCGCCGAGATCGAATCCTGATTCGTAGGTCACCAATACCTGAGGATTGTCCAGCGTCCCTTCTTCGGCCTGCTCGTCCAGCGTTACAGACACGACTTTGTCGAAACCTTCCAAAGTTTTGCGAACCGTCGGAAAGCAGCCGAACTCGCAGTGCATGTCGTCGACACGCAGCGTCAAAGTTCCAGCCTGGTCCATCACGTCAGACGAAGTTTCCGTCGCAACGACTTGTCCGGCGGGTTCGTTACCGGTTGGTTGCGTCGGAGACGAAGCCAAAAAATAGGCGATTCCCGCAGAAGCAAGAGCGGCGATCAGGTAGATAGGCGAACGCATGAATCAGGTTCCGATAAATGAGAACAGGTTTGGTGGCAGTGTCGCTGTCGGTCAACAGAGCCCGGCAACATTGCCGCCAGTCGTGGTGAGCGATGAATGAATTATCCGCTTACGGCCAACCCTTTGGCAAGATTCGTGCGACGATTTGCCTGGCGATTGACCGCTCAAACGTACTGGTCAGGTATCACCCCACACTCGCGGGCTTTTGATTTATTAACCCGACGCGTGAGCGAGGGACCTCACATTGCCCCTCGCTCGCGCGTCGGGTTGCGATGCCGCCGCTAATTTCGCAATAAGACATTAAATCAACAGCCCGCTCGCGAGGCATTTTAATCCTAAGGATTAAACCATGCCTTCGCGCTGAATAATGACATCGGCACCAGGGGTCAACATTCGCAATTTGCGGACGATTTCGGTTTTCGCAGCCGGACTGGCCTTCTTCGCTTTTTCGATCAACATCTTGGTTTTCTTGCGTCGTGATCGCAGACGACGGATTTCGCGTTGACGTTCGGTACCGGCCATAAAATGCTCTTCGTAATCGTAAAGATGGGGAAAGGGGAATGGAATGGTTAGTATCGTAAGGACGTTGTCGATCGCGAGGCAACACCGACAAACAATCGGCCAATGGCAACCTCGATATTCGATCAGCTCTTTTTCTTAGCGACGCCTTTCTTCGCAGCGGCCTTTTTCTTGGTCGCGGCTTTTTTGGTCGACGCTTTTTTCGCTGTCTTGGTCGCGGCCTTTTTCGCCGTTTTCTTCTTAGTCGCTTTTTTGCTCGGCCCCTTGGCCGCCCGTTCGGCAAGCAGCGCAAGTGCCGCTTCGAACGTGAACTCTTCGGGGTTAGCCGTTCGTGGCAACGATGCGTTGGTCACGCCGTCGGTCACGTAAGGGCCGAAACGCCCTTCGAGTACTTTAACCGGCTGCTCGGTAATCGGCGAGACGTCGAATAATTTGATCGGCTCTTTGGGGGCCGCACGTCCGCGTTGCTTGGGCTGCTTGAGCAACTCGAGTGCTTCTTCTAGCGTCACTTCGATCGGGCTGACTCCCGCGGGCAGCGA
>DIUH01000052.1:9403-9849 GCA_002428205.1 Planctomycetaceae bacterium UBA6163
AAGATCGGCTGGCCCGATTCGGGATGCGTTCCGATCGGCTCGTTCTGCTTTTCACCGGAAGCGAGCAGTTCTAAAGCGACCGGCAGCGTCATTTCATCGGGCGCCAAATCGTCCGGCACACTGACCCGGCGCTCGCCCTGTTCGACGCTCGGCCCATACTTCCCGACGCGGACAAAAACCTCTTCGCGGTTGTCGCCTTCCTCAGGGACCCCAAGCGTGAACCGCGCCATTTCCAGCGGTTTGATCGATGCCCCTTCGAGTCGCGGTTTCAGACCGACTTTGCTGACCCCATCGACGCCGTCATTGCCGAAGTAAAAGTCACGCAAGTAGACCGACGCGTCGGCTTCTTTGCGGCTGATCGAGTCGAGAAAATCTTCCATTTGAGCGGTGAACTCGTAATCCACCAGCTCCTTGAAATATTCCTCCATGACGCGAATCACCAGGAA
>DIUH01000250.1:0-3204 GCA_002428205.1 Planctomycetaceae bacterium UBA6163
CGATAAAGTTCGCTCGGATATCCGCTTAGCATGAACTTACCGCGAATGCTTGCCAGCACATCTAACAATTCTCGGTGTTGGTCTTCGGTCATTTCAAAGGCGTATTCGCCGGTCGATGAACGTGTCTCATGAACATAAGGCGGGTCACAGTAAAACAAGGTACTGTCGCCATCTTGTTTTCTGATCACATCACATGCACTCTGATTCATGATCACCACGTTTCGAAGTCTTAAATGGACATCAGGCAAACCTTCCACCACATTCAACCACGCCGAAACTTGTTCGTTGATTCGACTTCGCGTGCGGTTACGGGATAAGGTTGCAAAGTCCCGCATCAACCCTTGGCGTGACTGGCGAGCAAGGATGAAGAATCGAACCGCTCGTTCGACATGGTCGTCAGACTTTTCGGGACGCTGGTCCGTCGAGTGTTTCAGTGCCTCTTCAAACTCGACTTCGCTGAACGGTGTCAGTTCGATTCGCTTGTGAAACGCTTCGAAATCGTTGGGATCTTTGAGGACTCGCCAAAAATTGGTCAACTCGCCGTGGATATCGTTGGCCACTTCGCTGCTGCCTCGGATCGCCGCTGACAATTTCTTCTTCTCCGGCGACATCCAATCTCGATCCGGGTCGCGTGCCAGCAGAATTCCGCCACCGCCGAAAAATGGCTCAACGTAGTGCAGGTGCGGCGGCATCAACCCGATGATCCAATTCCGCAAGTAATACTTTCCGCCGTGCCATTTGATCGGTTGGGTCAGAACTTTCATTGGACGGACTACCTTGGAGAGTCGCTTTGTAAGTCTCAATCGACATAAAACGAAAAACTTTAACAGAATCGGTCACCAAGTGAGTATCCCCGATGCGATGATTTGGCTCACGGGTGCGATCGACCCTCGCCGGAATCAATCGATCCAGCGTCGTGTCAGATCTGCGTAGGCATCAATTCGTCGGTCACGCAAGAACGGCCAATGCGTTCGCACTTCGTCGCTGAGCCCCATGTCACAATCTGCGATCACGATTTCCTCGTCGCTGTGGTTCGCTTGGGCAACCATTTCGCCGCGTGGCGAGGCGATAAACGAACCGCCCCAAAACTCCAATGCCTCTTCCACACCGACACGATTGGGGGCGCCCAACCAAATGCCGTTTGCGATTGCGTGTGAACGCATCATCGTTTGCCACGACGAATGCTGGGTGGCACCAAACTCGTCTTTCTCGGCATGAATCCAACCGATTGCGGTCGGATACAGCAAAATTTCGGCCCCGCCGAGGGCGAACAAACGTGCGGCTTCGGGATACCACTGATCCCAGCAAATCCCGACTCCCAACTTGGCATACCGCGTTGAGATCACCTTGAACCCGAGGTCGCCCGGTGTGAAATAAAACTTCTCATAAAACAGCGGATCGTCTGGGATGTGCATCTTGCGATACATGCCCGCGATTTGACCATCTGCGTCGATGACCGCGACACTGTTGTGATACAGTCCCGGGGCGCGTCGTTCGAACAACGGCGTGACGATCACAACTTGCCTGCGTTTAGCAATTTCAGCGACTTGATCTGTCGTTGGGCCTGGGATCGATTCGGCCCAGGCAAAGACGCGATGATCTTCGGCTTGGCACGGATACGGCCCGGTGAACAGTTCTTGCAAGCAGATGACTTGTGCCCCATTATCGGCCGCGGCTTCGATTTTTTCGACCGTTCGGGCAACGTTGCGATCTCGTGAATCATTGCCCCGCATCTGCAACAATGCCAACCTTACACTACGCATAACTTGTATCACTGAACGATTGGAGACTTGCGAGACGACAAATCGTCGACAACTCGCGGGAAATTGGGATATGGAACGACCACGAACCAGACGATTGTTTTTTACCGGCACCGATACCGATGTCGGCAAGACCTACGTTGCGGCCTTGGCAACGAGCGAATTATTGCAGCTTGGCCGAATTGTGGCAGTCTACAAACCGGCAGCCAGCGGATGTGAACCGGCCGCAGACGGATCAGACGAACGAACCAGTGACGACGCAACGCGGTTGTGGGAAGCGTCAGGGCGCCGCGGCGATCTGCACGCCGTCTGCCCGCAACGATTCTTGGCACCATTGGCACCGCACGCCGCGGCGATTTCGGAAGGGCGCTGCGTCGACGAAAATTTACTGGTCCAGGGATTGGGGGCGGTTATCGACGGAGCAGATATCGCAGTGATCGAAGGGGCCGGCGGATTATTGTCTCCGCTATCTCAGACACTTCTTAACAGCGACGTCGCGGCAAAGCTTGACGCTGAATTGATCATTGTCGCCGCCAATCGCCTGGGCGTGATCCACCAGGTGCTATCCACGGTGCTGGCAGCCAAAGCGCTGCGGTTGCCCGTGCTAGGGATCGTGCTCAATTGCGCCAGCAAAGACGCCGATGCATCAGTACTGTCCAACACCCGCACGATCGCATCGTTCACCAAAGTGCCGATCTTGGCAGAAATCAACTTCGGTGATGCAAAAACCGGGATCGACTGGTCGACGTTGCCAACCCCCGAGCGCAAGCCACCCGACTTTGCCCAAGCGTGGTTATAGGCGATTGGCTGGTTGCTAATCCTCTGCACGGCAAGCTTGCGGAACCACTATGGGGAAAGCCATTGAACCATACCAATCGACAGGCTAGCGATTGTCGCGCATCGCCGGTCGCAACTGGCGAGCTTGGCCAATCAGGTGCTCGTTTTGAGCCCGCACGCGTTCAGCCAGATGACGCATTTCGGCCATCAGCCGATCGCTCGGCACGGTCGACGGGCGCAGGTCAGTCGCGTCGGCGGTTTGGTCAACCGCGGCATGTCCAGATTCGGTATCGGTGAGCAGTTCTCGGGCAATGCGGTCCGACAGGATGCGAGCGGTTTGCCCGTCACGAATCGGCAGGACGCCGATCGATGACCATTGCAATCGGATCGGACTGGCCGAATCGATGCTTCCCGCGGCGAGCGTTTCGATCCGCGTGCGCGCCTGTGTGGCGTCAACATCCCAAACGATTAACCACCGACGCGTGGAGATCCGATAGGCAAGGTCATACATTCCTAAGTCGCTTTCCAACTTGCGATTGAATGCGTCGACGGCATCGGGTGCGACCGCCGCCCCAGCGACTATGGTAAAAATCGCCGCTTGCGACGGGTGAATTGGGCCGGGACCGACGTTTGCAGACATCATTCCACATAACAATCGATTGACATC
>DIUH01000250.1:3221-15436 GCA_002428205.1 Planctomycetaceae bacterium UBA6163
GATTTCCCATCCGCCATTGGGACGCATCACGATTTCCGGATGAGCCATCAGCGCTGCGGCAAGCGAGCGCCAGACGGCCAGTTCGACCCAGTCTTCTTTCTCGTTGACGATATTGCCAACGTGGGCACCACCCCTGCCACCGAAAAAACAACCATCTTCAACACTTACCGACAGCCTCAGTATTTGACGATCACCAAGACAGTGGGCACGAACCAAAATCGCCTTACCACCAACCATCGGCGATCCGGCGTGCCGCATCGCAGAACCGACCAAACCGGCCAACAATCGGCAGGCGATCGTCGGATCCGCATACACGCGTCGCGTGGAATCAAATCCATGCCAACGGATCGCGTCACGACGATGCGGCAATTGGTGGCGAATCAGCCGCTCCGCCTCGGTCTTCAACGATGACAACTCAACCCACCGCCGACGAACTTCGCCATGTTCGCGACGCCGATTCAATCGGCGCAAACCAGCGACAATCTTGTCGATCTGGTCACAAGCCGCCATCGCGTCATGCAAAGATTCGCGTTGCTCGTCAGTCAATTGACCAGCATCCGTCCCGATCACACCAGCAATCGAATCGGTAATTCGTGCAAGCGGTTCGCACAGTTGCGAGGCAGCGTCGCCCAACAAACGGTCCGACCACCCGATCGGATTGCCAGCGATCAAGGCGGACTGCGGCGAGATCTGCTTTCTTGGTGCGAACGACTCGACACTCACTTTGGAAATCCTTTCAACGCCTCGGTGCGATCGCCTCGAAATCTAACATCGACCATTGCCTGTAGAATCACTTGAGCCGATTGCACCTTGCGAGCAGCTTCTTGCCCGCAGCGGCGTCGGATTTACCGGTCAATACGGTCGCTCCATCGGTTACGATGATGAGTCCGGCTGCACCGCATCATTTTGTCTATCACCTTTACCATTGATCACCGATTCCTTCCGCATGACCGCGTCACCACCAACCTCTGATTCGCTGGCGCTGCTGGCCGCACAGAACCTTTCAAAACAATTTTCTGGTGTTTATGCACTTCGCGACGTCAGCTTGTCGATCGGCCGCGGCGAGGTGTTGGCCGTGATCGGCGAAAACGGCGCGGGGAAGAGTACTCTGATGAAGATCCTTTCAGGGGTGATTCAACCTGACCAGGGAACGATCCTTTGGTGTGGCAAGCCGGTTTCGTTTCGTCGCACCGCCGACGCGATCCACCAAGGGATTTCGCTGATCCACCAAGAATTAAACCTGGTCGACAACCTTTCGATCGCTGAGAATCTGTTCCTGGGCCGCGAGCCGCACCGGTTCGGATTCGTCCAACGACAAAAATTGATTCTCGACGCATCCGGCCACCTCGCCCAAGTCGGCTTAGATGTCAACCCCGCCGATTCGCTCGGCCGCTTGTCGATCGCCGAAAAACAATTGGTCGAGATCGCCAAGGCCGTTTCGACCGGGGCACAAGTGTTGATCATGGACGAACCGACCAGCAGTTTGTCCAACCGCGAAACCGAACGATTATTCCAGTTGGTCGATACGCTGCGAGCCGCCGGAACCAGCATCATCTATATCTCGCACCGTTTGGCCGAAGTGACTCGTCTGGCCGATCGCGTGGAAGTGCTGCGTGATGGTCGCGGTGTCGGGGCGATTCCACGCCAGCAGATCAGCCACGATGCCATGGTGCGTGCCATGGTCGGCCGCGACCCTCAATCGCTGATGCCGCGATCGTCGAGCGAGCTTGGGCCGGTGCGTTTGGAAGTGCGTGGCCTGCGCGTCGAAGCGACCGATACAACGGTGAACCTGCAGGTGCATGGTGGCGAACTGGTGGTTATCGCGGGGCTGATCGGTGCCGGCCGAACCGAATTGCTAGAGACGATATTTGGTGTTCGGCGGCCACTCGAAGGTTCGATTCAAGTCGATGGACAACCGCTGCTGCCGGGAAACCTTCGCGCGGCGATCGCAGCGGGCTTGGCGATGGTCACCGAAGACCGCAAGACGACGGGATTGCACCTTCAATCATCCGTAACACAGAACACGACGATCGTAGCGCTGCCTCATGCACCATCGGCACCACGAATCGATCCGAAATGGGAAGCGGCACGAACCGACGAGCAGATTCAGTCGCTGGGCATCAAAGCCGCTTCGCCCAGAATCGCCGTCGCTTCGTTGTCCGGTGGCAATCAGCAAAAGATCGCGATCGCGAAATGGTTGATCAATCCGCCAAAAGTGATGCTGTTGGACGAACCGACCCGAGGCGTTGATGTTGGAGCACGGCACGAGATCTATCTGGTGCTGCGTAAACTCGCTGATCAAGGCATCGCGATCTTGATCGTGTCAAGCGATATGGAAGAAGTGATCGGAATCGCCGATCGAGTTATCGTGATGCACGAACACCGCATCACAGGCCAGTTAACCGGCGCACAAATCACCGAGCCAGCCATCATGAACTTGGCGGTCGGCGGCGAAGCATCAGTGGCGTAGCGTCGGCTTGCAGCTTTCACGCGGTCTAGCACCCCAAACCGATTGCGACGTTGCCGGGGCAAGACCTAATGGCGTGGACTTGGGGGAAACTGGCAGCGGAAGTCGCGTAGACTTTCGGTGACTTGCCAAGAAACCGAAACTCTTGGCGAGTTCCGCTACGCCAAGTCCAAGCCATTCGGGACAAGACCGGCCATCGCCAAGCGACGCCGAGACTTGTGCCCACGCGTCGTGCATACGGTTGTTGCAACTGTGCCGTAACGGCGCTACGCTTGTTACGGCCTACCAACGCTTGAAGCGTCAGCGGCGTAGCGGGCCGCGGCCATGATGCTCGCGCCATCGATTCACTTCTTGTAGCGCCGCTGGCCATACCGAAACGAGTGACACGACGGCGGTTGTTGAACTGTTCCACAACGGGCCAACCAGACTCGGTTGCCCGCCGGCACGATGGAGGTCGTCCATCACCAGCGCCAGGATCGCCGGGTAATCGTCATTGCCAGCGGAAATTTTTAAACGTCGCGATCGTCCTAATTCACGAAGTTCGCTCGATCGCGGATCGGCTGGCGATGATTGGTCGATCGCACCGATTGCACTGCGCAATCGGATCGCCATCCGAATCCGTAACCGCCCAAGTGCTTCGCGTCGATTGCGATTCTGGTCGCGGCTCTCGCTCGCTTCTGCGGTAATTCCCGTCGGCTCGTGCAACCACTGGATCGCCGTGCTGACTTTGTTGCGGTGCTGGCCACCGGGTCCGCTGCGCCGCAACTGACTCATCCGGCACTGTGCGGAAAGTGTTTCCTGGGGCAGAATCGCCGGATGCGGCGGGGCGACTTGATGCACATCGGCTAGCGTATCGAGCGAAGGCCATGACGCCGAATCACCATCGGTTGAATCATTCACCGAGCGACTCCCGAATCGATCGCAACGCGCGAGTCCATAACGATTCGTCGCCGACGCGGATCCGGGCGACCACTTCAGCACCGATCGGTAGCGTCGCCAAAGAGCCCGAGTTATAAGATTCGATCCAAGTCGCTGACGCACCATCGGGCAAGTCACATCGCAGGTCGAATTGTTTCTGCGACGAGTTCCATACCGACATCGATGAAGCAATCGGCGAGGGATCGCCTTGGCGGATTTCAGAGATTTGGCCGACAACCGTTTCGGCTGTCCAAGGCCGGGCCGTGGCATCGCCGAAGTCACCGATCAAACGCACCGCTTGGCCTTCGCGAATCAACCGGCGATGTCGCGCATCGACATATAAGGTGACGGCTAATCGGTTCGGATCGCCAATTCGCGCCAAGTATTCGCCGACGTCGGCGTAGCGTCCGACCATGTCGGTTGTGATCTCGATAGGTCTGTCACCCGCAGTCGTTTGCCGACGTGTGTTCGGTGTCGGCGGCAACAAGATTCCGCTGGCCGGCGCGGTGAGCACCAACCGCTCACTGCGATCGACCAACGACCGCAACTGCGACTCGACCAAGCGACGATTGGCGGCGTCCAGATCCCAAGCCATGTCGGGTGAATGGTCACTAAGCGAACTGCGTCGCAAAGCGGCTGACTGTAGGCTGGCCAACCGTTTGCGATTGTCCCAGGAGATGAGTTCCAACCGCAACCGCGGATCGTCGAGTTGCCACAGCGGTTGTCCGTTGGTGACCGACGATTCGAAACTGACTTGACGATCGACGACCCAACCTGATTGAGTGGCATGAATCGGTGTCGCATCGGCTATGTCTATCGTTCCCGTAACAACGACTTCGCGGCGAAGTGGCGTTAGCAAAATGATGGCCAAGATCACACCGCTGGCCAACACAACCGCCCCACGCCGCGACCAATGTGATTGGCCCCAAGGGCCTTTGCCTGAAATCACACCGCTGATACCGCTGGCCGCGGCGAACAACATCGGCAGAACCAACATTGCGACGAACGCCATCCCCAACGGTCGCATTTGAAGTGAATCAGCGATCGCCAAGACCATCCATCCGATGGCCAGCATGACGGTGACGCGATAGACCGCTGATGCGGCGTGATAGGTCGCCAGCGATATCTCAGCCACGCTGATCGGCGCTCGACCACGCGACCAATTCCCCAGCCGTGATGAAACGAGTTGCTGCCACGCGGCGGCCGCTCGGGCGCGCAAGTTCGACGTTCCGATCATATCCGACAAGACGTAGTAGCCGTCCAGTCGCATCAGCGGGTTGGCGTTGAAGACCAGCGTGCTGATCCCGCAAACGATCATCACGTTCAAAGCCATCGCTTCGACGGGCCCAGGGGACGCGATCCACCAGACCGCGGTCGCGATCGATGCAATGACCAGTTCGACATAGATGCCGGCCAGCATCACACCGGCGCGAGCCATCGCCGAGTCGAGCCGACTGACCAGCGAAACGTCGCAATACGGACAAGGCATGCCAACAAAAAACATCAAGCCGATTTCACCACACGCCACGCCGCCGCGACGACAGGCGGCTGCGTGGGCGAGTTCGTGGGCGACTTTGGTCAACACAAAAATCGTTGCGATCGCTGTCCAGCCGGCCATTGAGTATTCGCCCCAGAGCTGCATTCGGCTGGCTGATACAACGGCCCGGTCCCAGCCAATGAGCACCGAAGCGGCGGCGAGCAGTATGGCAAGAACCCAAAACGCGATCGCCAGCGGATGAAAGAGAATGTCGCTGCGTTGAGAAAATCGCTGGGCCAAGCGGTCGATCGAAAACAGAGGCAGGCGGATGCAGATCAATCGCGCCGGTCCGGTCGCCCAAAGCCGCTGCCAAGGTCCCTGCTGTGTATGTCCCTGGGCGATTTTTCCCTGGGCGATTTTGCTTCGGCGGTTCATCAACCCCATGCGAATGGCGTCGTGGACCAGTGCCGCGGTATCACCGCTGGCCGTCGCGGGATCGACTTGTGATGTAGTATCGCGACCGAACCGACGCAGTGTGGCCAGATCGCGGCGCGAGATTCTAGCGACTCGTCCCGATACGGCGTCGATCAACTTCGCACGACGTGGGTCGCACGAATCGTTGGCTTCGATCAAATCGGTGCGGAACCAAATCGCTGTCATCGCAAAATTTTCTTTGGCAAAATCATAATGTCGTTGACCGCTCCGTCGGTCNNAAGTCCCATTACGGATCGGCGGAGCGATCCGCGACGATGCCACTGATCAAACCTTTTGGCGGGTAGACGACCATTTCGATTTCTGTGCCCGGATGCAACAGCCAACTTTTGCCATCCGCCGCACGTTCGTTGACGACCTCGGCCTGAATGCGATATCGTCCGCCGGCTAATCGCTGCGGCTGGACCGATGTCACTCGGCCACGCAAGTAAAGCTTCTGGCCGCTGATCGGATCGGTCCAGTTCACCGACAACGGTTGGTTCAAACACTCATTGGGCGAACACTGGTCAGACGACATCAAGGCTTGAACCTGCAAGCGATCAAGCCTGGCAAGTCGCACCACCGCTTCGCCTGACGCAACCCATTCGCCACGCTGTTTGAACACCTGCAACACAACACCACTGATCGGACTCGATAGCGCATAACGACGCATCGTGTCGTCCAAAATCGCCACATCGGCGGCGCGTAAATCGACTTCGATCTGGGCCTGTTTGGCCGCTTTCTGCGCTCGCGTGACTTCCAACTCCGCACGCTCGACCGCCAACTTTAAACGTCTCAAGTTCGCCAGCGGCATAGCGCCCGATGACTCGTTGTGGATCGCACGACTGGCGTCAAGTTCTGCAAACGCCTCGGCCCGAGCCGTTTCGGCGTATCGCAATTCAACGTCATCTTTAACATGCTCCTGGGCAGATGCCAGACGCAGCAAAGCCGCACGACTGCGAATCTTTAACGCCCGATCATCCAACCTCGCGATCGCATCACCCGCACCGATCGGTTGCCCCACCGTGACACTCAATTCCGCGATCAGCCCTGCCTCGGTCGACGGCAAGTTCAACTCCTCGGCGAACCGCACCGCGCAGTCTTGGACCTTTACACCGCTGCCCAGATCGCGAGACGGCTGAGTCGCGGGCGGCTGAGTAAGCGATTGGCCAACAACCGATTCGGTTTGCGTGATCGTCACCGGCGAAGTGATCTTTGGTTCGGTGGCCATATCGGTCGACTTCAACGCAGGCGCGCTTGTGGCGGCAGCAGGCGATGTGTTAGCCCTCGGTGGCGGCGTGTCATCGGGCAAGTCGCCGACGCGATCTGCCCACACACCCGGTGCGGCTGCGCCGATCGACAACATCAACACGCAAATCTTCAATGCCGTCTCTCGAACGCTCATAGCCACTTTTCCCATTGCAGTCGGACGCTTCGAATCAGATCAAAGAACAGGACTTTCGCCAGCGGCATTTCACCACAATCGACCGTCACTTCGACCGGCATCCCGTTTCGCCAACCAGCCGTCGGATTTGTCGACAAAGGCTCAGCCGTTTCGGTAACGGGATCGATCGCCAACTCGACAATCGTCGCTGGCGGACCACCGGTCGGTGAAGTTTCAAAACCGATTTGTCGAGCGAACTTTGCCGATGCCGCTTCGCCTTCGCTGTCGCCGATCCGCAATCGGACCGGATCTTCGCCGCTGGTCAAACGCTGCATCACCAGTTGGCGACGGTTCTGGGGAACCTTGGCATCGACCGCCCAACGTGCATCGACGGGCTGGACCCGCACCAGAGCTTCGCCCATGCGAACCGGTCGCCCCAACGCCACCAATTCGGTTTGCCAAGCATCAACCATCCCGGCGCGGTCGGCACGAATCTCCAGCCGCTGACGTGCTTGCGCCAGCAGATCCAACTGTTGGTCGATGCCCCGCTGTTCCTCTTCCAACAAACGTTGCTGCTGGACCAAAGCGTCGTCGCTGGTGTGAGCGCTCTCGCGATTACCCGAGCGGATTCCACTGGACGGTAACTCGACCAACGACCCAACCACACGAGCGAGCTTTTCGCTGACAACCGCCCTTCGGCCGATCAACGTGGTGGTCTGTTCGTCCAGAGCCAAATCCTGCAGCACGATCATCGTCTGGCCTTGAACCACCGCATCACCGTGACGCACCAACACCTGTTGCACCACCGCATCGGCCGGTGCGTAATGCGTGCGAACGTTTGCCGGCCGCAGATTGGCAGACAGCGAAACCGTCATCGCTTTAGGAATCATTCCGGCCAACAGGATCGTGCCACCAGCCGCTCCGACGACCACCATCCGCCGTATCCATGATCCGCGGTTGGTCTGTGTGGCCGCGGCGCTACCAAACATCGATAACCACGTTCGCGCCATTGGCACCGCAGCAATTCGCTCGATCGATCGCAGCGATTCAAACGCGTGACTGGCGAACGATTGAATCATTTCCAGATCGTGGTCAGCCATTTGCTGGACCCTTTTTGTCTGGACAAACAACCGATAACGATCGTCAGGACCAAGCGATATCGCCAGCAGACCGACCAACGAAGCGTCGTCCGCGTTCGCAACACCAGCCACTTCAGTCTGCGGCCCTGGCAAGACAACGGCTTGATCGGGTGCCAAGTCTAGCGCCACGATCTGCTGGAGCAGCGATCGACAGGCCGCGCCGCGATGATCGACCGATTCGACATGGCTGATCGCCAGAATCCTCGACCGCCGCAATCGCTTCGCAATGTCGACTGAACCTGCGGACACAGCCAGCGGTCGCAACTGAACCAAAGTGACTCGAGCGGCGGCCAACAAATCCGCAGCAATATCGACAATTTCTGCCGCACAAGTCTCCACGCGGTCGTGCCGATGCACCCGCGGCAAAACCACCGACAACCGCTTCTGTGCTGCGGCCTGCGCACGCCCTCGGCGCAACTCATCCAGCCGCAAAAAATCGCCGGCCAGATCGGCCATCTGGGCGGTGAATCGTAAGTAACCACGCTGAGTCGCGACGCCCGCGTCGGGTTCTAAAAAAACTTCTAACAAATATCGCGATGTCTTCGACTCGCCCGCCAACGGATCAAGGATCGGCACCACGGCTGCGGGCCGATTCGTCGGGTTGGCGGGTTGATCCGAAACCCAATCACCACTGGTCGAATCGATCGGCGTTGGAGGCACAACCACAGGGTTGCCCGAAGTCGCAACTTCGGTCAACAACGCCGCATGAGCAGCGCGGCCCCGCGAATGAATCTGTTGGTCAGTCACGCGACCGGTTCGCAGCACAGGCTTTGGCGCCTCGCCAGCCATGTCCCACAGAACAGCCCCTTCTGCCGCAAGCGCTCGCGTCGTCCGATCTAGCAAAGCGGAAAAAAAACCGTGAATCCCCGTCGGTCGACGAGCAAGTTCAGCGACCTCGCGAACAATTTCACTGATCTCGCGTCGCGTCTGGCGAATCAAGTCGTCTGTCGCGGCCTGGTCGCTGCGGCCCCCGGAGCGCGCAACAGCCTCCACCCCGGGCGTTACCATCCCAGCGGAAAAGACAAACGGCGCATCAGAAACAGGACTGGCCATCAAAACAGGACGATCCAAACGGTACAACAAAGAACCGCCCAGTCAGCGCCATCCAATAACGCGAGGACCACAACGGTTTGACCAACCGTTCTCTACTCGCTCTGCCCACCCCGTGTCCACATCGCCTTCCACCCTACGAAAAAAGAAAACGGCTGTCGCAACCGCTCAACGCAACCGCCAGACAATGCGCGTTCCAGTAACAGACATCCCGCGCTGCCGTTTCCACAACACCCAGATATCCGCTCTTCCCAAAGTGAGTGGAAATCGAAACCAAGTTCAAACACAACGCCGACTGATCTGGCCACAGATCGAATTGAAAATCGTGTCGGGCGACTGCATCGCATCGATCGGTTGGACCAGACCTTGCGCGGCATAGTAATCCAAAACTGGTGCGGTCTTTTCGCGGAAAACCTCCAAACGTCGCTGAATCGTCTCCGCAGTATCATCGACTCGGCTCTCTTGCTCGGCCCGCTTCAGCAACCGATCGATCAACTCCGTGGTATCTGCCTCAAGCGAAATGACGATGCAAAGCTTGTCACCGGAAGTTGCCATATACTGATCGAGCGACTCGGCCTGCACAAGCGTCCGGGGAAATCCGTCGAACAGGCAACCGTTTTTACAATCATCGGCCACCAATCGCTTCCGCACGATCCGCATGACGAGGTTATCAGGGGCAAGCCCACCGGCATCGATGTAAGAACCGATCAACAACCCCAGCGCAGATTCCTTATCGACCGACCGCAGCATCTCACCCGTTGAAAGATGAGCAATCTTAAAGTGGGCGGCCAAACGCTTGCACTGCGTACCTTTCCCAACCCCCGGCGGCCCGATGAATACTATCCGCATCGCACACATTCCGCCATCGATCAAGACGAAGGCTTGCATAACGGATCAAGCAAGCCACTAGACTGAATCAGTTGCCAGATGAACCCGTTCCGCCAGGACCTTCCAACATTCCACGATAATTTCTCATGACCAAGTGGCTGTCGATCTTCTGAATCAGGTCAAACGCGACACTGACCGCGATCAACAATCCGGTACCACCGTAGAAACCAGCGATCGAGTACGGAACACCCAGCGAACCATAAACAATCGTCGGCACGATCGCAACGATCGACAAGAACGCAGCACCTACATAAGTGATCCGCACCATTACTTTCTCCAAGTAATCGGTGGTTCGACGACCAGGACGATATCCAGGAATGAACGTACCACTTTCCTTCAAATTGTCCGACATTTCCTTCGGATTGAAAGTGATCGCCGTCCAGAAGTAACAGAAGAAGAAAATCAGAGCGATGTACAGCAAGTTAAACAAAAACGACCCTTGGTCGTTCAATGTCGAACTGGCCAGGTTCATCGTCTTGAACATACCGCTACCGGTCGCGAAGTATTGTCCGATAAATCCAAGCAAAACACCCGGGATCATCAACAGGCTGCTGGCGAAAATGATTGGCATCACACCCGCTTGATTGATTCGCAATGGCAGGTGCTGGCGAGTACCACCGAACATCTTCCGACCACGTGTAAACTTCGCGCTTTGCGTCGGAATCTTTCTCTGGCCCATCGTGATGAACACGACGCCAAACACAACCCCCACAAAAAGCAGCAACAACACAATCAAGGTTTCAACACCAACCTGGCCGCGACTCAAACCGGTCAACTCGACTCGCATGTTGCGTACGAGTTCATAAAGCGCCATCGGCATCTGGGCCAAAATGCCGGCCATGATCAACAGGCTGATCCCGTTACCGATACCGTACTCGTCGATCTGCTCGCCAAGCCACATCAAGAAGACTGTGCCGCAAGTCATCACCATGACGGCAACAATCTGCCATCCCCAGTAGAGCCCGTCGCCACTGGCGTTAAGGAAGTTCGGGTTGATATCACCAAATCCGCCATCGCCGCCAACCATGATCATGAACTTGAGGTACATCCAGCTCTGTACCAAGCAGATCGCGACGGTCAGGTAACGAGTGTACTCGTTCAGTTTCTTACGGCCCGCTTCACCTTCCTTTTTCAGTTCCTCGAGCGGTTTGTAGACGCTGCCAAGCAACTGGAAAATGATTGATGCCGAAATGTACGGCATAATCCCGAGACCGAAGATCGTTGCGTTACGAAGATCGCTAGCTGCGAAAAGGCTGACCTTTTCAAAAAAATCAGCCGCACCACCGGTGCTCTCATTCGACCCCGCCGCAATCATAGGCAGTGGGATATGAAAACCGATTCTGTAGATCCCCAACAAACCTAACGTCAATAAAATCTTACGACGCAGTTCGGGAATGGAGAAAATGACCCGTAGCTTCTCAAACATAATGCATCTAACCCAGGCAAAATTCCGTCAAGACACCCGGGAGTCTACCGAAGAGAAGCCGCCGGGGCGATACGTTTTCCTACGAATCCTTGTAAGGCAGCAAACGGGATAAGACACGCGAACGAAATCGCAAGTCCTACCATTACACCCACGCGGGCGTTACTTACCCGCCGCAGCAGCCAAAGCGGCAACGCGTTCTTTCGGTGTACGCTTAGCTGGCAATTTCACAACCGTACCACCTGCTGCGGTGATCTTTTCTTCTGCAGACTTGCTGAACCGGTGAGCCGTGACCGTCAACTTCTTGGTCAGTTCGCCATCGCCCAAAATCTTCACTTCGTCAAACGTTCCCTTAGCGATGTTCCGCTCGGACAACATCGCAAGAGTGATTTCTGCACCGTCATCGAAAGCGTCGCCCAACTGGCTGACATTCACAGCGAACACAACGCTTGCGTAACGATTCGTAAAACCACGCTTGGGAATACGACGAACCATCGGCATCGCACCACCTTGGAACGTCGGCTTGCGACTGTAACCACTGCGGCTCTTGTGGCCCTTGTGACCACGGCCAGCAGTTTTTCCGTCGCCAGAACCAACACCACGCCCGATGCGCTTGCGATTCTTGAACTTTGTAATGCCACGATGGACGTCGTTAAGATTCATTTAAAATCTACCTGTGCCGGGCGAAAACCCAACCGATGCTAAAACTGACTGGACGTTGGACCGCGAACAAAATGTTCACGCCTGAAAACCTACTTAACTGTCTCTAGCTCGACACCACGCAAGGCTTCGATCTGCTGACGCGTTCGCAACTTGGACATCGCATCAACTGTTGCCTTGACCAAGGTGACGGGATTGTTGGTGCCGAAACTCTTGGTCAAAATGTCGTGTACGCCACACGCTTCGCAGACCGCACGGACGGCTTGTCCAGCGATGATACCGGTACCAGCACCGGCCGGAACCAAAACCACCTTCGCAGCGCCAAAATGCCCCCAAAT
>DIUH01000109.1:0-2400 GCA_002428205.1 Planctomycetaceae bacterium UBA6163
GTCGCGTGCTTGACGGTGTCGAAGGTCTAACGCGGCAACCGGATCACGAACAGACGGAATTTAAAGTCAGTTACCAAGTTGACTGTTCGGTTGCCCCACCGATTCAGCGGATTCGAAGAATCTTGCGCGAAGCGGGCTTGCGAGTGAAAGTCATTTTTTCGCTCGGTATGTTTCTGGACATCTTGCCGATCCGAGGCGGCAGCGATTTATCGCTTCGGCATCTCGCCTATCGGTGGGGATTCGCCCCAGAGCAACTGTTGGTCGCTGGTGATTCGGGGAACGACGAGGGGATGCTGAAGGGGCGGACACTGGGGGTGGTTGTGGGGAATTATGGCAAGGAATTAGAAAAACTTCGAAAATTACCGCGCATCTATTTTGCCAAAGGCCATCATGCGCGAGGTATCCTTGAAGNNTCACCGCATCGCCCGGTACGCCGCAGTATGATGCCCAAATCAGTCTGAAACGATTGCTGCCGCGCCTGCACCAACTGTGGGAGACCGAGCAGCCCGATGCCGAAGTCATCGAGTCGTTTGAAGAGCGGTTGGTGCAAGAGTGGCCGAGGCTGTTTCGTTTGTTGCGTCATCTGTACGGCCAGCGTTACGATTTTTTTTATCACCTCGAACAGATCCTACTAACGTCGGCCCGCGGATGGCTGCTGCGCGGCGAAGACCTTCGTCAAAGCGATTATCACCGGACGTATGATCCGAACTGGTTTCAGTCGCAAACGATGGTTGGCGGTGCGTTGTACGTCGATCTGTTCAGCGAAAATCTGGGGAAATTACGCGAGCATATCTCGTATTTCAAAAACCTGGGACTGACCTACCTGCACCTGATGCCGCTGTTTGCCGTTCGGCCTGGTGACAGCGACGGCGGGTATGCGATCAGCAACTATCGCAGCATTGACCCTCGATTGGGCACGATCGAAGACCTGCGGGCATTGGCAACCGACTTGCGAGCGGCCGGAATTGTGTTGGTTTTAGATTTCGTTTTTAACCATACCGCAGACGATCACTATTGGGCTCGACAAGCCATGGCGGGCGATGCCGAATACCAAGACTTTTATTATCTGTTTCCAGACCGCACGATGCCCGACGCTTATGAGCGAACATTACGTGAAATCTTTCCGACCGTACGGCGAGGCAATTTCACTTGGCACGATACTCTGCAGCGTTGGATCTGGACTACGTTCAATAATTTCCAGTGGGATTTGAATTACGCCAATCCGGCCGTGTTTCAAGCGATGTTGGCGGAGATGTTGTTCATCGCCAATACGGGTGTAGATATCCTGCGGTTTGATGCGGTGGCGTTCATTTGGAAGCGGATGGGGACAAGCTGTGAAAACTTGCCCGAGGCCCACCTGTTGATCCAAGCCTTTAATGCGGCGGCGCGAATGGCCGCACCGGGATTACTGTTCAAAAGCGAAGCGATTGTTCATCCTGATGAAGTGGTGCAGTATGTCAGTCGCGGTGAATGCCAGTTGTCATATAACCCGACGTTGATGGCGTTGTGCTGGGAAAGCCTCGCGACGCGCGACACGAAACTGCTGACTCGTTCGCTAGCGCATCGCCATAAGCTGCCTGAAGGGACCACTTGGATCAACTACTTACGTTGTCACGACGACATCGGTTGGACATTTGATGACGCCGATGCAGCAGCGGTTGGGATCAATGCATACGATCATCGCCAATTCCTAAACCAATTCTATACCGGCCAGTTTGAAGGTTCATTCGCTCGCGGGATTCCGTTCCAACACAACACGCAAACCGGTGATATGAGAATCAGCGGGACGATGGCGTCGCTGGCGGGACTAGAAAAAGCGATCGACGAGAATGACGAGCATGAAAAGGAGATGGCGATTCGCCGAATCCTGCTCATGAACTCATTAACGCTCAGCATCGGTGGCATCCCGCTGTTGTACTTGGGCGAAGAATGGGGCACGATCAATGACTATGATTTCGTCAAAGATCCGGCAAAAGCAGGGGATACTCGCTGGGTGCATCGTCCCAAAATGAAGTGGGAGTGGTTAACCGAGACGCACGCCGAAGCGGAGACCCGGCGGCGAATCTTTAATTCGTTACAGCAATTGATTTCGCATCGCAAAAGCCAGCCAGCGCTCGCCGGTTTGGCGATGGATTTGATTCCGACCGACAGTAGATCGGTGCTGGGGTATTTGCGCCAGCACGAAGGGAACCGATTGATTGTGCTTGCGAACTTTTCCGAAGAAAGTCATGAAGTTTCGGCGAATCGTTTGCGGACCGTCGGACTGGGGCGATTCTTCGAAGACCTGATCACCGGCGAAACGATCGGTACATCCGGGCCCGTTACGCTTGCACCGTATCAGTACATGTGGTTGAAACGCGTCTGATTGCCGCGGCGGATAAGATCACCACAATCGCAAAA
>DIUH01000109.1:2469-6971 GCA_002428205.1 Planctomycetaceae bacterium UBA6163
ACACCATTTGCGAATATGTGTCACCTTCCGGGCTACCAAAACGTGCAACTTCAAAACTGACGCGTCGGGTCGGGAACTTCTTAAGCTGGGCATTCTCTTTAAGCGGTTCTCGAATGCATGAGACCGGCTAAAGCCTCGACACCAGCGCAGACTCCGCTCAATACCTTAATAGGATGATTTTTAGTGAACGATTTAAAAACATGGGTAATTTTATTGACCGCTTCCATCNNTCGTTGTATGGAAAATCTGCGGGCGAAGTGAGCGCCCGGCTTGCTGATGGATCCGATCCGCAGGCGATCTCACTGGCCGCGATCGTCCAGACTGTTCGTCCTGACATTCTTCTGATCAACGAGATCGACTACGAAGCCGACGCAAGAACCGCGAAACTGTTGGTCGAAAAGTACTTTGCGATTGGCCGTGACGGACGCGAAGGGATCGATTACCCATGGATCTACAGTGCGCCGTCGAACACCGGTATCGATTCGACACTTGATTTAGACGCAAATGGACGATTGGGCGACCCGGGTGACGCTTGGGGTTTTGGTGTCTATCCCGGTCAATACGCATCTGCGGTGTTGAGCCGACATCCGATCGATGTCGATTCGATCCGCACGTTCCAACAATTTCGCTGGGCCGATTTACCCGGTGCGTTAGAGCCGACTTTCCCTGACAGCAATCGCAAGTTTTACAGCGATGAAACTTGGCAGAAACTAAGATTGTCATCGAAAAATCATATCGATGTACCGATACGAATCGGCGACAAGACATTGCACGTGCTGGCCAGCCATCCGACGCCGCCGGTGTTCGATGGGCCAGAAGATCGCAATGGGTGTCGGAATCACGACGAGATCATGTTCTGGGTTCATTACATCGATGGCAACGAAGCGTTGGCCGATGATAAGGGGATGCGTGGCGGTTTGACGAAGGACGCATCGTTTGTCGTCGTGGGCGACTTGAACAGTGATCCGGTGATCGGCGACAGTCGACATGAAGCGATTCGAAAATTGCTGTTGCACCCACGCGTTACCGACTCGCGACCGGTACGATTGCCTTACGCGGAAAATAATCACAAACTGTGGGAGCAACCTCTGGACTTTGCCAAACCGTCTGCGGAGACGGCAACTTCGGATTTCGGACGAACCGGACAATTGCGTGTTGACTATGTGTTACCCAGCAGCGACATGACGATAACTGACGCGAAGGTGTTCTGGCCTGGCGAGCGTGACCCGGCGTCGCAGTGGATCAAGGCCAGCGATCATCGACTGGTTTGGGTTGATGTGACGCTGTCAAAGTGATTGCCCAATGATGTGCCGGCTATGACAATCCAATCGACTGAGAAAAACGAATGACTTTAGATACTAATAACGCCAGCCCGCGATTTATCATGATCGGCGGGTTTCTTGGCGCGGGAAAAACCACGACGATTTCTAAACTCGCACAACACTTTCAGTCGCTGGGCAAACGCGTCGTGATTGTGACCAACGACCAAGCGGCCGACTTGGTCGACACATTGTTATTAAGATCGCAGGGGTTTGACGTTGGCGAAGTAGCCGGATCGTGCTTCTGTTGCAACTTCAATGAATTGACCCGTACGATCGAATCGCTGGCATGTGACCAACGGCCTGATGTGATCCTGGCCGANNATCCTAGGTGGCAGCGCCGGCGGTTTCTCTCCCAAGGCGGAATATATCTTTCGCAAACAGCTTGAAGAATCGGATTTTATCATCATCAATCGGATTGATGAATTGACGGGCGAGCAGAGCGAAAAGCTGATCGCGACTTTGGCCGCGGAGTATCCCGGTGTGCCGGTGGTGAAGATGTCGGCGAAGACCGGCTTGGGTTTTGAGGCGTTATGCGAACAGTTGGATCGGCCGCTAGAGCAGGATCGGCGTCAGATGGATGTTGACTATGATGTTTATGCCGAAGGCGAGGCGGAACTTGGTTGGTTGAATTGCCAGGTGAATGTTTCGTCGGCTGAACCGATCGCGATGGATGCGATCCTGATGAAGATCCTTGAAAGTTTGCATCGACGGTTTGTCGGCATGACCGCGGAGATCGCACACGTGAAGTTGATTGCGATCAGCGACCAAGGGCATGCGGTGGGCAATGTGGTCAGCAACCTCGGTGCACCGGTACTGTCATTGGCATCTGAGGTGCTGTCGCCCCAGATTCATATGGTCATCAACGCTCGCGTCGCGATCGACCCTGACGAGTTGGCTGAAATCGTACGAGCGGTTCTCCATGAAGTATCGACGCCGACTTCGATCGCTATCGACATTGCGGCGATTCAGTATTTCCGGCCTGGTCGCCCGGTGCCGACGCATCGGATCGCCGCGGGTTAATGGGGAATGCCGTCGTCGACGGAGTCGATGGGTCATTTCGGTTGGCAGGGCAAAGTCGGTAATTCGCGTTTAGCCAGCGGTGAAGAACCGCGAATCGGAACCGCCGGGGCCAATCTTCAGTTCGATTTTTTTCGCACAACGCGGACAATTGCCGACATAGGCGGTACCGCCGGCGTTGCAATAGATACGGGCATAAATGCTGCAGCACTCGAACTGGACGCCGACAAACGGGCGAGCGGATTTATTGCTTTGTCCGTAATCGCGACGGGAGTCTCGCGATCGGCGTTCGTTGGGGGGCAAACCTGGCGTGGACGCAGCGGGGTCACTGACCAGGTCAAGTTTGCGATGAGCAGCGGGTTGTTGGCCGTCGACATTCGACTCTTTGGATGGATCCGACATCGTACCGTTCCGTTGTCTGCACTTCGATTGGCGTGGTGGACAAGTCTAGCTGGACAGCGCCAGGTTGGCTTAATTTTTTAGCGTTTCGCAGTGTTAACCAACAGATCAGCCGCCTTGGCCCCAGTCGCGGTTCTCCCCGCGAAAACCTTGGCTAACGCCGCACCGGCTAATCCAACCTGGCGCTGTCCAGCTAGATCGATTCGCCCGCATTTTGCATCGATTCAAGTGCCAGTTTCAACTGGCCGCGTGCACGACTGATCCGACTGCGGACGGTACCGATCGAGATATCAAGGATTTCGGCGATTTCCTCGTAAGAGCATTCATCCATTTCGCGGAGAATCAAAATCGCCCGGTGTTGATCGGTCAATTGGGACAGGGCCCGCTGGACCAATTCGACCCGCTCGCGCCTCTGCATCGGTTCGTCGGGTGATTCTGCGTCATCGATCGGTTCGACACCCGTCGCTTCACGATTTTGGTCGATCGAGATCCGGCTCCGTTTTTTTCGGTGGCGGCTGAGTGCGACGTTGAACGCGATGCGATAGAGCCAGGTAAAGAACTGGCTGTTTTGTTGGAAAGAGTCGAGCTTTAGAAACGCTCGGACGAGCGCATCCTGGACGACATCCTCGGCTTCTTCGGCAGAACCGGTAACGCCCAGCATCGACGAGAAAAGTCGGTCTTGGTATCGAACAGCCAATTCGCCAAACGCGGCACGTTCTCCCCCCAAGGCGCGGTTGATCAACAGTTGGTCGTCATCCACCACAAGCCGCCACAGGGACCGATTGAAGAACACCGTCTGAAGAAACACCGGGGCGGACGTTCGCCTCCGTAGACCCCCGCAAGTATAGCAAGCAGGCGGCGATTGATCCAACGGCATGCGAAATGTTTATCACGCTTGCATGTTTTGATAATCACCCCGTGTGCGGTCGGCGCGGTTTTGTAAGATGTGACAGCACAGCAGACGGCGGCGGCCGAGCACTGATTCGCACTCATAACTCAACAGAAGTCTCCATGAGCGATTTGAAGAACAAGTTTGTCGTGATCACCGGTGGCGGAACCGGAATCGGGGCTGGAATTGCCCGAGATCTAGCACTGGCGGGTTGCCGCGTGATGGTCGGCGGGCGCCGAGAAGAACCGCTGCGCAGGCTTTCCGATTCGGTCGATTCGGCTCATCGGATTGAGTTTCATACGCTGGACGTCGCCGACGACGATTCGATTAAAGCGTTTTTTGAGGCCGCCCGTGCGAAGGGGGGCGAGGCGGACATTTTAGTGAACAGCGCCGGAATCAACATCGTTAATCGCAGCATGGCGGCGATGGACCCCAAGGATTGGGACCATGTGATGCGAGTCAACGCAACGGGTGCCTATCGATGCATGCTGGAAGTCATCCCAGCGATGCGTGCTCGGCGTGACGGATTGGTGATCAATATTTCGTCGATCTCGGGCAAACGAGCGATTCAGTTGGGTGGCGTGGTTTATTGCGCTTCCAAGTTCGCAATGACCGCGCTGGGAACAACCGTTTCGAATGAAGTGCGAATGGAAGGGGTGCGGATCACCAACGTTTATCCCGGCGAAGTCAACACACCGATTTTGGATAAACGGCCGACGCCGGTCAGCCAAGAACACAAAGAGGCGATTCTGCAGCCTGAAGATATCGCGCTGATGGTGACCGCGATTTGCCACCTGCCACCACGAGCCCACGTACCCGAAATCGTGATCAAGCCGACGATTCAAGAATGGGTATAAGGTAGCAGGCACTCTCCG
>DIUH01000109.1:6999-12165 GCA_002428205.1 Planctomycetaceae bacterium UBA6163
ACACGGAGTGTGCCTACTACCTTTACTCCCGCGCCGCTGGTGTGATCTCTAGGTCAATGGTTTTGCCATCGCGAATCAACACCATCTTTACCGGATCACCAATCTTTAGTGCTTCGATTGCATAGGTGTAATCGTAGACGTTTTCAATCTTGCGGCCGGCCAGTTCAACAATCACGTCGCCACCCTTGACGCCTGCCTTCGCCGCTGGACCGTTACTGCCCACACCTGATAGACGCATGCCTTTGATTTCGCCTGCGACATAATCGGGAATCGTTCCTAAGTAAGCCGTCAAGTTCGCTCGCGGAACCTCACTGGGCTGTGCCCCTTCCTCCAGTTCAAAAACCGGCGGTTGATCCGCGGTCAACACGCCGCGAGTGATCAACGCGAATAGGTGAGCGATCTTGGCAGCACCTTCATAGTTCAATTTCTCTGGAGTATCACGAGGCGTGTGATAGTCTTCGTGAGCCCCCGTGAACGCGGCCAAAATCGGCACTTCACGCGGGACAAACGATGCCGCGTCGGTCGGCAACCGTGATGCCGTCTTGTCGAGTTCAAGCTCCAACCCGACAGGCACATTGCGACGTTGTACTTCATCAGCCCAAGTTGGCGACGATCCAACGCCTTGAATCACCAACTTTTCTCGCAAGCGGCCCACCATATCGAGATTCAAATAAGCGGCGATCGCGGCGGACAGCGGCTCATCTTCCTCGCTCATCCCGTGAGCCGCCATGATCAGCCTCGCTTGCGGATCGTTCACCACATCACCAAACGGATTGGGGACACGCGGCGCTCGCGGATAGAGTTCGAAGAACGCCTTGACGAAAGCTTGCGACCCGAACAACCCCAACTCCTCGCCGCTCCAACCGACAATCAACAAGTCACGCTTGGCATTTAATTTCCCCCGTTTTTGCTGAATAGCCAAAAACTGTGCGATCTCTAGCATCGCCGCCACACCGCTGGCATTGTCATCCGCACCGACGTGAACTTGATCCCGCTCCTCGTCAGTCGCCAACGAGTTCGTTCCACCGCCAACGCCTAAGTGGTCGATATGAGCTCCGACCACCACCATCGGCCGATCCGAAGGCACGGGTTTGTCTTCGGCGGGTGGGTCAACTTTTTCCGCTGGCCCAGTTCGCAATCGTCCTATCACATTGCGTCCGGTACCCGTTTTGCGGTCGATCCCTACGGTTGCCGAAACGGTCACCTCCGGCAATTCGTAACCCATCGCCATTTCGCCACCGTCAAGCGACTTCTGCTCCTTCGCCAAATCCTTTTCCGCTTTTGCCATCATCTTTACCGCCGTCGCATTATCGATCGACACGACCGCCATGCTGACTCCGGCCGCAGACGCATCACGATCAAAACGAATCAACTCGTTCTTCACGCCGCTGGTCGGCCCAGTAACGAAGATGATTCCTCGCGCCCCCAGATCGCGAGCGACCGTCGCTTTGCGTCGTGGGGCACTGTATCGCGCCAAATGCTGGCGCATTTCCGGCTTGATGTCTTGCGGCATGTCACGCAACACCATCACCCATTTGTCTTTAACGTCCAAATGCACATAGCTGTCATATTCGGCGAAATCGCCGCTGGCCGGAGCGACCATGCCATAGCCGGCAAACACGACGGGAGCCGCCTCGAAATCGCCATCACCAGAAAACGAAAGCGGTTGCCAAGCTTTGCCAAGCGTCAGATCTTCGCCGGCGATCGTCAATCGGTTTACTGCGGTCAGCTCCGATCCGGCAGGAAACTCAAACGTTTGAAACCACGATCCATCAGTCCCCGCGGGCTCGAACCCGAGGCTTTCCAGATAAGCGGCAACGTACTGAGTCGCCCGACGTTCGCCTTCGGTGCCAGTTAAACGGCCACCCAATTCGGGTCGCGTTAAATAGTCGACATGGCGTCCGATGTCGGCCGGAGTAAACTCGGGGCTAGCCAATTCGGCGGACTCAATGGCCGCCAAACGATCCGCATCGTCGGCACCCGAATCGCTATCGAGCCCTAGCAGAGTCCGCGCGGCGGCGTGGTTCCACTGCCCCATGAAAATCTGTGATCGGCCACCGCTGGCCCGAGTCGATGTCCATGCGATCTGATTTCCATCGGGCAAAAAGACTGGCAAACCATCAAAACCGTCGGTAAAGCTGGCCCTTACCGGCTTACCCTTTCCATCGGCCCGCACCAGATACAGTTCGAAATTAGCAAAGCCGTGCAAGTTTGTGGTGAAGACCAAATACTCGCCGCTGGGATGATAAAACGGCGCCCAACTCATCGCATTAAGGCTCGTCAACCGAGTCGGCTCGCCACCATCGACTGACATCGTATAGATCTCTGCCGTCGCACCATCTTCGCTGAACCGTCGCCAACAAAATCGCTTGCCATCAGGCGAGAAAAACGGCCCACCGTCGTAACCGAGCGTATCGGTCAAACGAGTCACTTCGCCGCTGGCGAGATCCAGCTTGTAGATATCGATCATCGACGCCGGATCGATCTCAAACAGCGTCTTTTCTCGTTCGGAAAGTTCCCGCTCGTAAGCCTGTCGATTGGATGCAAACAGCACCGTCTTGCCATCGGGACTGTAAGAGGCTTCGGCGTCGTAGCCACGAGCCTCGGTCAGCCGCCGGTTCGTTCCTGTCGCCAAGTCATGTTCGTAAAGTTCGAACTCGGGGTCATAGTCCCAAGCGTAACGACGCTGTTTTCCGCTAGCCCGCAGATCCAATTCTTCCTGCTGCAGACGAGCGGACTGGGGATCATGGTGCGTGCTGGCGAACAAGACCTTGCCGCCGTCGGGATGAATCCACGCACAAGTGGTTTTGCCACTGCCTGGCGAGACCTGTTGGATGTCGCCGTTCTCGAAATCCATCACAAAGATTTGATAGAACGGATTGGCCGGATCGCGTTCGCTTTGAAACACCATCCGTTGGCCATCGCCGCTGAAATACCCCTCGCCGGCACGTAATCCGCCAAACGTGACCTGTTTGGTTCCGGTGATCAATTTCGCTTCCTGCGCAGCCGCAGCAGCCGGGTCAGCGGCGACGATATCCGGCGTGTCATTTTTTCCGGCCTCGTCAGCTATGGCGGAAGTGATAAGCGTCAGGACCACCAGCCAGAAACTAGCAAATCTCATGGTCAAACCGATCGAATGTGGGTAGGCGAATGTCGTCGTGTCAGAGAAAAGGCTGGCGCGTCCGGTGTGTCAAAACAGAGACTGCCCTAACCTTGCCGTGCCGTCCATCAGCACTTCACACGGTTAATTATCGCGATTTTCGCCGCTTGCACAGTCCCGCAGGTTGGTTGACCAGCGATTTTTTGCCCACTTCCTTGCCGAACACCCAGCAGTCGCTGCGCCGATTCGCACCGCAGCACTAGCAGCCCGCTTTGTAGCGGCTACATTGCTGGACAAAATTGTCCGTATCCACTTGAAAACCGCCTTAAACACCGACCCGTCCCATGTCTTCTCCCACACCCCTTCGTATCGCCATTGGCGGCGACCATGCCGGATTTCCGCTGAAGAAACTGGTCGTGGAACTTGTCAGCGGCTCAGCACTTGCCACTGTTGTTGGCGACGTCATCGATTGCGGAACGCATGACGAAGCGAGTTGTGATTATCCCGACTTTGCCGAAGCGGTCGCACGACAAATCGTCAACGGCAAGGCCGACCGAGGGATTCTGGTTTGCGGCAGCGGGGTTGGAGTGAGCGTAGCGGCCAATAAAATTGCCGGCATTCGCGCCTCGATTTGCCACGACACCTATTCGGCGCACCAAGGTGTCGAGCATGACGATATGAACGTGCTGTGTATCGGAGCGCGAGTCATCGGCAGTGAGCTAGCCTTTGAGATCATCCGATCATTTTTGGGTGCCGTCTATCACCCCCACGATCGTCACGCTCGCCGTCTTGCCAAAGTGCTGAAGTTGGAAACAAACGGTTTAGATTAATCAAGCCGCTTGTTAAGCAGGTCTCCACAAATCGTTCGGCATAAGACCGGCAATGGTACCCGCCCGCGTCGCGCGGGAGGGTTTCGTACTCGTTAAACCGATTTATTTGTACCGCCTTGATTAAGTACGGGAACAACCGCTCGACAACCTTTACCGATTGAACAGGAACGCAGGGCTGTTGATCAACGCCCACGTCAAGTCTTCGGCGGCGGTTAATCGTTCTTCACTTAATTGCTTGGTGCTTTGGGCGACGTCGGTTCGTAACCGCTCGAGCGTTTGATCGGTCGGCGTAACCACTTTGAACTTAGCCACCTTCTGCTCAATCGCGACGATCGACGGGTCCTTGGGTACCGATGTGCGTGCAGTTGCCAGCGCTGCGGTGTCTGCGGCGATAGCCGCGTCGACTGACTGGACGTATGCCGCTAACGATTCTTTGACCGCATCGGTTCGTTGATCCGCCGGGGTGCGCAAAATCGCTTGCAACGGTTCGGCGATCCCAAGCGGCAACGTTTCATTCTTAGCAACGGTGGCGCTGATCCGGAATCGGCCCAAGCGGTGCCTCTCGGCATTATGGAATTGGTGAATTCGAATCGTGATCCGATTGCTTTCTCCACCAGCGATCGGCTGTTTGGCTTGATAAACCACCCAGTGCGGATGACCTGTCGAAGCGGAAATGGCCCATCCTTGTTGGTCGCCCTTGTTGCCGTTGATCGATTGTTCTGGCGCAAAGTTGGTTTGCGAGAAATCGGCGATCGCACGAGCAAACGCGACCGGTTTCTGCTCGGCCGGTTTGGCCCGTTCGGCTTGCACGACTTCGAACTCGGTGACGACGAAATTGCCGTTGTCGGCCAGCCCAGGGCCTTTGCCCTTGAGTGATTCGTCGGCCAAGGCTTCAAGACGCAATCCGGTGATGTTGGCCAGCGCGGTGTCGAATGACAATTCGTAAACGCCTTTCTCCGCTTTGCCAGTGACGATGATCGAGCGATCTTCTAAGACTCGCATCGTGTCGCCGGAGGTCGCTTTCATTTCAGTTGGCACCAACGGGAACCACTCGACGTCGTCCTTGCCTGGCGTCAAGTTGCTCCAATGATCCAGTCGCGCTTGGCGGGTCGCCGCCAGCTTTTCCTCGGCGGCGGCGATTCGTGCGACGCGTTCGGCTTCCAGACGTTCGGTTTCCGGGCGCAGCGTTTCGATTCTGGCGACCAATTCCGCTTCGGCAGCGGCGAGTGCGGCGGT
>DIUH01000109.1:12191-13639 GCA_002428205.1 Planctomycetaceae bacterium UBA6163
TCCTCCGCGATCGCTTTGCGGAAATCGTCAAAAGTCGACAATTCGGCTTCGCTTGGTCGACGTCCCAAAATCCGCAAGAAGATCTCTTCGACCAATTTCGAGTCATCTTCCAACTTGCCAACCAATTGCGTCAGCGCGTTGCCCGTGTCGGCGATCGCACGACCGATTGTCGGGCCGCTGACCAACGCCATCACGGGGCCGAGCTGCAGTTCGCTGCTGCGTTCGCATTCGCAGGCGCTTTCACGAACCGGTTGCCCAAGGTTTTGTAGGAAACCGTCAGCGGTCGCGAAGCCGACATCGGGCAACGCCGCGGCGCGGGTTCCCTTCGGCACGCCAGGGATTTCGGTAATCGATCCGGTTACGAAGTGGATCGTGTCGAACAGCACTTCGGCGGGCAATCGACGTGGCATCGCGCGAGCATAGTTCAACGTGTCGTCTTCGTTCCACTGGTTCGGAACGACCGACAATTGGTACGTACGGCTGTTGCAGATTTCACGCAGGATCTGGCGAACATCAAAGCCTGAATCGACGAACGAATCGGTCAGGTGATCGAGCAGTTCGGGGTTCGTCGGCGGATTGCCGGCGCGGATATCGTCGATCGGATCGATCAGGCCGATACCCAGCAGGTAGGCCCACAAGCGGTTGACGTAACTGCGCGCGAAATAGGGATTCTCTTTTTCGGTGATCCACGCCGCTAACTCTTGACGACGTGTCGCCGATTCGGGTTTGGTGTGAGGCACTTCGAACGGGAACGCCGGAGCGACTTCCTTGCCGGTGCGATCGTGCTTGATCTCGCCGCTGCCGGCATCAAAAACTTCTTCATACAACGGCTTAGCACCTTCGACCGCCGTGCCGCCGATTTTCGCGTCACCCGCTTCCGCGGCTTGCTTCAACTTCGTTTGCGCGAAAAAGGCGGCGGTTTCATAGTATTGGTCTTGGGTCCAACGTTCGAACGGATGGTCGTGGCACTTGTTGCAGTTGAAGCGAATGCCCAAGAACAAGTGCGTGGTGTTTTCCATCATCTCGACCGGGTCACGCAAAACCTTGAAATAGGACGCGGGCGGATTCGCCTTATTCGATCCGGTGGCGGTCAGGATTTCACGTGCGAAGTCGTCATAAGGTTTGTTCGAAGCGATCGCTTCGCGAATCCACTTGCGATATTCCGCGCTCCCTTCGGGGCCGAGGAACTTGCGATTGACCTGCAACAGGTCGGCCCATTTGTTGGTCCAGAACACGATGTAATCTTCGCTGGCGAGTAACTTATCA
Source organism: Planctomycetaceae bacterium UBA6163 (assembly GCA_002428205.1). Lineage (GTDB taxonomy): Bacteria > Planctomycetota > Planctomycetia > Pirellulales > Pirellulaceae > UBA6163. Next base: position 13,458 of record DIUH01000109.1, read on the forward strand.
ACCACCGCAGCACGCTTTTCGCGGGTCGGAGTTTCGTCGGCCATGAACGCTCGCGTTTCGTCGGCTGTGGGTGGCAGGCCAGTCAAATCGAGATAGACACGACGCAGGAACTCTTCGTCGGTCGACAATCCGCTGGGCAACACCTTCATGCGTTCCCATTTGGTCGCGACCAATTCGTCGAT
>DIUH01000109.1:13755-15146 GCA_002428205.1 Planctomycetaceae bacterium UBA6163
ACCTGTTGCTTGGAGCCCAACGCGGTGACCACCGGGTCGTGCGGACTGACTTCGATTCGCGTCACTCGCGGAGTCGCCAGATCGAGACCCGAGCCGGCCGCGATCCAGTTTCGCAGCACGGTGTGATACGGATCGCCAGCGGACATCAGCGTGCCGCCTTGGTGTGGCGACAGGCCGAGCGGCTTTCGCAGCATTAGTGAATCGTCGGGAGCGGCCGGATTGATGCGGCGTGCGGCGTGGTCGTCGGTCAACGCGCGAATGTCAAAGATCGGGTCGTAGCCACGCAGCGAAAGTTTGAAGCCGTTTTTACCGGCCTGAGCACCATGGCACGATCCTTGGTTGCAACCGAGGCGGCTGAGCACCGGATTGACGTCGTGAATGAAGTCAACGGAAGGCTGGTCGCTGATCCCGGCGGCGGTGACCGACACCGTCGCGGCATGCTGGCCAATGCGAATCGTTGCCGGGGCGGTACCGTTGGCCAGGGGGCGAACCAACATTCGCACATCACCGGTGACGAACGGCGGCAGTTCGATTTGAACGCGACGCGTGATGTCGACTTTGGACCCGTCGGCCAGCGTTGCGGTGACAATCAATTGGGCATAGGCGAGCGGATGGTCGAGCTTGATCTCCGCTGGCAGCACTTCGATCGAAGCGATCGCAGCGGCATCGATGGCCGGTTCTTCGGTTTGCAACTTTGCCGCCCGAGCGGTATCGGTCGACCAGGCCGCGGCGTCGAATCGCGTATCAGCAGCGGGCGAGTTGGCAGCGGGCGACGCGGCGACTTTCGCCGCATCCGCATCGGCAACTTTGGGGACGACAGGCCACGATGCGGCGAGCGTGCCAGCGGGATCGAACTTCAGCAGATCGCCGCCGCTGCCAGCGACGATCAACGACTGATCGGCGGCGAAGCTGAGCGCATACAGTGCGGTCGAATCCGAAGTGTATTGCCAAACCTGAGCCGCTTCGACTTTGCGATACTCGGCCAATTTCGCTTTCTGTTCGTCGTTCAGTTCTTCCGGCTTTTTGCCCAACAGCGGTTTGATTTCTTCGGGCGTGCCACCGCCAAAGTTGTACTTCCAAACGCGAACTTCGCTGGCACCATCGATTGTCGCTGCTGCGGCGATCAACGATCCGTCTGGGCTGATCGCGACCGAGAAAATTCGGCCGTTCAATGGCGGCAGCGCTCGGATCAAGTTCGCATCGTCGCCGATTTTGCGAGCTGTTTCGCGGAAGACGCGATAAACCTTGGCAACGCCGTCGGCACCGCCAACCAAAATCTCGTTCCGCTCGTGGTGAGCCGCAATGCTGTTCAAGCCGCCGGCCAGCGCGCCAGGCGTGATCGAAGTGACATTGTCGATGAATCGTTGCGTGGCGACTTCGGTCAACTTGCA
>DIUH01000152.1 GCA_002428205.1 Planctomycetaceae bacterium UBA6163
CCCATCATTGCGGGACCCATCATCGCGCCGCCCATCATTCCGGCGCCAGGGCCGACGGGAACAGGGCCAAGGACACCGGGGCCTGGGCCACCGACGCCCGGACCGGGCTCCATCAAACGTTGTTCGGGAGGCAAGTTGTGTCGAACTGGCACACAGCCAGTGGCCATCGTAGCCGCCGCGACCAGCAGCGACAGTTGGGTGACAGGGCGTCTCATTAATTTCCCCCGGCCTCGTTTGGCCATCCTTGGTGATGCTCGGCCGTCGCCGTAATCGTGTCTTCTAACGAAATCAATTGCTGTGGCGACTCGAGTCAATTCTCGTCGCCTCCAACGGGCTTCGGATTTGCCTGGACTCGCTTGCCACGTGATGCGTACCATCACGCCGCAGCGACCTGCCCTCCAAACGGGCCCGGCGCACCTGCTCCCGGGATTAACCATCGGCGCGCCACAATCGGATTCTTTGATAAAACCGGACTAACCGTTCCATGAAGTTTTTTTCCCACCGAAAAACGCACCGATCGGGCCGACTGGCTGTGTCGTTCAGGGGGCTCGTGGTGCCCGCGGCGCTGCTGATCACAATCTCCAACGCCTTGCCGGCGATTCTGTGCGCCAATGAAACCGTGCGAACCGTTCGCCAGGAACTCGACGAACAGAACCAAGCAAACCTCCTGGTCCAGCGAACCATCCAGCGTCTAGCGCTGGGCGATGCGTTCGATGCTAAATTGCGACAAAGAACTTGGGTCCAGGGGCACGCAGTTGTTGGGATCGGACACTATGAACAATCCGGCGGAGGCACAGGTCGCTACAGCCTTGAAATGACGGTTCATGACGGCGACCAACGTCACACCAATCAACAGATCTCCGACGGTAAACTCGCTTGGATTCGTACTCATCTAGGCGCTTCAGTAACTTTGCGCCGGGTCGACCTCGGTCGGATCGAAGAGTTCTATCGCGAGCTCGCTCGCCAAGGCATCGTGCATTCGTCCCGCAGTCGCGATTCCAACACCATCGTTGATGTTTCTCAGCAGGTGCCGCCATGGATGCGGGTCGGCGGATTGGTGGAAATCGTCGAACAGATTGCCGCGGATTACGACTTGCGACTTTCGAAAGGGTTCGTTGACCAACGAGCGGTTTGGATTTTACGCGGGGTGATCAACGCGAAAACAATGCATCGAATGACCGATCCTGAATCTGGCAAGGTTTGGTCTGAACTGTGTCCTTATGAAGTCCGGATGGCAATCGCCGCAGTGGGCGATGAAAACGGTTTTGGCGTCGGATTGCCCAGTCGGATCGAATTTTGGGGACAACCGACATTGGAAGCCGAACCCGGCAACGACGCCCCAAGCCAACTTGCCGATCAAGCCTCGTCGTCAGATCGTCCCCAATCCGAATCGACGATTAAGACCGTGTCACAGTCGGTCTCCGCTGACCCATTGATGGCCGATCCGGATCAAAACCCAGCGGTAACTTCATCCGCTGCGCCGCCCACCGACAAACCCCGCGGCAATTTAATCAGTCTGTTGGAAATTTATTCGGTGCGTCGCATCCAACCTTCGCCCGAAGAACGGTTTCGCTTTGAACGCGAAGATCGAGACGTCAACTTCTTCAATGACACACGGCATTACCTGCAACGAATGACGAACCAACACACGGAAATCGAACTCCCCTAATGCCACTCGAACGCCGTGCNNTTGAGTTGACTTTGCGGGCTGATGTGGCCGATAGGTGAATTGCGGGGCGGTCGTACAGTAATACTGCGGACCGACGCATCCGAATCCGCATTCTCTGCTCGAGGCGTTCATGATTGCATTAACATCGTTGCAAAAAGACTTGCTAGGGATCAGGCCCTGCGGTTCCGCGTGGAAGCCCCTTTCGATGGTTTTCATAGCCATCGTCTGTATTTTTGTAGTGCTGGCTGTTCCGGTCGACGTCAACGCCCAGCAATGGATTCCCGCAGACGGGATTAGGCCATCCGCCGGTGCCCACGCCACTCAGCCGACCCACGCCACTCAGGTTTCCGCTGCGACCCACTTGGTGATCGAACCACCTCAACCGCAAAAACGCCACCATTGGTGGCACCAAGGGACGCCGCAAGTCACCGTGCCCACACACCCAGAGTCGGTGGGTGGTGGTTATTGGAACCGCCCCAACGATGAGCCCCCTGCGGTCATCAATCAAGACGAATTGATCGCAAATGACCCGTTCGGCGGTGCGGAATTGCCGCCCGCTGCGACGCCGAAAAAGAAGATTGATCTCACACAAGCTATCCCCAGCCACGCGGACAAAACGCCACGGTCACCAGCGGTCCCCCAGGCAAGCCGCACTACCGGGTGGAAACAACCCTATTCTTACGGCCATTTTGGCGCAAAACACAATCGCCAGTGGTCGGTTCACCACGGCCACCAACGTTCTCACACCCAGTGGACGCTCCGTTAGGCCCAGCGTAACGATATACGATCTCGCCTATCATTCGCCGCATCAGACTTTCGCCTCGGTTTGTCAAATCGGGCGGTCGTCTGGTCAATATTCTGGGCAAGCTGGTAAAATCCGATATCAAAGAATCTCTTACACAAGCTGGCTCAAGGCATTGTCATGACAACCCCAAGTTCCCGCCCCGCTCACACACACGCCGCTCCGCCACCCAACTCACTTGTCCCCGAAGAAGGCTGGCATTGCGGGCATTATTTCTACCGCTTTTGTCGCGACCGACTGGCCGGGCTCAGCGGCCGAGACGACTTCATCGCGGCGTTGAATCCGTCGGGCGACCAGATGCCCCAGCGACTTCAGGGATACATCATCTCGGGACACAAAGCCGATTTTGCCATCATGGTGATGGACCCCAATCCGCTTACGATTGACGCGGTTCATCAAGCGATCATGTCCGGCCCATTGGGTGGGGCGATCGAGCCGACATGGTCATTTGTTTCGATGAGCGAGGTCAGCGAGTATGTGCCATCGGTCGATACGTTTCGTGAAAATATGATTCGCGAAGGTGCCGCGGAGGGCTCTCCGGAGCTCGAAGCACGCGTCAAATCATACGCCGATCGCCTGCCGATGATGAACCATCAAAGGTTAAGCCCCGAGTTTCCTAACTGGCCGGCGGCATGCTTCTATCCGATGAATAAAAGCCGAGTCGTCGGCGCCAACTGGTTCACCACCCCGTTTTCGCATCGCAAAGAATTGATGGCTGAACATGCCCGCAGCGGGATCGCATTCGCCGGACGTGTCAGCCAAGTGATCACCGTCGGCGTCGGCTTGGATGACTGGGAATGGATGGTCACACTGTGGGCCCGCAATCCTGAATACCTAAAGGAAATCGTCTATCGAATGCGATTCGACGAGGCGAGTGCAAAATATGCCGAGTTTGGGCCGTTTTACACCGGCTACCGCGCCACCGCCGAAGAGATTCTGGCACATTGCCGCGTGCATTAACGCCATCGCACCACAATCAGCCACCGTCTGCATCGGACGTTCAATGGGTTCCCGGTGCGAGCTTGTATGTTATGGTGTTTTGCGAATTGGCCAGCGACTGAGCGTCATCTTCTTGTAAAGATGACTGCTCGTCGGCATTCGGGTTCAGCGATCCGAAGATCACCATAATCGCCATCGAAAAGGTGATGCACATCAGGCACCACATCGGTTGATACGCGAATTGATCGCCAGTCGTTTCAAAGATAAACGACTTACCCGGCAGATCCATCTCCGCAATGCTTGGTAACGATACCGAAAGCGTGTTGTTAATTGTGTGTATCAAGATCGTCGGCAGGACGCTGCCGGTTCGCCAGGCGATCCAGCCGAGCAAAAATCCCATCACGGTCGCCGAAATCGATTGCTGCAGCACCCCATGCGAAACACCAAATAAAACCGCGGTCACCAAGATCGCGCGAAACGGTTGTCGATCTCGCAGCAATCCGCCAAACATAAACCCGCGGAACGCTAACTCCTCACAAACGGCTGGAACAACGGCCATCAATAAGACCAAATAAATCCATGGCGTCGCAGCCATTTGATCTGTCAGTGGTCGCATCGCAGCCATCGCAGACTCGGAGACCGGATAAGCGACCATGACCCAACGCGTCAACAACATATAAGCCGGGTGAATCGCAAAACCTAACACGACGGAAAACAGCAAAACGTTCCAGGTCGGCATACGAAGCCGCAAACCGATCCGCATCCGCCGCGTACAGACCGCCGCAATGATTAATGACGGCAACAGGATCATCCCCACTTGCGGCCCGAGCACCATTTTGGCGAACCCCGATACGCCATCAGGAACGCCCGAGAACATCAATCGTCCAAAAAACAATCCTACTAAGATCACAACCGCCAACGCGTAGGCTTGGTTCGGTTTTGCGTAGGTTTGGCGGTTCTCGCGAATCGAATCGAGCATGCGACCGGGGTTGAAGGGTTGACCGCCGTGGAATAGCACCGATTCATTTTCAAACAACCGCATCGTCCACCGCACGACCAAGGCGGCACAGGCAATGGTCACACCGGCAATCATCGGAAGATGCACCAACGCAGTCGCGTAATTCGATTCGATTAACGAGCGGACGAACAGAAACATTCCGGTGACGGGAATCAGGCTGGTCCCGATATTCAGTGAAATGCCTGGCATGCTGGGCAAGACAACAAACGGAATGATCGCCATCATCATCGGCATTAAATAGTACTGCCCTTCCTTGCTGCTTCGGGCCATCGCCGACAAACCCAACGCGATCCCGCTGAATATAATCGACAGCGGAAACATAGCCGCAAGCAGCAGCACGACGATCCACAACGGCATCACCGCCGGTTCACCGATTCCGATTTGGCTAAACACCATCGCGCCGGTGGATAGCATGCTGATCGTATTTAAGACCGCGGTCAACATACTGAACGTTGTTACGGTCGCTAACTTGCCTAAGACAATTTCACCACGTAGCGCGGGGCTACACAGTAAGGTTTCCAGCGTGCCACGTTCTTTCTCGCCTGCGACCATATCGATAGCCGGATAGAACGCGCCCGTCATTGCCCAAATCAGCATAACCATCGGCAACAACTTGCTCCAAAACAACGTCTGCCGCGCATGGGGTTTGGCAATGTCCGCAAGGGAGACCTCAAACGGTTGCAGTACCGCTTCCCCGATCCCCAAGCCTTTCAATGATTGCTGAACCCATCGGTTTTTCCAGGCTTGCAACGCAGTGTTTACAGTCGCCGCGGCGGAATTGGATGTCCCCGACACCGCGTTATAAACGAGACTGACCCCAGACTGGTCCGAAACCCCTGATGCGTCACCAAGCCGCTCAGGAATCTTTAAGACGACGTCATACACTCCGTCAGCGATCCACCGCGCAGTGACTTGGTCGATCCTGGCTTGATCGCCGAATTCGCTGGTGCGAAAAAGCGTCATCCGCATTTGCTGGTGCGACGTTACAAGTCCATCGGCAAAGCGATACTCAGTTGAAACGGCTTCATGGCTTTGAACCACAACCGTCTTGCTTTGATCGTACAGGTCTTCCTTTGCGTCGCCGGACTCCGTATCGTCGGGCCCCAATTCTGGTTCGATCGCCTCGACCAATATCGGTACATCGACCAGATTCTCATTCCCAATCACGGCGATCTTCATGACCGGTTGATTGCTGAATTGTGTGACCTGCATCAACACCGATCCGATCAGTGGATACAGCAGCAATGGCAAGATTAAGATGGTGAACAACGTGCGTCGATCGCGCAATTGATCACGCATTTCGCGGGCATAAATCAATCGTACCGCGGACCAGCGGAATCGTTCTGAGGCGTCTTGATCGCTCATCCGGCCCCCTGCAAAACCGAATCTGAAAGCACAGATCGGTCATGATTGGTGACAAGCGAAAAGAACAATTCTTCTACATCGCGATGGCCATGACGTGACCCTAAGTCCGATAACGTCCCGCAGTCAAGTATCCGCCCCCGGTGCATGATTGCCACTCGGTCGCAAAGTTTCTCGACTTCACTCATGATGTGAGTCGAAAAAATCAAACACTTTCCCGCGTCTCTCAATTGCCGAATCACCTGCAAAAGATTCCGCGCGACCATTACATCCAATCCAAGTGTCGCTTCGTCAAAGATCAACACAGGCGGATCATGAATCAGTGCTCGCGCGATCGAGACTTTTTGCTTCATACCGGTCGACAACTTCGCGCCGGGGCATTTGCGAAACTCGTTCATCCGCAACGTTTCCATTAACGATTCCGTTCGATCGCGCAGGCGATCGCCATCCAGACCGTTAAGTTTTCCGAAGAAGGCGAGCATTTCTTCGGCCGTCATGCGGTCATAGATGGCGGTATTATTGCTGACAAATCCGATTCGTCGCCGCACCTCGGATGAAGAGTCCTCGACATCGTATCCGCCGACCCGTACCGTGCCGGATGTCGGTCGCAACATCGTGGCCAGAATCCTTAAGAGTGTGGTTTTGCCAGCGCCGTTGGCCCCCAGCAAACCAAAAATCTCACCCGCGGCCACATGGAAATGAACACGGTCGACGGCAACAAATCGCCCCATGCTGCCGTCTTGATACACCTTAGTCAGCGCGATGACGTCGATCATGCGATTCGCACCGGCCACAATGGAGGAGACGTGAAACATGGAATACGCTCCGCCCCCTTCATTAAAAGTCTAGCGGTGCACCTAACGTTCAAACCGTAGGTCGTAATCGCTGCACCCCGTTGCATTATCCAGACTTCCCGATCGGGTTTTGTAACCACCGATCGATGCAAACGGTACGACCGTCACTGGTGGAAGGCGGCTAGTCGATGAAGGAGTTCTTTTTTCCCGTCCGGAACACGCCAGAGGCTTTCAAGTACGCACGCAGGCGATTGCGACAATCGGTCGCGAACGCAAAAACGTCGTTGGTGCGATAGTCGGGATAGGTCCAACGGTGCCAAACCCATTGCCCGCCGATATAGCTGAGCGTGATCTCGCCAAAAATCCCGCTGTGAAGATAGAT
>DIUH01000126.1:0-1980 GCA_002428205.1 Planctomycetaceae bacterium UBA6163
GCGCAGCGAACTGGCCGGATTGCTCGATGACGAGAACGCGTCCTGATTTCGCTTGCCCGCTTTGCGAATTTTTTCGCTAATTGTGTCCAATCGGTCGCGATGAACTTGATGGAGCGGGTTTTTGGCGCTCATTCAATTTCTTCTCTTACGGAACTGGTCAGCCATGATCGCGATTAACCAACCGGAAGGCGTTTCAATAGGTGCGGCGTTTCAATAGGTGCGGCGTTTCAATAGGTGCCATCCATCATCTGCGGGAAGCTGCGGCCACTCGCTCAACGAGCGAATGATGTCCAGCCCTCGCTTCTCGTGCGTGTCGTTGAATCGCAGGTCTCTAAAACTTGGATAGGAGACGCCGCCTCGCGTTGCCATCCCATGAAAAACTTGAGAATGAAACGCATTGCGATTCTGGACGCCGATAAAACTTACCCGTTTTTGGATAATGACGATCATTATTTAGCTACCCCATCCCCAGGGATCACGGTCGCGAGAATTCTCCTCTTCGACGGTGCGCCAATAATCCACTTCATCTTGATACAAGTTCGCATCACCCGCCGCAAACCCGATTGGGTCTTGGCTGATCCAACGACCGATCGTCCGGTCGTACCAGTGGGCGCGGTTGAATTGTAAATCGGCGACTTCTTCCCACTCACGACCTGCGTATCCAAAAATCGTGCTTTCACCGCCCGCTGTCTCGCTCAGCAAGTTCCCGAACGCGTCAAAGACGCGGTGGTTGCTGATTATGATCTCGTCGGTGATCGCATCTCGCACCGCTAAATCTCGCACCGTACCTTGGTGATCCGTTAGCACCCAGCGACTGAGCGACTCGCTCGCATCGACCCGTTCGTCTACCAACAATTGATCCACCAGCGGACCATGCAAATAACGATTGGAAAGCTCGCCGTCGACGTAGCGTTTGACCGCTAAGTCAGCGGTTGCACTGAATCGGTATTGCAGGTTCCCGGTCATGCGATCATCCAAACGGCTAACCTATTTTTGCTTCCTTGGTTGATGTTACCGCAAACCGGCAACGATCGGAGATGCTGCGGCCTCGGGTGTGCGGTATCATACCCCCATGAAAACCGACAAGCAACTTTGCCTGATTTTCGAAGCCAACCCACAGTGGTTGTTCGAACTGACCGGTTTGCCATCGCCTGGGCCGTGCCGGTTTCAATCGATTTCGCTCAAGGCGATCCAGCAGACGGCTGATGGGGTGCTGATTCCTGATTCCGCCGATGGCATCATTACGATTCTGGAAATCCAGTTCCAACGCGACGAGGAGATTTACCTTCGTGTGGTAATGGAAATGGTGCTTGTCCAGCAAAAGATGCGTGGCCGCAAGGTCCAGGGAGTGATCCTGTTCGTAGACCATTCGCTCGATCCGCGCACGGAACCTTGGTGCCATTTTGTCAGTGTTCATTCTCTTGCCGAAACACTGGGGCGATTGGCGGCGGAGCATCCGGCACATCCGTTGGTCGCGGCATTCCAACCGCTGATGCAAGACGATGCGGAAAAGCTCGAACGAGATGCCGCTGGTTGTTACAATCAAATAGCGAGCAGTGGGCTGGACGAGCCACTGAAGTCGGTACTGCTGGAAGTATTCATCAATTGGCTGGAACAGCGGTTTGTGGAAAAAGGGAAAGCGGAGATTGAAAAAATGTTAGTGGGCCAATTACCAGACTTGCGAGAAACTCAGTCGGGGAAAGACTTGATCGCGATCGGTATGAAAGAAGGGATCCAAGAAGGGATCGAGAAGGGCAAACGTCAGTCGCTCGTTCAGGTATTGGAATCCCGGTTCGGATCCGTCGATTCAGCTTTGATGGAGAAAGTCGAAATCATCAAGGGAACGGAATTGCTCGACAAATATTTTCGTAAAGCCTTAACTATCGATTCGCTCGATCAGCTATTCCAAGAAGATTGAGCTGCTGAACATTGCTTCGTTTGGATCACTCGTAGTCATCATCTGTGTCATCAGCATCGCCC
>DIUH01000126.1:2071-8378 GCA_002428205.1 Planctomycetaceae bacterium UBA6163
GGTTCGGGTTTGAAGCCCAGTTTGGCCAATTCGGTTTCGAGTGCCGTAACGAGAGCGACGAGCGAATCACCGCCATCGACAATCCCTGCCCAAATCACTCGTGGCCGATCGCTGGTCGGGAATCCACCGGCTCCGGCGAACTCCAACGCGAACGGATCGATATGCTGGCACACATTGCGGATCGCGCGGCACACCGCCGGGACGTCGCGATCGATCACTTCGCCCAAAAACTTCAGCGTCAAATGTAAATTATCTTCTGGCACCCATTTTATTCCGTCCTTCTCCTGGCGAAGATCACGCATCAACCGTTTCGCACTCCTTTGCACTTCGGGGCTGAGCGGGATGGCGATGAAGGAACGAATGGTGTGCATGCGACAGTGCCGGACGCGCCGGTGATTCATTAGGTTGCGACAGTTCGACCGATCGGAAACAAGGACCTACCGGTGGCAAGCCAAAGAATAGAGCAATTCGGCGTCAGTTGTGAACCGCCATTGCACCAGCACTTGGACCCATATTCAGATATGCCGATGCGATCGTCCGCTCCGCCCGCGTTCGACCCCCATCGTTGGATTCGTGGGGGACATTTACAGACGTTGTTGTCATTGCGTTCGCCCAAGGCGCCGCACCTGCGACCAAAACTGCACTGGGTGACACTTGATGACGGCGACCAAATCGCTCTTCACGACGATATGCCGCCGCAGTGGCAACCCGGCGACGCTTCGCTGATGTTGGTTCACGGGTTATGCGGCTGTCGATTGTCACCGTACATGATCCGCCTGGCTGATCAATTCACTCGCATGGGCGTTCGCGTCTTTCGGTTGGAGATGCGTGGGTGTGGCGTCGCAGCAGACCACAGTCGCGGCTTGACTCACGCCGGCCGCAGCGACGATTGTTTGGCGGCACTGACGCGAATCGCCCACCTGACCGGCGAAGGCGACATCGCCACCGTTGGTATTTCGCTTGGCGGCAACCAACTGCTGCGAGCCGCCGGGCGGCTCGGTGCAGGATTGGACAACGTCCCCGATTGGGCGCACCGGTGGACCCGCCTCGTCGCCGTTTCGCCGCCGATCGACCTGCAACGATGCAGCGACAATTTGCAACGGCCGATGCTGCGCGGTTACAACCGATACTTTATCGGCAACCTGCTGCGGCGGTTGCCCAAACATATCCGCCAGTCACCAGATTTAATGCAGCGGTGCGCGCGACCTTGGCCCAAGACGTTGCGCGAGTTGGACGATCGAATCACAGCACCGATCAGCGGCTTTCGTGACGCAGAAGATTATTACGATCGGTCCTCTGCCGGCCCCCTGGTGCCGTCGATCGCGATCCCTTCATTAATTTTGACCGCAGCAAACGACCCGATCGTACCGGTCGAATGCTTTACCAACCTCGATTTGCCCCAGCCTTCGAAGATTGACCTTGATCGCCATCCCGTAAGATTGTTGATCACCCCCTGCGGCGGCCACATCGGATTTTTCGCTCGGGGCAGCGAACGATTTTATATGGATCGAATCGTTCGATGGTGGTGTATGGGGAATGAAAGTTAGCATGGTCGACATGCCGCTCATGGGCGTTGTACTTGCCGGCGGTAAATCGTCACGTATGGGGACCGACAAGGCGAACTTGCCGCACCCTCAACAGCCCAATCCCAACCGCGTCATCACCTACCTACAGCATGCTGTCGTGCGACTCGGGCCTCTGGTTTCGACCATCGCGATCTCAGGCCGATCCGAAGATATGAAATCGGTTGCGAATGTAATTTCGATCCCTGACGACTCGCCTCATCGAGGCCCCGCCGCCGGTGTGGCTCAGTCGCTGCGCTATGCAGAAACACTCGGATTTGCCGGCATTCTTGTCACTCCCGTCGACATGCCGCATCTAGAAACCGACCATTTGCGTTGTTTGATTGACGCTTGGCAGCAAAAAAGAAACGTGACCCCCTCTTTAGTCGTTGCGGCGATGTTCGCCGACCAACAGCCTGAACCGCTGCTAGCGATTTACCCTACGACGCTCCGTTGGGCGATCGAGTCGATGGCCCAATCGAATGATCGCAGTTTGTCACGTTGGTTAAGGCAACAAACAATGGTTATGGTCACGCTGCCGCAATCGGCCGCTAAAAATGTTAATCGACCAGAAGACCTATAAGGATGCGATCACGATCAATATCAACATATGGGAATCATCCAACAGACGACTTTAGGGTCGTGCGGGAAATAAGTGTCCGGTACCTTTTGCGAGGAACTCGCCCTTCGGGTGCTTCGCACAAAAGGTACCGGACACTTATTTCCCGCTCATTGCTTATCAGATTCCGTATCGATCACGATTGAATGACCGATCGCATTGCCATACCGCCTGTCAGATTTCGGACCGTTTCAAATCCGTGCCCTTTCAACCAGCATGCCGCGACGTGAGCCCGTTTGCCCGAATGACAAACGGTAATGGTCGATCGACTTGGGTCAAGTTCGGTCCAGCGCTCGGCTAACTCGTCAATTCCGATCGCGACCGCTCCTACGAGCGGCAACGCGGCTTGTTCTTTTGCCGAACGGACGTCGACAACCTGGTATTCGGCTAGGTCGTAATCGGGCGGCACGACGGTCGGGTATTCGTCCAAATCGTTGATCGCGGCAAACGCAGCCATATGGACCGGATCTTTTGCGCTGCCATAAGGCGGTGCGTAGGCGAGATCAAGCTGGGCAAGTTGATAGACGGTGCCGGCAAAGTGCATGGCGGTGGCGATAACGTCAATCCGCTTGTCAACGCCGTCGCCGCCGACACCTTGGGCACCGAGGATTTTTCCGTCGATGGGCGAATAGACAAGTTTCAGCTGCATCGACTGGGCACCGGGGAAATAACCGGCATGATGGCCCGCCTGAATGATCACGCTGTGATGCTGGATGCTGCGCGCGTCGAGCGTCGCTTCGTTCAATCCGGTACAGGCGGCGGTCAATCCGAAAACGCGAACAATCGAAGTTCCCAATACTGGGCCCATCGGTTCGCTGTGTCCCGCCGCGGCGTGCGCACCGGCGATCCGGCCGGCCCGGTTGGCTGGGCCAGCGAGCGGAATCCGCATCGGTTCGTTCAACACGCCGTGCATGTACTCGATCATGTCACCAACGGCATAGATGTTGGGATCGTCGGTGCGGGTGTACTGGTCGACCACAACGCCGCCGGTTTTGCCGATCGATAGTCCGGCTTTGGCGGCCAATGATGTTCGCGGTCGCACGCCAGCGCCGACAATCACCAGATCGGTGTCGAGGACCGTGCCATCGGCAAGTTCGACTCCGGTGGCTCGATCGCCATCGCGTTTCAGTCCGACGATGTCCGCACCGAGATGCATTTCGACGCCATGCGCGGCCATGTCCTTTTCGATGATCCGCGCGAAGTGCCAATCGAGTGGCTTCAGCACTTGGGGGTTGCGCTCGACCAACGTCACTTTGATGCCGACATGCACCAATTGTTCGACCACTTCCAAGCCGACGAAACCGCCGCCCACAACGACCGCGTTGCGAACGGCGGTCGATCCGTCAGATGACTTTTCTTGCATCTCCGCCAGGATCGCATCCATATCAGTCAAGGTCCATAAATGGCGGACGTTGACACACGCGGGACTCATAAATGCTGGAGAAATCGGTTCAGAGCCTGTTGATAGGATCAACCGATCATAAGGCACTTCAAAGGTTTTGCCGCTGGTATGATCGATGCCGCGAACGACTGAGCCGGCGCGATCAATTTCGGTGACCTCATAACCGACCTTCACTGCAATGCGAAAGCGGTTCCAGAACAGTTCGGCAGTGGTAACCAGTAGCGACGAACGTTTGGCGATTTCGCCGCCCAAGTGATAGGGCAACCCGCAGTTTGCGAAAGAGACATAAGGTCCCTTTTCGAGCATGGTGATCTCGGCGGTCGCGTTGACTCGCCGCGCTCGCGCCGCTGCTGATGCGCCGCCGGCGACTCCGCCGATGACTAAAATGCGCATCGGCTGGGGATCCTTAGTGTCATTTGACATGGAGTCGAACCTTTCATTTTACGATCAGATGCGGATTGCCCCCGAAAAGCCCCTCACCTCCAGCCCCTCTCCCCTGAACACGAACTCGCTCAGGCTTGCAAGTGTTCAGGGGAAAGGGGGAGCCGGACTTTTACCTCGAGACTAGCTTTCGCGGGCTGCGGTTCGCAAAAGACCACGGGCTCGCATCACGGCCGCCGCTTTGAGCTGCTGTTGCTGAGGCGTTGACGCTGGCGCCGACAGCGCCGTCGACAGTTCCGTCTCGGCGGTTCCGACGTTCAACGATTTTCCAGGCAAGGCACGCGAGGTCAGTACCGAGACCACGTCCTTCTCGACTTGAGCGAATCCGCCGTCGATGAAGAACGTTTCCGTGCCGGTATCGGTTTGCAACCGCATCTGGCCATAACCCAAGCGTCCGATCATTGCCGCGCGGCCTCGTTTGATTCCGAGTTCGCCATCATACATCGGCAGGACGATTGAATCGACCACGCGATCGAGTTCGGTCCGCTCTGGGGTGACCACCACACATCGAATCGACATAACGATTACCGCTTACCTTCCGCCATCTTCTTGGCTTGTGCTTCGGCCTGCTCGACAACGCCGACGTACATGAACGCCTGCTCGGGAAGGTGGTCCCACTTGCCGTCACAGATCTCTTCAAAACTGCGAATCGTTTCGGCCAGCGGAGTGATTTCGCCCGGCTTGCCGGTAAACACCTGAGCGACCAAGAACGGCTGGGACATGAACCGTTCAATTCGTCGAGCGCGGTGCACGATTTGCTTGTCATCTTCGCTCAATTCATCGACACCCAAGATTGCGATGATGTCTTGCAATTCGCGGTACCGTTGCAGAATCGTTTGCACGCGTCGAGCGATCGCATAGTGACGCTCACCCACGTATTGCGGATCGAGAATTCGTGAGTTGGATGCCAGCGGGTCGATCGCGGGATAAATCCCCTTTTCCGAAATCGACCGTTCCAGATAAATGAACGCGTCCAATTGGCCGAACGCGGTCGCAGGGGCTGGGTCGGTCGGATCGTCCGCAGGAACATAAACGGCTTGCACTGATGTAATAGCACCCTTGTTGGTACTGGTGATTCGTTCTTGCAACGCACCCATTTCAGTCGCCAGCGTCGGCTGGTAACCCACGGCCGATGGCATACGACCCAACAGAGCCGACACTTCGCTGCCCGCTTGTGAGAAGCGGAAGATGTTGTCGATAAACAACAGCGTGTCAGCACCGGTGGTGTCACGGAAATATTCGGCCATGGTAAGCGCCGACAATGCGACGCGAAGACGCGAACCTGGCGGTTCGTTCATTTGGCCGAACACCATACACGTTTGTTCGATAACCTTACGACCGGTTTCGCCGATTTGGGTTTCTTGCATTTCCAACCACAAGTCGGTCCCTTCGCGAGTCCGTTCGCCAACGCCAGCGAACACCGAATAACCGCCGTGGCTGCTAGCGATACGGGCGATCAATTCCGTCAAAATAACCGTCTTGCCCAAGCCCGCACCGCCGAACAAACCGGCCTTACCACCGCGGACGAACGGGGTCAAAAGGTCGACGACCTTGATCCCGGTTTCGAAAACTTCAGTGTTCGTTGACAGTTCGTTGACCGGAGGCGCTTGACGGTGAATCGGCCAATAATCGTCGGCTGTGACAGGCCCGCGTTTATCGATCGGTTCGCCCAGCACGTTGAAAACACGACCAAGGGTTGCTTTGCCGACCGGGACCGTCACCGGTTTGCCGGTATCGATCACTTCCATGCCTCGCATCATCCCTTCGGTGCTGCCCAGCGCGATTGCTCGCACGCGTCCGCCGCCGAGGTGCTGTTGGACTTCGCCGACCAAGTTCAGCGAAACGCCTTTGTGTTCCGAAGTGATTTTGACCGCGTTATAAATCGGTGGCATGTGGCCGGAAGGGAATTCGACGTCGAACGTCGAGCCGATGACTTGGGTGACGCGACCGGATGTGACGGGGGCAGTTACGGTTGACATGAGACTTCAGAGGGTGATGGGCAAAAAAGTGTCGGACACCACTTTTGGGTCGGTTACGGGTTAACGCGCCGCAGGATCACAATCGATGATTCCAGCGGCACACAATTTAATCAGGTTTTTTTGAATCAGGTTCTTACTTCGCCAGCGCCTCGACGCCGCCGATGATTTCCATGATTTCACCAGTAATTTGCGACTGGCGGGCGCGGTTGTAATCGGTCGATAGTTGCTTGATCATGTCGCCGGCGCTCTCGGTCGCACCCTTCATCGCGATCATTCGCGCGACTTGTTCGCTGACCGCCGCATC
>DIUH01000126.1:8422-25444 GCA_002428205.1 Planctomycetaceae bacterium UBA6163
ACAACCGGAATCTGGCGGCTGGTGCTGATAAACTTGGTGTAAACGACGTCCAGACGATCGATTTCGCCGGTGGCGTACTGACGCAAGTATTCCGACGCGATTTTCTCGACATCGTCAAACGGCGGTTGATCCTCGAACTGCAGAAACTGTTGCTCGGTCGCAACATTCCGATACTTCAAACCGTTGATACCGCGTTTGCCGCTGGCGTCGACGATCAACTTCGGAACCGCACGTTTCATCTCTTCGACATGTGGCACCACGGTTCGCAGGATGCCCGCGTTATAGCCGCCACACAAACCACGATTGCTGGCCAAGACCAACAGCCTTGCGGTTGACGGTTGTTCTCGAACTTCCAACAGTGGATGCTTGACTTCAGTACCCGCGGCCACCAATCGCGAGACGACTTTGGTGATTTGTTCGGTATAAGCGGTAACGGCCGCGGCGCGGTCCATCGCTTTCTTGTAACGAGCCGTCGCGATCAGCTCCATCGTCCGCGTGATCTTGCGGATATTTCGGATCGACTTTCGGCGTTTATCGAGTGCTCTGGCGTTGGCCATGAAACGGCGATTCTTATTGAGGAAAAAACAGTGTTAATTTCGTCTAGCGATCCTGGGGACCACTCTTATCGGTCTGTAATCGTTACCCGCGTGGCGAATCGAAAACAATCGGATTCATTCGCACACAGTCATATCCATTGTCGTACTAATCGTTTTGCAACCAAACTTATCGTAACTACCGCATCGAGCCTAATTGCTCCGTCCCCTCCCGCTTCAACAATCGCAAACAGATCGGGTACCGATATAACTTGCCCGACTTGGAGGCGACCGTCGCTATTAAGCCGAACACGATCTGCATTACCAATGGTATTATCATTTTTGGAAGCAACAATCCGCACGTTAGCCCTGTCAGCAGAAAGCATAATGCCAAGATCGCCACAACCGTTAACTGAAAATTTGTCGCCTCACGGGCATGATGTTCAATGTAGCGAGAGTTATTTTTGTAGATCAGCCAAATCACAAGTGGACCGATTACGCCACCGACAACACCGAACAAAACTCCGATCGCTCCCAACAGGTGAGCGAACATCGCCACTGTAATCTCCCATCTATCCGGCTGATCGTCGCCTGCGTCATTCCTCCAGTCCGCACCCTCAGGTGGCACGGACCCACTGTCGGGCCTTACATCCGGTTCCGATTGGTGAAACGATTCACCGGACCCGAAACCCGATGGCCCTAAATCAATCCCCTTGGGTATCTCGTTCTTGCTTTTTCGTTTACCCGTCACTTAACCTCGGGCTTGTACCCGGTCTTAAAGTCTTTGATCGCCGTGATGATTTGTTCGGCAATCGCATCGGACAATTCTTGCTTGCTGTCCAAGTCTTCTACCAACGAGTTGTACTTGCTGTGGACGAAGTGCAAGAAATCCTTTTCCCATTGTTGGACCTGCTTTACGGGCACGTCGTCCAAGTATCCCCGCGTACCGGCAAACAAGCTGAGCACTTGGTCAGTCATCTTCATCGGTTGATATTGCGGCTGCTTGAGCAATTCAACCATGCGATAACCGCGGTCGAGCTGTGACTGAGTCGCGGCGTCGAGGTCGGTACCAAGTTGGGCGAACGCTTCCAAAGCACGGAACGCGGCCAAGTCGAGACGCAAACCACCGGCGACCTTCTTCATCGCTTTAGTCTGAGCGGCACCACCGACGCGGGAAACCGAAATACCAGCGTTCATCGCGGGACGAATACCGGAGAAGAACAAGTCAGGTTGCAAATAGATTTGGCCGTCTGTGATCGAAATCACGTTTGTCGGAATGTAAGCCGAAACTTCACCTTCCAGCGTTTCGATGATCGGCAGACTGGTGATCGAACCGCCACCGAGTTCGTCCGACAGCTTTGCCGAACGCTCCAGCAANNGCGGTCGCTTGCTTGGACAAGTCGTCATAAACAACCAGAGCATGACCGCCATTGAACATAAAGTATTCGGCCATCGCGGTACCGGCGTACGGCGCGACGTACTGCAGCGGCGCTGGTGAACTGGCACCGGCAGCGATCACCGTCGTGTATTCCATCGCACCTTCGCGCCGCAACACTTCGACCACCGAAGCAACGGCCGAGTCCTTCTGACCGATGGCGATGTAGAAGCATTTAACACCAGTGCCCTTCTGGTTCAAAATCGCGTCGATCGCGATCGCGGTCTTGCCGGTCTTGCGGTCGCCGATGATCAACTCACGCTGGCCACGGCCGATCGGCGTCATCGCGTCGACAGCTTTAATACCGGTTTGCATCGGCTCGGAAACCGGCTTTCGCTCGGCAACCCCCGTAGCGATGATTTCGACCGGGCGCGTCACGGCAGTCTGCACGGGGCCTTTGCCGTCCAGCGGATTGCCAAGTGGATCGAGTACCCGACCGATCACGGCATCACCCGCAGGAACACTAAGCAGTGTCCCTAGCGACTTCACTTCGTCGCCTTCTTGAATCGTCAGGTAATCACCCAAAATGATCACACCGACGCTGGTCTCTTCCAGGTTAAACGCCAAGCCGATCGCGCCATTGGGAAACTCGACCATTTCCCCGGCCATGACGCCTGACAGCCCGTAAACCCGAGCGATCCCGTCACCGACCTCAAGCACTGTTCCGACTTCGCTGACGTCGACCTTGCTCTCAAAATTTTCGATTTCCGCCTGCAAAACGGAAGCGATTTCGTCACTGCTAAACTTCACGTTATTGTCTCAGTCGCAAAAGTGAATGCTTGAAAGGGTATAAGAATTTTTGTCACCGAGTGACTTGCCTACGCGCCGTTGCCGGCAAAATTATCAAAACGTTGCAACAGTTCTCGCGAAAAGCCCGAGCGGACTTTACGCGACAACTTATTAATCTGATTCGCCACGCTGCCATCAAAAATGGTGTCGCCGATACGGATCACCATCCCGCCGACCAATCGATCATCAACCACTTCGACCAATCGGACCTCTTTGCTGGTCGCTTGAGCGATACGGCTGAGCACGGTTTGCCGCAGCGAATCGTCAAGCGGAACCGCAGTCCGCACTTCGGCGACGATCCGACCGAGCAATTCGTCTCGCAACGAATCGGCCGCATCACGCACCGCCGAAACGTATCCGAGTCTCCCACGCCGCGCCATCACTTTCAGGAAATTGATCAGCACCGGATTGAACTCACCGCCCAGCAAACGATCGATCACTCGGCCCTTTTCGGCCTCATCGATCCGAGGCGATGAAAACGCCAAAACCAACTGAGGATTCTGCGCGAGATAATCGTCGACGAAACGACCGAGTTGGTCGACAACTTCGTCGGCGACTCCGGCCGAATTGGCCGATCCGATCAATGCGTGTGCATAGACCTTACCGAGCTGTTCGGCTCCGGTGTCTAACACCGTCTCGTGTTTTATTCCTTCAGTCATTTAAAGCGCTAGGTCCGTTGAAGGTTATCAATTATTACTTGGCAATCGGTCGAGCGATTGCCGGATCAGTTCCGCATGATCTTCAGCCTTCAGTTCTCGCGAGACGATCTTACGAGCAACCGCCATCGCCATATCAGACGTTTGGCCGGCAAGTTCGGAAATCGCGACCTTCTTGGCTTGATCGATATCAGCCAGTGCACGTTGGCGATGCGTTTCGGATTCCGCCCGAGCGTCGGCGACAATTCGCTGGCGTTCGGCATCAGATGCCTTTTGTGCCTCGGCCAACATCTTCTGGACCTGCGAAGACGCCTCAGCCAAACGGGACTCATAAGTCGCCAACAGCGCCTTAGCATCCAAGTTAGCTTGGTGAGCACCTTCCAAGTCGCCACGGATCTTCAAATCACGCATTTCTAGCCCACGCAAGATCACCGGCCAAACGAGTTTGGACAGGATGACCAACACGGAGATAAAAATCGCGATGTTAACGATCGCCGAACCGGCATCGAATTGCAACAAAGGCGGTGTACCGGGCGGATCGACATGACCTTCGCTGGCTGCCATCGCCGGGCATGCGCCCAAAGCAATCGCGCCAAACAATCCGATCACAGCACAAACCGCGACGGGCCGTTGCCATCTCATAAGTACCATCGAATTTAATACCCTTCGCATTACCTTTTATGCGGATGCCCTTCGCCAACAAAAGCGAATCGGAACCGAAAAATTAGCTGATCAGAATCAAAATCAATGCGATAACGGTAACACCTTCGATCAGAGCAGCCGCGATCAACATCTGGGTGCTGATCGTACCGCTTGCTTCGGGCTGGCGAGCGATCGCATCAACGGCCGAGCTGCCGATCCGGCCGATACCCAAACCGGCACCGATGATGACCAGGCCCATGCCGAGGCCGGCACCAAACTTGTTGAGATCGAGGGCAGCTTGGGCTAGTAACAATGCAAACTCAAACATCTTCGCTTCGCTCCTGGGAACTTTTGCAGAGGGAGGGGGAAAGTGGCAAAATACCTTAAGGCCGCATGGCCAAATCTATCTTTAAAACTTCTGTGACAGTTTGTTATCCAAACTGTAATTCAGCAATCCGAAACCGACAAAAATATTTAATGTTTAACAACCGCCGGGCTCATCGTGCTGGGCGATATCAACTTTTCCATATTCATTTGCTCACGCTCATCAAACGGATCGTGATCGTGCCCATGATCGTCGTGGTCGCCATGATGAGCAACCGCGGTCGAGATGAACAATACGGTCAAGAACGTAAAGATGAACGCTTGCAAGAAACAGATAAACAATTCAAGCAGCGTCAATGCGATCCCGCCAAACAAAACGGCAACCTCAACGCCCAGTCCGAGCGCCGTCGATACCTTTGCGGCTGAAAAAATCAACAACACAAATGACGCGATGACCAAGTGGCCTGCCATCATGGTGCCGAACAACCGCATCGCAAGCACGATGCATTTAATAACCAAACCCATCCACTCCAGGAAGTAGAGCGGAATGCCGATCAGCAACATTTTGGGGTCATCCCAGCCGATCGGATTGAAGTGTGCAAAAAATGCCTTCGCACCGATTTCGCGGATGCCGATGTAGATGATCGCAATAAAACTGCAGATCGCCAGCATCGCATTCAACGACAGGTTTCCCGTCGCGGTACCACCAAGGTGCGAAAACGAAACGTCTTTGGTGAACGCTTGGGCGATGTATCCGATCGGGATCAAGCCCAATACATTGGCGAACAAGACAAAGAAAAAGACTGTCCAAACATAAGCGATATACTTGTCGGTCAAGCCATGGAGGTTTGGCCTGACGACCTCTTCACGAATGAACGTCAGCATGGTTTCAAACAATTGGGCGAATGCACCCTTGGTTCGATAAGCATCTAAACCTTGGCCACCGACGCGGATTCGCATCGCGACATAAATGAACGTCAATACAACCACGACCGCCGCAACCATCGTCATCATCAAATGATTGGTGATGAAAAAATCATACTGGCCATGGTAGATGTTTAACCACGGAATCGTCGTCGTTTCTGAACCGACCGAAATGCTGAATAGCGGTTCGCTGTGCAAACGATGCGGCAGCACGTGGCTGACCGCCATCTCAGTCAGGGTCGCCTCGCCATCGGCGGCAGCAAGAAGGGGTGAAAGTTGCAAAAGCATTCGCTTGTACTAGACCTAATGAAGGATCACTCGACCACAAAACCAATAACTCAATTCGATCAAGCTTGGTCACTTGTTGAGACCGAACCCGCTATAACAGACGTGACATAATTGTCGCGATTCTTGTGTCTTACGACGCTAAGTAAGTCTGCTACAGTGAGCGTTATATACCAAAATAAAACATTGAAAACCGCCTCAGGCCGACTCAATGGCGACAAGTTCAAAATGATTCCTAATATCAAGAACGTTCCCGCCAAACGGATCGCCATCGAAATCATCAAAGGAACCAGCGGCGCGGTCGCTGATGGTCGGCATGCAACCGCATGCGAACCGGCTGTAACGATTAAAAAAGCGACTCCGGTGATCGCGAACCAAGCGGTGTCGGCGGGCGTAACCCAGCGGACGGCGAGCAAGTGAAGGGCACAGGCGACGACAAAAATCAACATCGTCATCGCCATCGTCGACATCAAATCGCCACTGAACCATCCGCCGCAACAGGCGTACGACCTACAGGTTACGCCGCTTGTTGCAGCGTCTTCGCTGGCGACAACTTGCGGCAAGCTTGTTGTTGCGAGGTCGCGGGGCGATGGTGATGTGGGAGTAGGCATGAAAAGAGGTTGCGTGAATCCGTCACAAGCCCAAGAGGGATCATGGAGCCAGCTCCGCTGGCCGGCGTTGGTATCTGAATTGCTAATTAAACCGTCGTTTATTGTCACTTTGCTTCGATTCACGACTTGCCGCCAAGGCGAGCTTGATGAATCGAAACATCCCGCCCGCGAAGCCAAAGATGGCCCCCAAGGCGGTCACTATCATCGTTTCGTTTTCAAAGTAGCGGTCGATCGCGTATCCGATTACTGCACAGGCGATCGCCGACCCACTCAACTCCATGCCCGCTCCGGCAAAGCGAAATGCGTCGTGCATGCCGGGGGGCAGCCGAGGCGAATCGCTAGTATCCGTGTCGTGTGAAGCGTCGTGTGAAGCGTCGTGTTTGCCAGAATCGCTCATTCTGCCTCAGAATTGCATTCGCAAAAACGACTGCGGTTGATCGATTCAGCCCGCAGCGTCACCCTCAGGTTTGGCAGAGTCTGATATCGGATAGCAAAAATTCTAGGGGCTGTGACTGATCGCCGCAGCCTTGTGAGCGACTTGTGGAGTGGGGTTATCCCGCCGGAAAATTGCCGACAATGCCCGTCGCGTCCCACTGGACCGCCGCCATCACGCTGTTGATCCCGCTGCCGATTCCCATCAACGCGATTCGCTGGCCAGCTTGAACGAATCCTCGGAAAGCGGCATCGCCCAGCGTGATCGGCAGCGCGACCGAGCCGGTGTTGCCGGTCCAAGGGAACGTCATATGGTCGTTTTCGACCTGCAACCCGAGCGTTTCGAGCATCAGTTGACGATGCTTGCCGCCGACTTGATGACATATCGTGCGATCGATGTCGCGGCGGGACCAACCCGTTTCTGGCAAAAACTTTGCGAACGCAGCCGCACCGGTGGCGATCCCTTCGTGCAACAGTTTTTCGCTGTCGGTATCCATCACCGGTTGCATGCTTGCGCCGGCTGAGTCGTCATCGCTGCGGCAGAGGTCGTGAAACTCGGTGCGCGCCGCCGCGACGGCCGCTAAAAACAGTGAACCGACATGCTTGACGTCGCCGCGTGCCGCTAGATCACGATGTGTCAGCAGCCATGCGCACGACCCACTGCCAATCGTCAACGATGCAAACGCGGGTTTAACGCTTTGGCGGGTCAGCGATTGGTCGGCGTTCAAAACTTCGATCGTTCGCTGCATCAGCGGCCGACTATTTTCGGTGCCGACAACGATGCCTGCCTCGATCACACCCGCTTCGATCAGCGATGCGATTTGCACGGCACCGTTGAGCAGGCCGAGGCAGGCGTTGGAAACGTCGTATACCCAGCAATCTTCGCTCAGGCCCAATCCGTGGTGAACCTTCGATGCCGTCGCGGGCTCAAGAAAATCGCGACAAACGCTGGCGTGGATCAGGCAACCGATCTTCGCCCGATCGATTCCCGAGTCGTTAATTGCGGCATTTCCGCTGGCAATGCTCGGTCCACTGGGCGTCGTTCCGATCGGCCAAAGGCGCCTGCTGGCGATCCCGCTCATCAGCTCCAAACGTCCCGCCGGCAACCGCAGTCGACTATACAGCGGCTGGAGTTCTGATTCGATCTCATCGCTGGTCACGACTTCCGAAGGCATCGTGACGGCGATCGATTGCAGGCAAACTTGTGCGAATTTCACGGTGAAAACGGGGTTTTTGAGTGCTGGGCTGACTTTGAGGATCACGCAATCGTTATGACGTTTGGCACCGGATTACGAAATAGGATGCCACAGATTTGGTTTGCTAGCACTATCCACAGTGATAGCAAAACGCATTTTGAGAAGATGTGCCAAGTTTCTTGCATCTGGTCAAACCGACGCTAATTTTCCGTCCATCAGAAGCCCGTCCCGTTCGGGTTTCTACCGAGCACTCACGAGCGGCCAAATGATTTGGCGATCGGAGAATACCGAACGATTCGGAGCAGGCTGGGTTGGATTCGGCACACCGCGTTCTTCCAAGCCGTGAGCGATGCTCGCAAGCAACTGCCGTGAAACCTTACGGCAGGACCAATCGATTCGGCAATCCCTGATCGGACCGGCAATGTGAAATGCATTGGCGGACGCCCGCGCGGTGTTTCGGTGACACTGCAAAGCTTATTGCGTTCCACTCGCGTAATCTCAAGGGGATCTAAGATGACGAGCAAGCCATTGATTGGTATCAACGCCGATTTTCGTCCGGCAAACCGCAGCACTCCGGCGTTCGCATTTCTTTCGGCCGGATATTTCGAATCGATCAAAGCCGCTGGCGGCATTCCGGTCGTGATTCCACCGCTTTCGGACATCGAATCGGTCCGCGGTATCTTGGATGCATTGCACGGTTTTGTCCTGATCGGCGGTGCCGACCTCGACCCGCGCCGCGACGGTTTCATGCTCCATCACTCGGTCCGACTGCTCGACCCGGCTCGCGAGTCGTCCGATCGCATGATCATGGATGAAATCGCCGAACGTCGCATGCCCGTGTTTGGTATCGGCACCGGCATGCAATTGATCAATGTCCAACAAGGTGGCAACTTGTTCTTCGACATTAAGGAAGACCTACCCAGCGCCGTGTCGCACTTTGATGCTCACGACCTCAATCATCGCCACACGTTGAACGTCGAAAGCGATTCGTTGGTCGGTCGCATCTATGGCGACGGCGAAATCCGCGTCAGCAGTCGGCACCACATGGCGATCGATGAAGTCGCTCCCGGCTTCCGCGTCACCGCTCGTTGCCCCGACGGGGTGATCGAGGCGATCGAGTCAGAAATGTTGGACTGGTACGCCGTCGGCACGCAGTTCCACCCTGAATGTGGGGCTGCATCGGCCCTCGATATTCGATTGTTCGAAGAGTTTGTCGACGCCGTTGCGGCGCGTCAGGACCAAGCTGTCCGGTTGGTCGCTTAAGTCGCAACCTTCAAATTGGCGAATGATCGCCAAAGCGCATTCAAGGCGACCAGCATGGACAAGCTAGGCTGCGCATGGGAAGCGAACACAGGCATCTACGGATGGACACGTCAAGGACGAAATAGACCAAGGATGGTCAGAGCCACGGATCGGCTGTGCGATGGAACAACGGATGGAAGGTCTGGATTGCCGAAGCTGAATTGCTCGTCGACGGATCGGCGGCATTAGGAAGGATTCGTGCAGCGGAGGCGGCGATCAGACGCGGGCAAAGGATTTGCCCAAAGACAGGAGATAGGAAGCGCGACGCGGCCGGATGAACCTTACCCAAGGTTCATCCGGCCGCTTTTTTCTGCAATCACTTAACCATTTCGTCGTGAATCTTTTGCAACACGACCGGCAAGAAGATGATGCCGCTGTAATGATTGGCGGGTAATTCAATGTGATGCTCTGCCGCTAGTTTTGCTGCCGCAGCAAGCGCGTAAGAAGATTGGCGCGGCACGACGTCGTCGAACATGCCGTTGTACAGCCACGTCGTTTCAGGGCGAATGCGATGTGCCAAACGCAGCGGTTCGATGGGTCGAGCGAGATCGACGATCTGTTCATCGGTGATACCAAGCCCCGCCAGCTTTTCGCGAATCTTGGCCGCGTCCTGCTTGCCCTGCAGAACAACTTGATCGAGCCTGCCGCCAGCGAGCAAAACAAATCCTCGATCGAACCCATGGTCCAGCCCGATGACGGTCGAGGTAACAAATCCGCCAAGACTGGTCCCTTGAACGCCGATGCGAGATGTGTCGATCAGCGGCAATTGGGCAACGGCATCGCGGGCACGTCGAACATCTGCGATTCCCTGGCGCAGCGATGTCAAAATCATTTCCGGCCGGTCGGCCAATTCGCTCTTGCGACTGCCGTATCCGGGCAAGTGCACCATGACCGCGTGCAGTCCGTGATCTCGCAGTCCTTTGGCGATGATGCGGCCCACGGGCATACTGCGCCCCGACTCGTGAACGACCACAACGGCGGGGGCTTGGACCGGTTTTCCTTTGGCATCCTTGGCGGCATACCATTCCATTGAAACGCGATCGTGAACCGCATGGCCGGCGGGCAACGGCGATGGAAAGAAAACCAGGCGATCGTAGGAATCGTTAGCCGCAGCGCCGATTTCGACGCTAAACTCGCTCGGTTCCCAACGCAACCCCGTCAAACATTGCTGGGCATCGTCCGATGGGTCGACATCACAACGCAGCGTATCGTTCGCTTTGAAAGTCGCTCCGACATCAGGCAACCCGACGACCTTCAGCGTCTCCGTTGCTGTCGTCTTCTTCGCCGCCTCGGTCGGTAATTCATCAGCAAAACCGCTGGGCTGGATCAACCCAGCGGACAAAAAGATCGACGCGCACATCAGCAACCAGCGACAAGTCGATAACAAATCGCTGGTGCTCAAAAACGCGGCCCGGCACGACAGGATGTCGCTTAGGATCAAACCATCACCGGTTCATCGGGGTATTGCGAAACCAAATCCTTCGGACGTGGCGGTACGACAATACCGGCCTGAGTCAAGATTTCGTCGATCGCTTCTTGGCCAGTGCTGACAATAAACTCGCGGGTTTCAGCCTTATACTGCGAACCGCTGGCCGATGGTCCGATCGGACCGTCGAAGCCGATTTCTTTCAACTTCATCACGAACGCGACGTGGCTGAGCGGGCCTTCCAGCACTGGCAACACGCGATCGTCTGACGTTGCGGTCTTGAGATCGACACCCGTCAGGACCGAACCCAATCGAACCGTGATGATCGACTTGGGATTCAGGGCTGCGACCTGTGCCAGCGTACTGCCGCTGACCAACCAATCGAACGAATCGACGATCATGCCGACGTTGTCAGCCGAGATCGCCTTGACCAGCGCGATCAAGCCTTCAGCATTGGCGATGAAGGGGAACTGTTTTCCGTGTGCCATCTCTTTGCCGGCGGAAAAACCGATCGCCAGTTTCAGATTGCGAGCCGCAAGGACTTCAGCGATTTGCGTCAAGCGAGCGCGAATGACTTCGAAATACTCGGGATAGGCGGCTCGATCGGTTGCAGCGGGAACGTGGATGCAAGCATAGCGAGCCTTCCATTGTGACGCCAAATCGGACGTCGGATGCAGCGCGGCTAATTGAGCCTTGTAGACATCATCTTCGGCGTCTAGGTCGACTTCAACGCTGAAACCGCCGATCACCAGGTCGGTTGCCTTCAGATACTTGAAAGCGTCCTCGGGAGTGGAACGAGCGGCACGACGGCGCATGTCAGCCATGTCGATGTCGAAGCCGCGGAAACCGTAGGTCAGGGCCAATTCGATCAATTCGCTTTGGCGTCCGGTGATACCAAGGGCGGCCGGGGAGAAATTTTTATACATAACTGTGAGTGTTCTCGGTGCGCCAACGTTGTCGATCGCGACCCGGTTCGTCGGCTGGGATTCTGGCAAATACTAGAGTCGCAGCGGAGATCATCCCGCACGCTCTGCGGCTGATAGTATCGCAGATCCGAGACGTTTTGGCCAAGGGGTAAAAACGGCCCCGGGTGCCATCAACGCTAACGTTAACTTGACGGCCGTCTGCCCTGCAATTGTCGCATTTTTCCCTGGAATCGACCGTTCTTGGGATCCTGCAACAGACAGATTTCAAGCTGCTGGATCGCTTCGCTCCTGCGCCCGAGTTTTTCCAGCGTTTCCACCCATCGATAGCGATACATCGATTGCGATGGGTTCAGCTCGACCGCTTGCTTGAACCACGGTTCGGCTGCTTCGACGTTCGACTGGGCCATCTGCAACCGACCAGCCAAGAGCGCGATGCTGGCACCATTGCCCGATTTTAGTGCTTGGCCCAGATCTTCTTGGATCAACAAATCCGCCCGCCTGATCAAATCGTCCCTTAACGGTTTATCCATCGCGAAAGCACCCGACGAACGGGTTTCGATCGCTGAAACAAGCATTTCAGCGTTATCGGGCAATAATTCCGAGATCGCGATATCACCGTTGCCGCCGGTCACCAGTGCGAACATTGGCCAAATCGAGGGCAAACGCCCGGGCTCGACAACCAACAATCGGCGGATTATCGCCTTTGCCGTATCGCCCGATGGATAAATCACAGCCAAGCGAGCCGCCAGTTCGAGGGCCGGAGCAAAGTTGGCCCTCAGTCGCGACCATTGATCCAGCAGTTCCGCAACCGTTTGTTCGCTGTCACCAGCGGCAAATCCCGTCTGCACCAGTTGATATCGAGCCACGTCGCTTAGCGGACACAGCATCAGAGCGTTGATCGAATGGCGGCGTGCCGCCAATATCGCGTCGATCGATTGTCCCGGCAGAAGTGCCTCCGCAGGCGGTTTCCCAGCCGGCTTTGCCGAAAGGTAATAAATCGCACGGCGCGTCTGGATTGTCGAATCTCGCGCCGGATCGATCTCCTTGGGAAGGTCCGATTGTGCCAGCGATTTACGCCCCGCAGCAACCTGTTCGGCGATCGCTTTCGAAGCCAGGGCGGTCTGCAACGCCGGATCGGAACTGTCGGCAACCCGCTTGATCAACTCCAGCGTCAACGGCCCGAGAATCCCATCGGCTCGAACCACTTCGGTGCGCAGCGACTCGCTGGTCGCGTTCCGCTGGGCCACATTTCGTGCGTCCCAAACCACCAGACACAGGATCCCCAATCCGACCCAGATCGCGATCGGACTCCCCGGCTCAGGTGGCAAAGCCACCACCCCTGCGGCGCGATTTTCGGGACGGTATCGCCGGCCCGACGCACCCATGATGCCACCGACCAGGATCGCTGCGGTAACGTAGTTGGCAGGCAACAAAATGCCAAAGTCAAAGAATTGGCAAACCAATTGCGAGCCGATCATGAACCATCCGCCAGCAATCATTGCCGTCAAGTGCGGCGCTTTGCGAATGCCCGCCATGCGAACTAGCGACAACGCGACGACGGCGACGGCCGCGATCGCAAGCGGCAGCAGCCACACGCCGCCTTCAACCAGCCACTCGACGCTGGTGTTGTCCGCATTGATGAACCACGCGCCAGCGCTGTGTTGCTGGTAAGGTAAGTAGGCAAATCGGTGCGTACCCAGGCCGGATCCGGCTGGAAAGTGGTACCAAGCGGCGGTCAACGCGTCGGCCCAATGTCCCAATCGCCCGTCTTGGGGCGCATCGCTGCTCCACAAACTCTCCAACCGCACCCGAATCGGTTCGATCAATCCGATCGAACCCAGCAGGATCGCCACCCCGCCGACGCTCAGCAAAATTGCGATCGGTTGCCACGACTTGGACGATCGGCTGCCCGTCAGCAGGCATGTAATCAACCCGCCAGCGACCACACCCAACGTGCCGCCACGTGATTGGCTGGCCAACACTCCGGACACGTTCAGGATTACCAGCACCAGGGCAAACACAGTCGCCGCATCAATCTGCAGCAACGCATTTTGCAGGAAAAATATCGGCCGGTCCCACCAATTCTCAGGCTGTATTTGATACTTCTCGTCACCGTCAGAACGCTCCTTGGCAAGCAGGAAACTGTATACCAACAGCGCCACGGCGGCGGCCAATGTCAGGTTCAAATACCCTGCTGCGTTGTTGCGACAGACGAACGAACCGAACGGTGCGCCTAAGCGACTTTCAGGCGTCAGAATCGAATTGTCGATCGACGGGTTGGGGGCTCTGATTTGGTCTGAAATCCCCAAAAACGCCATCAATCCGCCAGAAATCGCCACGCACGCTAACATCACAACCAGTGTCCGCCGGGTCCGAAATACGATCGCGGACAACAGACAGACAAGGGCGAAAATCGCTGGGCCCGCCTGCGCCGATCGAGTCAGTTCGACACAGATGCTGATCGGATGCCAGCCCGATGCGATGCCTGCGGCATCGGTGTGGAATTGATCCGTTCCGACCGCAGTTAAGACCTCCTGGCGAATCGTATCTGGGATCCAGTTGCCGTAGGCCGACGCCGAACCACGCGAAACGAGTCCCACAATGGTCTTGCCAATGGGTAACGTCTGCAACCACGCACCTGTCCACCCAACCAAGCACAGCGCCGGGACAATCAAGATTCGCCAGTTGATCGCCGTGCGTATTTCTTTGTTGTCTTTCGCATTTTTCGTAACCGCAATCTTAAAAACCGTTGCGTTCATCAGCAGCGGAATGGCAATGATCGCGGCTGACAAAACCGTTGTCGCCGCAATCCAACGACTCCACGCCAGCACCCCGCCGTAATCCCACGCCAAATAAACCGGCAATGCCAACAGCATGATCGCCGTCAGCCAGTGAGATGCGATCGCTAGCAGGATGAATGCCCTTGCGATCATCGGCAAGCGTGGACGCATCGGACCGCCAGCCAACTCGCTCGATTTGCGACGTCGTTTGCTGCGACGTCCGCGACGCGACTCCGCCAAGGCCTCCGAACCATTGCCAGCGTTCCTGACCGCCGACGCAGGTGTCGAGGCGCCTAACTCCCGCGGTTCTGCCTTCGCCGTCTGGAAATCGCCCCGATCCGAAACGGCAGGTCGCAATTCATCGTCACTGCCGTGACCGACACCCAAGTCCGTACGATCCGGCCGGTCCGCTGATGCATCGGCATCGCTTCCCGCGGTCGCACTCTCGTTTTCTGGCGCGGGCTCGTTCGTTTCTGATTTTTCGAGCAACGACTCGTTCCGAATCAAGTTGTGTCCTAACTGGCCGACAAGCCAGCGCCTGGCAACGCCAGACGGGGGCGCTCGGGCGCCCAGCAGCGGTTCGTAGACTCGCTGATCGAAGCCAAGGTTCCGACAATTTCCAGCGGACTATGATTCGAAATGTAGGTCGTGAAAAGTCGCAGTCACATAAAAATTCGCTAATTACGACAATATTGCGTAAACCAACCACTTGGCTACTTTTTTTGCTCGCCAGTCACAAGAACTTATCCCCTTCCAGCCGCCATCGGCGGTCGCGTCGGCGTGTACAGACAACAATCGGCTGGACAAACATCGTGCCAAGGCCCCAGCCGCCCCAGCGCCACGCGGTCGCTCGTCCCGCTGATCCGTTCCTGCACCAGTTGCCGAATCATGCTGACAAATCGCTGGTCAGTGCCAACGGTCTTGACCCGAGCCATTCGAATGCCTCGCTGCTCGCACGCTTGCGCCGCTTCTTCGTCCAAGTCGAACATCACTTCCATGTGGTCGCTGACAAACCCGATCGGTGCGATCGCTAGCGTCGACAACTTGGTCGCGTCGTCCGTCTTTTCGATCCAGTCACAGACGTCCGGTTCCAACCACGGTTGCTGTGGTGGACCGCTTCGCGACTGGTAGACCAGTTCCCAATTTTCCGCCCCGCAAGCCTCGGCGACCAAACGGCACGCCTCCTTCAACTGCTTTTCGTAGTTGCAATTATCAGCCATCGACATCGGAATGCTGTGGGCCGTAAACAGGATCGGTGTTTTCGAGTCGCCACCGACCTCCGTCACCGCCGCGGCCACGTTCGCCGCCATCGGTTCAATGAACCCCGGATGGTTAAAGCCCATTCGCAGTTTGTCAACAATCGGCGCGTCAGGACCCACTTCTTCCCGAGCGGCCGCAATGTTTTCGCGATATTGGCGGCAACCGCTGTAGCAACTAAACATGCTGGTGAAAAACGCCAGCGAACGCTTCCGCCCATCGTCTCGCATTTGCCTCAGCGTGTCAGGAAACAACGGGTCCCAGTTTCGATTGCCCCAGTAAACCGGCAAATCGATCCCGTGGGCCGAAAACTCCGCCTCAATCGCCGCCATCAGCTCGCGATTGTGCTGGTTGATCGGACTGACGCCGCCGAAGTGGCTGTAGTGCTCGGCCACTTCCAGCATCCGCTCTCGAGGGACATTTTTCCCTCGCAGCACGTTTTCCAGAAACGGCATCACATCATCGGGGCCTTCGGGGCCGCCAAACGATACCAGCAAAAATGAATCGTACGGCAGTTCGCTTCCAGTCATTGGTCAAGTCGCTTTCGTTTAATTAATTTCAAATCGGTGCTCGGACTGTCTCCGTCGCACTCGATTATCGCGTTGTGTTTGTTGTACGTTCTGACAGTATACGGAATATGGCCAGGGGCCCAATCCGCTTTGCCCCTTCCCTGTTTCCAACCGACCGCCCGGCGTATCATCACGCCCATGTGGTTCATCACTTTCATCTTTGCCAACCTGATCGGCCGCCCGGCGCGAACGCTGCTGACGTTGACCGGCATCGCGATCGCCGTTGCGGCGGTTGTGGCGCTGCTGGGCGTCGTTCGCGGCTTCGAAAAATCGTTGCTCGATCTTTATCAAGGACGCGGCATCGACATCATGGTCCAGCAAGCGGGTCGGTTGCAGATGACGTCCAGCGTTTTGCCCGAAAGTCTCGGTGACCGCATCGCCGCCGTCGATGGCGTCGCGGCAGTCCACCCTGCCCTGTTCGAAGTCCTGTCGTTGATCCAAGACGACATGGTCGGTGTCGTCGTCCAGGGCTGGGCACCCGACAGCGAATCGATTCGACGTTTAAATTTTGTCGAGGGCGGACCGTTCACCCAACCCGATGCTCGCCAAGTCATGGTCGGTACGCGTTTGGCCGCCGCGTTGAATGTAAAGGTCGGTGACAAAACCGATCTGCTGGACGGTGAAGCGTTCGAAGTCGTCGGGATCTTCGAATCGAACAATGTTTTTGACAGCGGTGCGATGTTCGCGCCGCTGCAATCGTTACAAGATTTAATGTTGCGTGATGATGAAGTGACGTTGTTTGCCGTCGTCGCCAAGGATCAAAAACTCGATGCACTGCGCGATCTAGCATCGCGCATACAATCCGCTGCCCCGAAGATCGAAGCCTCAGTGGCCGATGATGTCGCCCAGCGGTCCAGCGAGATTCGCGTCGCCCGATCCTTTGCTTGGCTAACGTCCGCGATCGCGCTGATGATCGGTTCGGTCGGAATGCTCAA
>DIUH01000104.1 GCA_002428205.1 Planctomycetaceae bacterium UBA6163
CAGTCGCCATACGGAGAGATCAAGTCGAGGCAGGAGCGATAGTGCAATTTTTTGGAAGGTGCGACTCGGTGTGATTTGACAGTAAACGAGCCGAATTACCCGCGAAAAATGCATCGTACTCGTTAAAACGGGAAAGAGGTTTTCCTTTCAAAAAGCAAGCGCCTTCATCCCTTTATGCTTCGCATATAACAAGATGCTTAGCGACGGTACAGAAAAACCGCTTTAGACATTACTATTTGTACTGGACGCTTTTTCCCCCTCCTTTTAGGAATGCTCTTTTGACCCGTAATGCCCAGCAAGATGCTGATGAAGACTCGGACGACGTGGAACTGTTGGCCGAGTTTCGGTTGCTGTGGCGTGATGCCGCTGCGATTTGGGACGAGCACGAAAATGAGCCCGCGTTTGAAGGTTACGTCGGTTCGGATTTTTTCGCCGCGTGGACGATCCTGAAGTCGCTGCGCGGTCGTGGATCGACGTTCCTGGAATGGGGTTCGGGCTTGGGCGTGGTCGCGATCATGGCGTCGCGAATGGGGTTCGAATCGGCGGGCATCGAGATCGAACCGGAGCTGGTCGAACTAGCACAAACGCTCGCCAAACGCTATTCAGCCGATGTCGACTTCGTTTGCGGTTCGTTTGTCCCCGAAGAATTCGAGCCCGATGCGGCGATGGGCGACGAGTTCTTTCGCACCGACAGCGACAGTGCATCGGCCTACGCAGAGCTGGACCGCGAATTGTCTGATTTTGACATCGTTTACGCGTACCCATGGCCTGATGAACAGGGGCTGTTCAACAGCATCATGCGGCGCTGCGGCGGCCGTCGATCGGTTCTGATCCGTTATGACAACCGCGAAGGAATCTCGATGCGTCAGCCAGGAATGCCCAAACGCTCGAAACGATGAGTTGGTGAAGACACCCGCCCGCTTGCGGGAGGGTCGGCCTTTCAGGGCCGGGGAGGGCCAGGCCGAATCAAATATGCAAACTCGCTCAGACGCTTGCCGGTTTGCGGCTCATCGACGACCACGAACGCTTCCACAACGCAACGATCTCGCTGGTCAAGCTCGGTGCAACCGTAAAACGATACGGTGAATCTTCGGGCAAACCTTTCATCAGTCGAGTGTGTGCTTCGCCCAAATTGTGATAAGGCAATGATGGGAACAAGTGATGCAGCGCGTGGTAGCGAGTCCCAATGGGGCCCCACAATTCGCTGATCCATGGGGCGTGTGGATAATTGACGGTGTCGAGCAACTGTTCCTCGAACGACATTTCTTCGCCGGTTCCGGTCCAGCGATGCGCGCCCAAGGTTCGTACTTCATTGATGATCAACAAGCCGACGCCAACGGCATAGGCGATCCCCCAAATCGGGTCGATCCATTCGCCACGCATGATGCCGCCGCGAATCAGAAACCAAACACACCAAGCGAAACAAAGTGCTTCCTGCAAAATAATTGTGCGATGGATCCGTGGCGTTAAATCATCGCGTCGATAAAACGGATCGACCAACATCGTTGACGCATGGCGATGAAAAAACTGGCGTGCACCAGGAACCACCCAGCAGATCGGGCTGATGATCAAAAATCTTGCCACACCCAAAAATGGGATGATCAATGCTTGTAAAATGAAGCCGACGATCATCCAAGGCCCATGATGGCTCAGCGACAAGTATTCGCCATCATGCTCGGTTCCATAATGTTTGCGTCGATGGTGGTCGACGTGTGGATAGTAAAGAAACGAAGGAACCAGTAAGAAGATTCCACAGAGCGCGTTCCAAGCGATTCGGAACGCCTTAAAACCCTCCTTGGGCAGATGGACCAGTTCATGGATGAACATGACGGCGCGCATGTACAAAATCACGCATGTTGCATAAGACAAGGCTAGCGCTGGCCACAGATACGGCGACTCTGGCATCCAGCGGGGCAAAAAATACATCGCATGAAACGCCAGGTGGCCACCGATGATTGAACAAAGGAAATCGACCCAGTAAATCAATGGGTTCGGTTTCTGCAAATCACCCACCAGAGCACGGGCTTGGGCGAACGAGAACGTTGAACAACGTTGTGAGGTCTGAACAGCACCCATGCTTGGATCACCTAGGGTCTACGGTCGAGGTCAAAGCGAAATGGCGAATTGCAACCGGGCCAATCGAATCGACAATCAAAGCATCGCCTTGCGGATCATCGATTTTCAGACGTTTTCCAACAATTACCAGTCTGTAAGTTATCGGCATTTGGTCTCGAGAAAATCACAGCGGTTTGTCCAAAAAACACACCAGTTGCTCGATAAAAATGATGCCAGCGTTAACCGATGCAGACTCGTTATGCAGGGGTTGATGCTCCAACAAAATCGCTTGAGCGTCCGTTGACAATTACTCTTGTGGGTGGAATCCGAACCTTGGCCCATTGGAGATAGCGTTTCCTTCGCTTAAAAGTCGATCTGACTTCCATCATTCCGTTAAACCTATTTTCTCGAACACACTCAGAAACCCCCATGAATATCGCAGTGATCGGTGCTGGTGCGGCGGGGTTGATGGCCGCCGCGCGAGCCGCATTGACCGCTCGGCAATCCGGAATCGATTGTCGCGTTGTCGTCCTTGAAAAAAATCGCAAGGCGGGCGTCAAAATTTTGATGAGCGGCGGGACACGTTGTAACCTGACTCACGATTGTGGCCCCGAAGGAATCATGGAAGCGTTCGGCCGCGGCGGAGCGTTCTTGCGACAAGCACTGGCGGCACTGCCACCAATCGAGGTGGTCCGGTTGTTCAATGGGCTTGGTGTGGCGACCCAAATCGAATCGACCGGAAAGGTGTTTCCGTCCAGCAATCGTGCCGTTGACGTACGTGACGCGCTGCTGAAGTATGCGACCGATGCCGGTGCCGAAGTCCGCTTGGATTGCGCAGTGAAATCGCTCAAACGAGAACCTCAATCGGGCGGCTTCGTCTTGGAGGTTAATGGCGATTTTCTTCCATTTGATCGCGTGATTGTCACCGTTGGTGGCAAGAGCTGGCCAGGTTGTGGCACGATCGGCGAAGGTTATCAATGGATGCGAGATTTTGGTCATACGATCGTGCCGCCGCGTCCGGCACTAGTACCTTTGGTAGGCGGAACCGAGTGGATGCACGAGATCAGCGGTGTGACGCTCGACAGTGTGACGGCCAGCGTCTGGTCGGTGCCGCAAGACGGAAAAAAGCCGCCGAAGAAACCGCTGCTGGCCCGCCGTGGCGGCTTCTTGTTCACCCATTTCGGTTTCTCAGGCCCCACGGCGATGGATGTCAGCGGGATCATCACCGCGGCGGCCCGGCCACAGGAAACGCGTTTGACGCTCGACCTGGTTCCCGATTTGACCACAGACCAGGTGATACGCTGGGTCGAAGACCAACGCCGCGGTGGACGCCGCAAAGTGTCCGCCGCGATCGCCGAATTGCTGCCCCGGCGACTTGCCGACGCAGTGACTGAGTCTGCCGGTGCGACCGAAGTTTCTTTTGCCGAACTGCCTCGTGGTAAGTCCGATGCATTGATTCAATCGCTAAAACAATTGACACTGCCGGTGACGGGGACTCGCGGGTTTGATAAGGCCGAAGTGACCGCCGGCGGAGTCAGCCTGAAGGAAGTCGATCCGCGAACGATGCAAAGCCGTATCGTACCAGGGATGTTTATCGCCGGTGAAATCCTTGACCTCGATGGCTGGATCGGCGGATACAACTTTCAGTCGGCATTCAGCACCGGGTTGGTCGCTGGCACACACGCGGTGACGTCCGAAGTCGAAGTCACCTGTGTGAATTGATTCGCCCAACCGGTTCGTCGCACATTCATTATTTTGGTTCGTTCATGTCAGACCTGATCGCGCAAGGCTCGCTCGCAAAAAACCGATGGCGGCGCGCCCTACCGGCTTCGACGGGCGAATGCTTGACCGATGCCGATTCACAACTTCGCTGGTGGGATAACGATGAAGGCGTGATTACGATCGGCCGCACCGGATCAACCGGCTGGCAGGTGACTTGGGACGATCGCGTTTCTCGCCAACACGCACAATTGAGACTGCAAGCCGATGGCAGCGTGCTGGTTCGCAAAGTCCCTGAATCCCGAAACCCGATCTTCTATCGTGGACAAAAGAAGGATGCGTTTCGCTTGATGCCCAGCGAACATTTTGTGATCGGTCATACGACGTTCACGCTTGCCACGCGTCCTGAGGTGAATAATTCCGATAAACGGCTTGATGTTACCGAGCATGTTTATAACGTCAACGAATTGCGAGGCCGAGGTTTCCGCGATGCGGCAACACGGATCGATGCGTTGGGACGTTTGCCCGACATCATCGGTGGCAGTACCAATGATGAAGAATTATTGGTGCGAGTGGTCAGTCTGTTGTTGCAATCGATCCCATCGGCGGCCGCCGTTGCGATTCTCGATGCCAGTGGTGACGATAAGACGCCGCCCAAAATCTTACACTATGACAACCGGATTGCAGAGACCAGCGGCCCGCGTCCGAGTGCACGGATCGCCCGCCAATCGCTGCGCACGATGCAAAACGTATTGCATTTATGGAGCGGCGGTGATGGCGAAGATCCGCCATCAAAAGTATCACAACCGTATACCGCGTCCGAAGGCGTTGACTGGGCGTTTTGTGTCCCGTTGCCGACACCATCTTGCAACGGTTGGGTGATCTATGTGACGGGTCAATTGTTGCCTCGCATCGATGGCGGGATCGAAAAATCATTAGCCGCCGCACCAGATGATCTGCATGACGACATTAAGTTCGCGGAACTGGTGGGAACCACGCTGGGAAACCTTCGGCAATCGAGAGTCTTACAGCGTCAACAGCTCGGGCTGCTTCGTTTCTTCTCACCCGTCGTGATGGACGCCCTCGCCGGACGCGATGCCGATGAAGTGCTCCAGCCACGCGAGACCGACGTCTCGGTCCTCTTTTGTGATCTCCGTGGGTTCACAAAACAGAGTGAGCAATCGCAAGATCGATTATTGGAATTATTGCAACGTGTCAGTGATGCGCTCGGTGTGATGACCGGCGAGATCTTACGCACCGGTGGCGTGGTGGGAGATTTTCATGGCGATGCTGCGATGGGGTTTTGGGGCTGGCCACTGGACCAATCCGACTCGCCGGTTCGCGCCGCACAAGCGGCGCTGACGATCCGCGAAGCGTTTTACGGAACCGGGATTCTCGGATCGGTCGCTGAAAACGAACCCGAATCGCGAAAGTCGCGACGCGGTGGCAGTTTCGGATTCCGCTGTGGCATCGGCCTGGCCACCGGACGCGCCGTGGCAGGTCGGATCGGCACCGTCGATCAAGTGAAGGTGACGGCGTTCGGACCGGTGGTCAATCTGGCAAGCCGTCTCGAAGGGATGACTAAGGTTTTAGGCGCCGAGGTCTTGCTCGATCAAGCGTCGGCAGACTGGATTCGCAAAAACGTCAGCCCGGATGTGATGCGCGTACGGCGTTTGGTACGCGTGAGGCCGGCGGGGATTTCACAACCGATTGATGTCTATCAATTGTTGCGTCCCAATGGCACACCGACGTCGCCAACGGATGAAGATGTGCGAGCCTATGAGATTGCGCTCGATGCATTGATCGCAGGCGACTGGGACGAAGCGTTTGATTTCCTTCATCGCGTCGCATCGACCGATCGCGCGAAGGATTTTTTAACAGCCACGATCCTTCGTCACGGGCGTGTGCCACCACCGGATTGGAACGGGGTTATCGATATCCCGAAATGACCGCGGCGCAGCGATGTTCTGTGCATCCTGTATGTCCGGTGCGTCCTGTCGTGAACTGAGGCGGGCGTTTACACTGTCCACTTTTATAATTTTATAATACCACTCAACACCCTATGTCTGATTCTCAAACGATACGATTAGCAACTCGCAAAAGCCCGTTGGCGCTTTGGCAGGCGACTTGGGTGGCGGGCGAGCTGACGCGACTCGGCTACACGACGCTGCTTGTCCCTTTGGTTTCCGCGGGCGATAACGACTTGCGTCCGATCACGTCGACCAGCGAAGTCGGATTGTTTACCAAGCGAATTCAGCAAGCATTGATTGAAGGTGAAGCGGACGTAGCGGTTCACAGTCTTAAGGATTTGCCGACAATCGAAGTGCCCGAGTTGCATTTGGCAGCGGTCACCGAGCGCGAGGTCGTCGAAGATCGGCTCGTGACGGTTGCCGGATGGACGCTCGATGAACTGCCACAATCGGCGGTAGTCGGAACCAGCAGTCGTCGCCGCGCCGCACAGTTGCTGCATCGCCGTGCTGATTTGCAGATCCGTCCGATTCGCGGCAACGTACAGACGCGAATCGATCAAGTGATGCGTGGCGACTTTGACGCGACGTTGCTGGCGGCGGCTGGACTGGAACGATTGGAGATGAGCGATGTGTCGGCGACAACGCTATCGATCGAAGTGATGTTGCCCGCACCAGGGCAAGCGGCATTGGGGATCGAAACGCGACGCGATGACGAGTTCACGACTGCGGCGATCGCAAAGCTCGATCACCCAGATACTCGCGCCGCAGTAACCGCCGAACGAGCGCTTTTGCGAGAGCTCAGCGGCGGCTGCCTAGCGCCGATCGCGGCACTGGGCACCGTTGATGGGCAAGAACTGCGGTTGCGAGCAACCGTCTTAACGCCCGACGCGTCGATCCGGTTAGACGTCGACATCACCGGCCCAGCCAGCGAAGCCTACCAATTAGGCATCCAGGCCGCCCAAACCCTCCGCGACCAAGGCGCCGACGCCATCATCGCCGCCGCCCGCTGAATCGCCGTTGGCGACTGTGTTGGCATGCCGCCAGCACGCCACCCGGGTGTCGCTAGCACGCCAATGCAGCTAGCATGGGGTATTCAGATTCCCCGCGGAGGCGTCGTTTCGATGATTGGTATCAACCCTACGGTCGATTTCGCCTGCAAGTCGATCATTGGCAGTCCGGATCATCCGGCAATAACATTGCATTTTCTGAATGCGATTCTACGCGGCGATCCAATCATTCGTGACGTCGAGATTCTTAATCCGATTGTCGAACGAGAGTTTGAGGAGGACAAGCTTTCGATTTTGGATGTGTTAGCAAGCGATTCCCAAGGACGGCGATTCAATGTCGAGATACAACGAACCGTGCCAGCGGGGCTGTCACAGCGGTTAACCTACTACGGGGCAACCCAATTGACCGAACAGCTCGGCGAGGGAGACAGTTACGTGGACCTCCGTCCGGCAATCGGCATTTGCATTCTCGACGCAGTGCTTTTCCGACAAGTCGCTGATTTGCATCTCGATTTTCGATTGTTGAATCAAAAAAACGGGTTGCTGTTCACCGATTGTCTTCAAATACATGTGTTGCAGTTGCCAAAATACATGCCACCAACGGATAATCAAGTAATCACCGATCCTATTGAGCAATGGGCATTTTTCTTTCGACGTGCAAGCGAGTTGACGCCGAAACAACTGACCGCTCGATTGCCGGGGCCGGTGTTTCGCCAAGCCACAGGAATCCTAGAGATGATTGCCCGAGACCCTCATCAACGAAGCCTTTACAACCGGCGTCTCAAAATGGAGATGGACGAAAGGGCGCGTCTGCAAGCTGCGCTGGCTGAGGGCCTGGCAGCTGGCGAAGCAAAGGGCCTGGCAGCTGGCGAAGCAAAAGGAACTGTCATCGGACGGATTCAATTGCTACAAAGCCTGATGGGCATTGCGGAAACGCCAGCGGAAAATCTAAGGGAACAGACGTTAACTCAATTGGCAGAGCTGAATAACGAACTACAGCGACTATTTCAGGGGCGCGGACGAGAATAAAGAGAATCGCCCAAACTTCGTTCCAAGCCCCTCACCTAAAATAACTTCACCCCGCAACCGCAGACGCGATCACGGGGTGGAGATAATCGTTAACGCAACGCCACTTATTTATGCCACGGACGGTTCGCTGACAAACACAATCAACGAGTGCGGCAGCAGTTGAACGTGACGATTCGCCGGTGGCTTGGGGCCGTTGAGCAGCGGATAGATGTCCAGCGGCGTTTCCGCTGCGGTATCGATGAACTTGGTCCAATTCATTCCGCGGCCGATTTGCGGCATCGAAAAATCTCGAGTCGCTCCGGTGCTGTTGAATAACATCAACACGTCGCGACCCAGCCCTTCAGGGTCATCCAACTTGCTAGGCGCGGCAATGTAAACCATCATCGCCAATTCATGCTGAGACCAATTCAGCGGCGTGCCATCGGGGGCATACCACGAAACGTCCGGGACCAAGCGGCCTTCGACCTGTTGTCCGGTCAGGAACGAAGTGCGACGAACCGTCGGTTGCTGGCGACGAAAAGTGATCAAACTTTGCGTAAAGCGGAACATGTCCGCATTTTTTTCGACCAACTTCCAATCGAACCAACTAGTTTCGTTGTCTTGGCAATACGCGTTATTATTGCCACGCTGGGTGCGACGAATCTCATCGCCGCTGAC
Organism: Planctomycetaceae bacterium UBA6163; assembly: GCA_002428205.1. Lineage (GTDB taxonomy): Bacteria > Planctomycetota > Planctomycetia > Pirellulales > Pirellulaceae > UBA6163. The sequence continues at coordinate 8,438 of DIUH01000104.1, forward strand.
CAACATCGGAACGCCCTGGCTCAACATCAACGTCGTGATCATATTCTTGATCTGACGGGTACGAACTTCGTTGATTACCTTCTTTCGCGTCGGACCTTCGACACCATAATTGTCGCTGATATTATGGTTGTCGCCGTCGCGGTTGTCCTCACCATTGGCCAGGTTATGCTTATCCTTATAAGACACCAAGTCGTTCAGGGTGAACCCGTCATGGCTGGTTATAAAGTTAATGCTGCTGGCGGGCAGACGCCCCGAATGATGATACAAGTCGCTGCTGCCGGCCAAGCGAGTCGCCAGAGCACCTAGGGTGCCACCATCGCCACGCCAAAACCCCCTCACATCATCGCGATACCGACCGTTCCACTCGGCCCATCGTGAGGTGCCGAAAGAACCGACTTGGTAAGCACCAGCGGCATCCCAAGCTTCAGCGATGATTTTCGTATCCGCCAGCAACGGATCTTCGGCGATCAATTCGACCATCGGCGGATTGGGAACTAGGTTACCAGATCGATCACGACTAAGGATGCTGGCCAAGTCGAAACGGAAACCGTCGATATGGTAGTTATGCACCCAGCTTCGCAAGCAGTGGAAAATCATCTCACGGACAACCGGATGGTTCCCGTTGATCGTGTTTCCACATCCGCTGTAATTGCTGTAGTGACGTCCTTCGCTAAGAATGTAATAGACTTGATTTTCAAGCCCTTTGAATGACAGCGTCGGACCGTTCTCGTTCCCTTCGCAAGTGTGATTGAACACCACGTCGAGAATCACTTCGATTCCGGCGGCGTGCAGCGCCTTGACCATGGTCTTGAACTCGTCAACCTGAGCCCCGGGGGCTTGGCTGTGAGCGTAACCGCGGTGCGGCGCGAAGAACGCCATCGGGTCGTAGCCCCAGTAATTCGGCCGACGAAGTTTCTCGCCATGAATCCCCCGAATCGGGAACTCGTGGACCGGCATCAATTCGACCGCCGTTACGCCCAACGATTTCAGATAAGGAATCTTCTCGATCACGCCCAAGTAAGAGCCCGGCGCACTGGCATCAGACGATCGCGACTTCGTGAATCCGCGAACATGCATCTCGTAGATCACCGATTCACTCAAAGGGCGCCGGATGTGCCGGTCGCCTTCCCAGTCGAACTCGTGATCGATCACGACGCATCGCGGCGGGCGAATGACGCCGTCCTCGGACTTCTGGAAAGTCCCCGCCAATGCGTCGCAATACGGATCGATCAAACGGGCGTTCGAATCGAAACGATGCCCCTGCTCAGGCGCCCATGGGCCGCTGGCCTGAAAATGATAAAGCTGTCCCGCTCCGATTCCGGGGACAAACATACTCCAAACATCGCCCCAACGATCTTTATCGCGATCGAAGTCGATAATTTCCGCAGGTTCACGATCGTTCACGTTGTTGTACAACATCAAACGCATTGCCGTTGCCGAACGGCTGAATACAGAAAACTGCACACCGGTATCGTGAACGGTCGCGCCGAACGGGGCGTGGTAGGAGAACTGCAACGGAGGACAAGGCTGGCGCATAAGCATAGGGCAGGTCTTTCCTTTTTCTAATGTCCGCGAGCGGGCTGTGGTACTTGAAGTTTCAAATATCCGGCGAAGCAGCGGTAACAAGATCATCGACAACCTCATCTTCGTACCTGACCTGAAGTGCCAGAGTGCGAAGGGTTTGTGAAGCCATCAGTCATGTTGAACCGCCACATCGAAAACCGGATTGGCGTTTGAAACCTACCACCGAACTGACGCACACACCGGAGAATGCTGTGCGATCTCTTCATGATTTATGAATCGACAGTCCAGAGGATGCGCTCGGGCAATTGAGTCGGAAAAGTCCTGTGTTGCGAGGAATACCTGGTACGAGGGTCTGGGAAACTGATCGGTCTGGATAACGCGTAAGGTGCGAAATATCGGCCATTTCAACGGTGTCGTTTTAAGTCATGAAGCCCCTCCGCTGGTTCCTCATCGGGGCAAGTTCAAGCTCTTCCTCGCCCCCTCATTTTTTATCCGCCAGAGCGTAGGATAGTCTCTTTGACGTCCAGGCGTATGCCCCCGTTGCCATCTAGGCGGATTGGTAGCATTATTTGCAGGCGTTTTCTGTCAACGCCAGAACTGCTGTCTGCAACGTCGACGTCAACGATTTGTCGCTGATCAACCTCGGCAAAACAGCAAATAACTAACCGAATTCCCCCAATCCCTCGCCGTTTTATGGCCTCCACGTACCGTGACGCAGGCGTCGATCTTGACATCTATGCCGAATCGATGGGGCGTCTACCGGCGTTAATGCATCGAACGTTCAGCCCGCGCGTAATCCGCAGCGATGGCGGCTTTGCCGGTCTGTTCCGCCTCGACTTCGACGGAAAACTGTTCGCCCGGAACTATCGCGAACCGGTTTTGGTCAGCGGAACGGACGGCGTCGGCACGAAATTAAAAATTGCCCAATCGACGCAGCGGCACGCTACGGTCGGTATCGACCTGGTCGCCATGTGTGTCAATGACCTGCTGTGCACCGGCGCCGAACCGCTTTTTTTCCTCGATTATGTCGCAATGGGCAAAGATGACCCGGATCGCCTGGAACAGATCGTTCGCGGCATCAGCGATGGTTGCGTTGTCGCCGATTGTTCGCTGCTGGGCGGCGAAACGGCGATCATGCCCGACATGTACGGTATTGACGACTATGACTTGGCCGGTTTCGCCGTCGGTGTCGTCGAACGGTCTAAGCTGCTGGACGGAAAATCGATCTCCGTCGGCGATAAGGTGATCGGACTAGCCAGCAGCGGCGTGCACAGCAACGGATTCAGCCTCGTTCGCAAAGTGCTGCGCGACGCCGGTCTGGACTTCGATAGCGAGGTGCCAGAACTCGGCGGCGTTGTGGCGGACGAATTACTCAAGCCGACCACGATCTATGCCCAATCGGTCCGCATGGTCCAAACGAATTATCGAGTCAAACAAGTGATTCACGGCATCGCACATATCACCGGCGGCGGGATCGAAGAAAACCTCGATCGAATCTTGCCAAAAACGGTCGATGCAAAAATTGACCCGACATCCTGGCCGATGTTGCCTGTCTTTGAGTGGCTGCAGCGAACCGGCGAGATCGAGACGGGCGAAATGCGACGCGTCTTCAATATGGGCATCGGCATGACGATGGTCGTTTCACCCTATTACTCGCAAAGTGTCGTTAGCCGATTGGTCGACTCCGGCCAAGCCGCCTACGAGATCGGCGAGATCGTGCCAGGCACCGGCAAAGTGCAACTCTAATCGCACAATCAGCCCCAAGGGGGTGCGTACCCCTCATCGTAAAGCTGGGTTAAACCTCAACATGAACCCCTGTCGCGATTAATAACCTATCCCACACCGAGAAAAACCAAGGCAAGCACAAAAGCGGCTAATGGTTTCGGGGTCGGTTCTAAATCTTGGGTATCAAAACCGACCCGAGCGGCCAATACTTCCAGCAGAACAGCAACAAAGCCGACCCGAGATGCGATTTCTCACAACCAAAAGCGGCACTATCAAAGGCCGTAGCTAGCCGTCGCTAATCGCAATCTAAATGCCCGTAAAAAAAACACACAGACAGCCAGCGCAAGGTGGGCACGATCTGATCGTATTTGCTTCGATACGTCGTTCAACGCGGTGCCACAGGCTTGACCGAATCGACTTCCCATAACTCGCCGAAAAAATCAGCCGCCGCGATCCGTCCAGGAAAAATCCCATCAGCCGGTTGAGACACATCGATTACCGCCCAATCCGGCAACATCGCGATCTGACGAGAATTGGTCGAGTTTGAAAACTCGCGAAACGTCAACCCACTATTAACAACCACATAACGATTCGGACTCCTGGGGTTCGGATAAACCATCGCCAGCGAATGCGAAGAGGCGTCAAAAGTTTGATCACCAACTTTGATTTGATCGTCCTTCCATTGCACCGGCAACCGATCGGCAATCGACGACAAAAAACGATTACCATAAAAGTCGCCGAAGCAAACCAAGTTATAATTGGCAATTTGTTCTTCGGTTAACTCGGTATCCACCACCACCCGATCATTACCCCGCATAATCCGCTGCCAAACATCTCGTGCCCTTCGTGCCTCGGCTTGCGTAAATCGTTCCACGGCTCCATGACGGCACGGTCGACTCGGTAATACAAATAAGAACGGTGCTGTAAATGCATCATCGATCGGGCCTTGCAGGCCTGGGCGTTTCCTCAATGAACTATCGACCGAAGCCGCCGTATCCAGTTCATACCAACCGTCCCCGGCGGAAACCAGCTCAATCACAAGCGGTTGCTTCGGCGTCGCTGGCGGGCCCGCAAACACTTGCCCATCGATCTCGATTCGAATGTCACCACTGGCCAGAGGCCAACCTAATCGGGTGAAATCAAGCCGCAGATGGTTCGCATTCTGCGTCTCAATCCTAACCGTGGTCGGCGGCACCAACTCCGCTGTCACTCTCGCTTGTGCCCAATGCTCGTTCATCCCTTCGATGCACAGCCAATCGATCTTGTGATATCGCAATGTATAAGTCACCATGTCGATCTTGTTACGATAGGCCCCATCGGCCGCCATGGCCCATTGCGATATCTGTTGTTCAATCACCTTGGCCGACGGTTCGTCGATCTTATGCCCCATGCCGACACCGACCGCATGCAGGAAATCCATATTAACGGCCCTGCCAGCTTCAATCATCAACTCCGCCGCTTGGCGTTGCTTGTCAACTTCACCGCTGTAGGCAATCACATTCGTATTGCCTAAGTTTACAACCCAGGGAGGCACGTCATACCAATTCATTAAACGATGCCCCCAATCACCCGGCGCGTAAGGCATACTCGATTTGTCCCAGCCTTGGTAACGAATCGTATCGACAAAACCCGCCCCGGGATTAGCCGCAAACCATTTCCCCGGATTATGTGCGGCTAAATGCCAACATCCCGCCCCGCCCATCGAGAAACCACGAATGCTGGTTTTACGCTCATCGACGTTAAACATCTTTGCAATGTGCGCGATCGCTTCATAAACATCGACTTCGCCGGCAAATTTGAACGCGTTACAATGCCGCCCGAATGGATGCAGCGTAATCGCGTCGTCGGATGGAAATGTCCCAAGTTTTGCCAATCGCTCGGACAAGAACGGAATCTCCGTCGCCGCATCGCCACGGCCATGCAGCCAAACATCCAGTCGCCGCTTGGTCTTTGAGGCCAGATCGAAACTTTTCGGCAAGACGACACCATAGGGCTGGACCGATCCATCGATCGCTGAAACAAAACCCCCAACCATTAATCGCGATGCTGCCTCACCCGACGAACCGATCGCCAACAGCGTTGGCCCACGATGCCCGTCGCCTACAGCATCAAGCCTCTCTCGTGCGATCTTGAGCATCTTGTGCGCTGCGTCAATGTCACGTGGCTTGTAAAACAAGTTCTGATCGATCGCTAACTCAACCGCACGGATGAATACTTCCACATCAGGCTGCCACTGATTTGCATCATCATTGGTCAACGCAATCCGTTCCAACTGACTTCGCGTATCAACTGTCGCTGCTTTCAACTGCGCCGTTACCTCGGACCCAATCTCGATCCCCAAAGGTGGTAGGTGCTTAAAAACACTCGCAGGAGGTGCATCCTGTCCAGAGACCTTTGTCACCTGAAATGCACCCATCACCAACACGAACACCAAAGCGTTTCGAATCATCGTTAACAACACCGGTAAGGAAACAATTGCATTGCGACGAGTATATTCAAAATCGCTGCCAAGCGTCGACAACCAATATGGTTTTTTGATAGCCAAGCAAAGGTGTACGAATCGCGATGTGCCGTTTCAAGACGGATGCAAGCCTCTGCAGGCGACTGGCAAGCGTAGCCCAGGCCATACAACCCGACTGGTCCGACAGTAATCGTCGCTTGACGATGCCGACCAGGCGCGAGGACGAGCGACTTGGCCCCATGAATGATGGCACGTCGCATACAAACACTTGCATCACTGTGCGTTTGCAAGTTTTTCTCAAACCATTTGCAGCAGAGCCGCCAACTGCGCTTCGTCGCCGATTAGTTGCCACTTGCTGAGGAAGATCAGCAAACGTTTCAAATCATGCCTAGACAACCAGGTCATTCTTGCGTTTGAAGGTCCACTTGACGATGTCCAGCCACGTCGGTTCCTTGCCGTACAGCATGATGCCTGCGGAAAAGACTCGTCCGGCAAGAAGCCTTAGCGCGGCGATTCCAAGAATCATCAGACCCACGCTTAAACAAACTTCATAGGCAGCGACCTCGCCCAGCACCAACCGCATGGGCATCGCCGTCGATGACGCCCCCGGCAAATGACTAAGTGCTCGCATCATAGCGCCGTCGGGCTGAGAAACAACAAGAACGGCGGCGACCATCGGTAACATTGGCAAAAACAATAAAGAAGTCCGCGATGATGTATTGGGGTCATAAATAATCGACGCAACCCCAGCATAGAAACAGTTCCAAAAGAAAACTCCTCCGAGATAGAACATCAATAGCAACGGATACAATTCCCATTTTTGCAATGAGTCTGGGAGCGATACGTTCCATCCCGCCATCCAGGCAACCAACATACAAATGAAACTGGTCGCAAATAAGAATCCAAGTGAACCGATAGCGGCGCCGGTGATACCGATCAGCTTTCCATCAATCCAAACTTGTGGTCGAATCGCACTTACAATCTGCTCAGTAACTCGCTGTTGTTTTTCACTTGTAATGCCTGTCAACATATAAGCCAGCCCGATCCAAGTCGTGATCAGCATCGCACCGAGAATGGTAAATGCCACCAGACGATCTGATTTTGACACGCCCTGATCGACCAACGCTTCGATTTTTATATCCACCGGGGCAAGGATTTCAGCAAGAGTCGTCGGAGCAATGTTTGCGGCATTCATTTGCCAACTGATACGTTCGGCCTGCAGCGTCGGACGCAGTTCCTCCAGCCATGTTGGCTCTTTTCGAACCGTTAACTTGGCTTGCCAAGGTGATCCCGGCGAATTGGATACCACCAACAATCCATCGATCTCACGCGACTCAACCCGCTCTCGCCATTCTTGCTCGCTATGATCACCAACGGCAATCGCCAAATTCCCTTCCGCCGGGAGTGAAAAAGCAGAACCGGTACCGATGACCGCGATTTCCACCTTGCCTGCGGAAGCCGCAAGTTGCATGGCGCCAAAACCAATTCCAGCCCCGATAAGCAAAGACACCAGTCCCAAGATCTGATCTTTCAATTTGAAATACCGCTGGAACTCCCACCTGGCGACCGTCAAACTGGTGCGCAACCAAGACCTTGTATTTGTTATCATTGTTTACGTTTATATTTATTGCTAATAGCCTAACAGCACCCATGATGGTGCATCAAAACCGATGATGGTGAATCAAAATCACGAACAAAGAATCTACGGGCCAGCAGTCACCTGAATCTCCGGCTTGTGACCAGGATCTAGGGCGCGTAGGTAGATTTCGTGAAGCGATAAAGAGCCTCCACGAAAATCCGTGACTTCACCCACTTCCGAAGCCCGCTCAATCCACTCAACCACCGAGCTTTTATGCTTTAACGTGAGCTGGACAGTCGACTCCGAAAAATGGTCGATGGCGTCCAAACTGGGACAACCTTGCCATGACGCAAAGGCTTCAGTGGACATAGGCCTCGCAAAGCCGATCCGCAGCGAGTATCCGCTGTGCTTGCTGGACTTTAACTCGGGAACCGTTCCGGATAACACGCGTTTTCCCTGCGCAAGTAGAAATACGCGATCCGCTAATCGCTCGACCAATTCCAACTGGTGCGCGCTCAGCAAGACCGTCGTACCTTCATCTTGCAACGACCGAATCAACCCCAGCATCATTTCTTGGTTGATCGGATCCAAGCCAGAAAACGGTTCGTCCAATAAAGCTAGCCTAGGTCGATGCAAGACAGAAGCGGCAACCTGCACTTTTTGTTGGTTCCCCTTGCTGAGCGTCTCCAGCTTACTATTAAGATGCTGCGAAACCTCCAATCGTTCGGCCCATTCACGCGCCGCCAGCCTCGATTGCGAGACCGTCATGCCTCGCAATTGACCAAAGTATTCCAAGATGCGACCAACTTTTTGGTCGCGGTAAAGGCCTCGATCCTCTGGCAGGTAACCGATCTGTGACGCATCCATTGTTGAGGGATTGCCATCGG
>DIUH01000095.1 GCA_002428205.1 Planctomycetaceae bacterium UBA6163
ACAGCCCGTCCTAACACAGCCCGTCGCTTCGGATCAAATCGCTAATACACACTCGATCGTCTGTACCATCTCCCACACCCGAGCGTCATAGATCGCTGGACGCTCAACCGCCCAGCGTTGATTCACTTCCAACTCGACCCCACAATACTGCTCACCACTGAAACGCTTTCTCAAGTAAGTGGTAAAGCCATCCGATCGACCAAGGTAGGGATAATTCTTACGGACCCGCCATTCGGGAATTACCTTCTGGAAACTCTCTTTCCACTGCTCACAAAATTGCTTTTCTTTGGGCCGACGCGGATCGTACAACAATCCGACATCAGCGTTGCGTTCTACACCATTTAGAGACGGTGCAAAACTATGCAGTGACAAATGCAGGACGCACGACCCGCTATTACACTGTGCCACAATCCAACTTTCGACCGCGTTCCTATGCTTATGATAATACATGTCCAAAAGAGACTGTTTCGCGTCATCGTCTAAAACCTTCGAAAACTCCGAGAAAAGTTGACCGTGCCACAGCGAGCGATTCACCTCTATCAATAGTCGCGACACCTCCGTTGCGAAGAATGGAAAACCGAAGTGATTCGCAATCGCACTACCAAGCTCTAGAGAGCCAGGATCCCATCCGCGATGTGATAACAGCAACTGATCGTGGCCAGCAAAAAGATTTTTGTACCGTAAGGGCACGAAACACGTCGCGTGCTCGCAGGTGATCACGACCGAAAACCTATCAAGATATCGCATGACCATCATCCGCAAACATCTTTCCACGTTGCAAGCAATCACACAACTGACCATAGACCAGCGGCAATCGATCCATTTCGTGATTTACCGCATTGGATATACGACGTGCAAGAGAACCGAATTCCAAAATCGTCTCGATAACTTTAACGCTTGTCGACGATAACGGTTCATCAAGTGGGTGGCGTATCAAGCGTGCCAGCAGTGCCGCCCACACTTCTTTCGCAGTCGCAGACGACGAAGCAATGCCCATCGTGCCAAGGTATTGCTGGTCATGGATCACAGATTGATCGGCATGGCGAACGACATCGAAAAAAATATCGGCAAGTGGCTTCGTTGGTACACGTTTCTGTTGTGAATACGAAAGCGTCGATTCACTGACCAGCAACTGAACCACCTTGGTAACCAGTTCAGCGATGGCCAAATCGACTTCGGGACATTCCTGAATGTCGATCACGCGAATTTCAACAGCCCCGCGTTCAAACCTAGCGATTGCGCCACGAGAATTCAGAAACGGCGATTGCAAGATTCCATCCGGGTCATATGGAGCAATATCACGATACGAAACATCAAAGATCTCTCGTTCGTAATCAGCTTGTGTAAATACGGGCTCGGGTATAATCCACCCAGCGATCGATGGGATTTTTTTGGAATTATGCCGGTAAACTTCCATGCGGTAATCAAAGAAACCAGTCTCGCGTCGATCGGCAAAAGGCGAACTTGCCGCGATCGCCGGCAGAATCGGCAAAATCAAACGAATCGCGGAATGCAATCGCCCAAACTCATCATCGCCGACAAACGGCAAGTTGATATGCATGCTCTGCAGATTCGCCCAACCGTGTCCGCGACAATCAAAAATGCGATCGTAAGCTTCGTAAATCGGATTGTAATCGTGAGGCCACAGCTTCAATTCCTCAATCGGGTTCATCCACGGATGCATCGCTGTCGGCATCAAGCGACAATCGAACTCTTCTGCAATTTGGCTGAGCCGATTTAAACTACGGCGAAACTCTTTCGCAGCCCCAACAAGCGACCTGACGGGACCATTCGTTTTCAGCTCGATAACGTGCAATGCCAGTTCATTCGACCAACTGATCGCCCCGTCATCGAAATCGGACGCCCGCTCACCAGCGGCTCGCTTCAGTAGATCGTCCGCAATCGATTTCACATCAAGGGTATCACGATCGACGATCATGTATTCCAATTCGATACCAAAGCCTTCGAACAGATGCAGTTGCTCTTTCGGATCGACCATGTGCGAGATTCTTTTCGTTTGCGATTCGGTTCGTAGCGTCGAACGGCGTGTTAAAAGTATCGAGACTTTTTCTGTTCCATTCGGCGAAGAAAAACACTCATGACCCGCAAGTAAAGTTCATCCTTCAAAACCTGGTCCTCGACACCTGAATCGATATTGGGATTGTCATTAACTTCGATCACATAAAACTTTCCGTTGGATTCTTTGACATCGACACCGTAAAGCCCGTTGCCCATCAAATTTGCTGACTTTAGCGCGACTTGAACCGCCTTGCGCGGAACCCATTCGATCGGCATCGTTTCAAACCGACCATATTGGTCATTCCCTTTTTTGTTATGATCGATAATTTGCCAATGTCCCGACGCCATAAAATACTTGCACGCGAAAATCGGTTGTTGATCGATAATGCCGATGCGCCAATCGAACGTGGTGGGCAAAAACTCCTGTGCCACCACAAGATCGGACTCTTTAAAAAACAGCTCTAATTGTGCATTCAGTTCGTCTTGATTGGTGACTTTGATCACACCTTGAGAAAATGCGCTATCAGGTTTCTTCAAAACCAATGGAAACCCAAGCTGTTGGCCAACAATGTTCGCGTTGCGACTGTGTGCGACAATGGTTTTCGGTATCAAAATGTTGTGCCGGGCGAGCAGTTCGGCCAAGTACACTTTGTTGGTGCACCGCAAGATCGATTGCGGGTCATCCATTACCACCAACCCTTCGCCATCTGCCTTTCTCGAAAAACGATAAGTATAATTATCGATAAAGGTCGTGTCACGAATGAACAGGGCGTCGAATTGGGCGATCCGGCCGTAATCATCTTTGGTAATCAATTCGGCGGCGATATCCAGCGTCTCCGCCGCCTTGATAAACTTCTTCAGCGCCTTGGCGTCCGATGGTGGGCTAGGGTCATCAGGTCGATAAAGGATCGCCATATCAAACCGCGGCGTCGATTTTTTCTGAGCAACGACGCGACGCGATGCGAAATGTTTCGCGGCCGCTTTGGCGATGAAATCCCAGTGCGATTTCGGCACATCGTTGCCCGAGATCGAATCTACCTTACGCAGTTGCCAACGCCCTTTCGAGTCACGTGAAAAGTCGGCTCGCAACATCGGGCTTTGAAATTGATTAAACAACGTCAGCGCCAACCGCTGATACTTGGCGGCCATATTTTGGCCAAAGTAAATGCTGAGGCGAAAACCGGCTGACTTGATACTCGCAAGACTTTTCTGGATCAGTTCATCAAACTCATCGGATACCATCCGAACAACCGATTGCGTTTTCAGGTCACGCACGGTTGCGACGCTCGGCAGCGGCTTGTGGCCCCGAGCTTCGGCCAATAAGGATACATAGTATCCCGTGGATTGATAACGATAGGATCGACAGAGGTTGAAGACCTTTGCACCGCGACGTTCGCTGTACGCCGGATCGGTCAAATAGGAGTCATCATCGATGACTTCGACACCATCGATCTGCGCAGGCCAGTCCTCGGCCTTGCTGGTCACAATCAATACAGTCATTGCTTAAGAATCGGATTTTGGTTGGATAATCAACAAGTTGGCATCGTAGGTCAAAACGCCTAAAAGAATCGCGCAAATCAGTCGGTCGCGAGTGACATCGTAGTAATGATGTTTTGTGAACGGATTCGGGATGTATGGATCGGCGACACGAATCAGCTTTCGGGCGGGCGTCTCGCCGCAAAGCACGACAAAATGACCGGTCGGCGTGCCACGAATGTCATCAGGCTTCATGTCGCGTTGTCGTTCGCGAGCGGCTTGGTAGAGATACGTGGAACTTAAACCGGTTAAAATTGGTATCGATCGCGAAAAGTATTGCCTCAGCAGTTGTTTGTTCAAATCGTGCATGCGAATTTCGCCGCCGATTTCGATGAAATGCGAGTAAGCTTTGCAGGCCAACTGCAGCTTAACGCTCTCTTTATGTTTGATTTGGTCATTTAGTTTTTTGACTAAATCGACCGCCGGTACCTTCTCATCGGGACAGTCGACACGGTGCACCTGATCGGACTTCACCGTTGACGGATGAACGAACCAAGACGGGTCAAAGACGCGCAGGTTGTAAGTGAAGATCTTTGCTTGATATCCACGCGAGATCGCTTGGGTCCCCAGCAAAACGGCGAGCGTGCCACCATCCTCCAGTTCGGGGGTTTCGGCGATCACGTCGGCCAGGTCGAGATCGTCACCAAAGAAACGAAGAACCGCTTGCAGGCAGGTTGGCCCACACGTAGTCTCATTCGGCTGGGGAAGGATTTTAAAGTCGGACAGTGGTTTCATGAAAGCCGACCTTTTGGGGCCGACTCAAGTGGTAAGGGATCGCCAGGACATCAACCACCCTGTCCAACGTGACGCTCGCCGAATTCAATGTAGCAACAGCGGCCATCCGATCCTAGATCGTTTTCTTTAAGTTTCTTCGTTTGGGCTTCAGCGAAACCTTCAACGCCACCAGCAATTCAGCGTTACCACAGTCAGTCGTCTAGATGTTTTTGGTTTTGGCTTTGATTCGCGACACACCAGTGACCATTACGGCTTAGGGTGATACCGCCCAAACCGCTTCGAGAGCTGTGTATGAACTGAAACAAACTCCCCTAGTTTACGTCTCATTTTCGCCATCTTGCAACTTGGGGGACGACAAATACGCCTCTTGAACCATCACATTTCTGATCTTTCGCACGATGATCGTACACGCCGGCGTTTCAATCAGATCGCCGCCGCGGGGTGGACGTCCCAGATGCTCGACAATCCAGTCGTTAAGTGTATAAAGCGGCTTGCCGTTCGTCGCTGGGAGTTCGATTCTGGCCACATCACGCAGCTGGTTCAGTGAAACAAAGCCCCCCGCAATCCAGCCCTCGCCGGCTCGGTTCAGGTGCGATGGGATTCGATCAAACTCGTCATGAATCTCTCCGACGAGTTCTTCGATGATGTCTTCAAGGGTGATCATCCCGATGACGTTACCACTTCGTTCTCTTACCAAAGCGATGTGGCTTCGGTCCCGAATGAGCCGCTCTAGGCATTCCGATACTGGCGATTCACCGTCAAAAGACTCAAGAGAACGGACCAGCTTGCGAAAACTTGACGTCTGGGGGGCGATCCGCAAATTGGTGACAATATCTTTGAAGTTGACATAGCCGATAATTCGCTGGGGGTTGCCAGCCTCTTCCGTCACCGGGTAACGCGTATGCATATTCTGATGTGCCGCAACAAGCGCTTCTGCAAACGACTGATCGGCAACCAACATCTCAATGTGCTCAACCGGCAGCGCAATCTTTTTAAGAGGTGTTGACGAGAGCCGCGACGCACTCACGATGATCCCTTCCTCGCGCCGTCCGATCAATCGCGACAGCCTGGCGAACGCAGCAGCACCGTGCAAATCTTGTATGACAGTCTTACCTTCGTGGTCATTGCCACCATGTCCCGCCAAACGCATGATTCCGGTGACGGTGCTTTCAAAAAACCAAACAGCCGGCCAGACGCTATACGAAAACCATTCCATAGGCGGCGACAGCGCTAGGCAGACAAGTTCTTTGTTTCGTAATGCAAAAACCTTGGGTACTAACTCGCCCACAATAATTGTCACCACTGTCAGCGGCAGGACGACCAATGCGATTGCGAGAAACTGGGCTAGACCTGCAGGCACTCCCTTACCAATCAGCATCGGTTCAAGCGACTTTTCGGCACCGGCACCGCCAGTCGCCGCTGCGACAGCTCCGACCAGAGTGATTCCAAGTTGGATAACCGCCAAGCTGGCTTCGATGTTGTCCTTCATCCGGGCGGCCGACTCCGCCCCCCAACGCTTTTCACCGACCAGACCGTGCAGTCGCCCGGCTCCGATCGACGCTAAAGAAATCTCGTACGCGGCAAAAATGCTGTTGAGGCCAATCATGGACGCCATAATCGCTAGCTCAAATGTCCACATTGAATCTGCTTGCCCCATCCATCAAAATAGCGAACGAGTTTTTTAAAATCAAAAACGTCCTAAAACGACCAGTTGTACGCTCGGACAGCTCACGTTGGGAACGGGACTCTGATCGATAGACCTCTCCACACTCACTTTTCTCTCCGGCCAAGGATGCTCTTCACGGGCTGCTTATCGATTCCAAACGCATCGACCTGAATCAGTGTACGCATGGATCCATTCGCTCGATTTTGCGGAAATGAATCAGGGTTGCGACCGAGTGCCGGAATGGCTTAAGACACAACTTGGGTCAAGCGAATTGGATCGTAACGACTCGGTGCAAGTGCCCATGGATGGGACAATTGCAAGCCACGTTTTCTGATCGATCGTCAATGCAACGGTACGGACACCACCGCCGCCATTTTCTTGACGCCACATCGTTTTCGGTGCTGGCCGCCTTACTTGCGATCCGTGGATTTGGCCTGCTGGAGACACCGTCTGGCTGCGGCCCATTGACGGTATCAACCGCCGCTGCTACGGACTCCAAGCGCGAAAACCAAAGCCAGCCAGTCGACTTGGTCGATTTAAGAGTCGAACTTTTGTGGGCTAGCCAAACGCCGCGTCGTTGGGGCGGGGCAATCACGTGGGATGATGAATCGGCTCAGGCGCCTAAGTCCAGAATCATTTCGCCGGTGATGCTGACCTCGGGGCCAGTTTGGAGTGCCGGGGTGCTAGAGACAGATCAAGGCGGACTCATCTTCGGGCCGCCAGCGCGATTGAAAATGGTTCCGTCAGGCGAGGGAACGCTCGCTTCGGTACAAACGCAATCCGGCGGAATCAGCTTTCGAGTTCAAGGCCGAAAAAGCGACCGGGCCACCCTTAGAATCGAAGGTGAGGATGTTCCGCAAGGTTTTTCGATCAACTTTAGTATCGCCGATCTGATCAGCGGCAACGCGGTCAATGCAATGGTTAACAACGGAGCCAGCATTACGATTCGACGCGTCGCAAGTGGTGACCTGCGAGTCCGACTGGGCGAATCAGAAACGATATTTTGGACCGAACAGAAGGTCGACATCTCGTTGGTTAATCCTATTCCGATTGCTGCTCCCGAGCCTACGGCCTCGCTGGTCCTCGATTGTTATACTTACTCCGCAGCGGATGATTTACTCGTATCCACCAATTCTTTCCCCGTAATCAAAATGGCGGAAGGGCTTCAATGTCCCGAAGCGCGTTGGGTATCGCCATCAGAAAACGGTGCATACCGGTTGCGGTTCCGACTTCGCGACACGTCTCAGGACCGTAGTTGGTTTTCGACTGCACTTAGTCCAACGACAATGGCGAATTCGATCTCTCGTTCGATAACGACCAGCCTTCCGCAGTCCTTGACGACACCATTGAATATACCGCTTGGTCCATTCAGCGTGCTGAGCGGCAACACAGCTTCGTCGCAAACGACGCTGGCAAAGGAATCTGGACCAACCGCTGCACCACTGCTTGGTGACTCGATAACCAGTGGCCTACATCTGCTGCCGGTCCAGGAAGTCATCGCGATCGCGGAAACTATGTTATCGATTGCGGTCATTGCTGGGCCGCGGGAAATGCCGCTGGTCGGTCAATCCAACACGATTAATGAAACACCCCAGTCGGATAGCGGTTCAGATAATTTATCAGGATGGACCCGATTCGGAACCGCTGAAGTGCGCAATGATTCGTCGACCGTTTCCCGTTTGTTTATACAACCGACCGCGCAGTGGTTTGGCGGCACACCGGGTGGTAATCGCACCGACCAATCGCTTGCGCACGAAGGTCAACGTTTAAACGTTATCGATGTCGGCCAACAACTGGAATTGTCAGTTCCGGTTAAGAAGGTCGGCGCTCGGCATCGTGTTGTGATTCGAGTTCCGAGTCAAACGTCGTTGCGGATGGTTGCGGAATTGGTTGACCTCGATCCGACGACCGGAGTTCCGCAACCGCTCGGACCAGGTTTATCGATCATTCGGACAAGCCAGCAGACACCATCCGCAACAGAAAGCTTGCAATCCAACCCGCAGGTGGCCGCACAGGCCTCAAGCCTCGGCTCGCACGGTACTGTTGAAAGCGACTTTTGGCATGAGGCAGTGATCGATTTTTGGCCGCGGTCGCCAGCGACGCGTTTGGTGTTGTCCAATCGATCGACAATAACGCCAGCAGCAATCGGTCGTGTCGATGTCATGGTCAATGAATCTAAAGGATTAAGATATCCCTTGGCAAAACAAAATCGTCCTGGCACAGGGGGCGCGAGATTGTCCGCGATGCGACTAGAGATCGCCGATTTGTTCGACCAGTTTGGCGATCGTGGATTGCCAACCGCCGCTAGGCCGCTGGATTATCAATCGGTTTGGGTCGCCACCAATCGTCTGATCGAAACGCTGCGCCGCGAAGGCTATGGTGGCGCCATCCTGACTGTTTCAAGCGATGGGATTTCACTGTTTCCGGATCGTTCGATCGTTGCCGATGCCGCTTGGAACGCAAACTGGGCCAGCGACGTCGGGCCCGTTGATCCCTTGCGATTGATGCTGAGGATGTTCGAACGCGAATCGCTGCAATTGATTCCGTGCATTCGGCCTAGCACACCCGTGCTTGCCTTGGAACAACGAATCCGATCCGACACGATCGCGACATCGATTGCAACACGCTCACCTTTGGCGGGACAATTGGGAGCGTGGAATTTTGATGGACCACCGTTGACGGCGTTTCCCATCTACAATAGTGGGAACGAAACCGTTTTTACAGAATTCAAACGTTCGTTGTTGGAATTGAATAAACGTTGTCGCGACAGAGGGTGCGTACCGGCGATTGGCATCCTAGCAGACGAACGTTCTTATTTGCGATCACCGCCATTACCCTTGGCGGATGACCAAACACTGAATGACTTTCACGCTAGCCTTGGTGAAAATGCACCGCCACGCGAATCATTAGAAGTTTGGATTCAGAAGTCTGGCGAAAACGTGTTTAATCGCTGGCGGGCGGAGCGACTTGCCAACGGGTTCCAACAAATCCTTGAACAGATCGATGGTCGGAACCTATTGTTGATGTCTTGCGACTCGGCGTTACCATCGAATCTGGTCGAACTTGGCCGTGATCGG
Source organism: Planctomycetaceae bacterium UBA6163 (assembly GCA_002428205.1). Classification (GTDB taxonomy): domain Bacteria; phylum Planctomycetota; class Planctomycetia; order Pirellulales; family Pirellulaceae; genus UBA6163. Next base: position 9,034 of record DIUH01000095.1, read on the forward strand.
CGCATCATCACAACTCGTCTCCAGCGGCGCGCGTTGACAGAACCTTTGGCATTACGAGTCCGCGACGAAGCGTGTAACGCAAGTGTGCCCGTTTCGACGGATGGCGGCCCACCTCCCCAAGCCTATCTGGCAGCGGTTTTCCACCAACCGATATCCGATGCCCAGCGGTTTGAACCGGGCCCTTTTTCGAGCGACCAATTGGCCGGTGCAAGCGATCTTGGTCCGGATAACAATCCTGTGTCGGATTCACTGGCAAAGGCTAATCAAGTTGCGACTCCGATATTACCGGGGGTAACCTCCTTGCTGGAACCGATCGAATCATCGCTGGCGTTGGCTCACTTGGTCAATCGCAGTGATCGCAACATGGTGGCGATCGGTGGCGGGGGCCTAAATCAACCAGCTAGCGATGTGCGGCGACGATCACTACGGACGTTTGCCGAGTTGCCACCTGTTATGATGTTCGATGTCGAGTCGAAGGAAACGGGAAGTGCCGCATTAAGGGTTCGTACAGCGAATTATGATGACGTAACTTATGTCTACGCCGTAAATCAGACTCGATGGCCGGTGGTATGGCAGGTCAGTTTATCTCGACCCGTGACCGTGCACCTAATGGGCCCGGCCCCATCGCAACTCTCGACTTCTTTGGGGCGTTCTGTCCACGAAGATCCGCTTCGCGTTGCCGCTCAAAATCAAAATACTGTCGCAGATTCGATTACCTCGCGTAGGACGATTGAATCTGGCACCAGTTGGCAAATGGTAGTTGAAGGAGGCGAATTGGTGGCGGTGCGGTTCTCCGCCAGCGAAGCCAAATTGTTGAATTGGCGATCAACTTTCGCCGGGTCGGCGTCCCAAGTCGCAACCATCCGTGCAGGAGTTGAAGATGCTGTGTCAGCAATCCCGGAAAAGCAGTATTTGCGACGACTGAGTCTGATTTCCAATCCAAGTTTCGAGGCCCAAGGGACCGGAGTTCCCGGATGGATGATTGCCCAGTATCCGGCCGATTGTGTCGCGATTGATTCAAATGTCGCATTTCACGGGGCGCGATCGATGCGACTAACCGGCCAGCCTGGACGTGCCGGGGGCAGTTGGATTGTCAGCCAAACGATCGTCCCACCACGCTCAGGTCGATTGGCCATTTCCGCTCGATTCCGCGCTGGTAAGGCGAAAGATAAAAAATTGGAATCCGACACGCCCGAACCTCATGTCGTACGCATGGCGCTTGAAGGGACGGTCGGCGGGACACCGATTCGCAAGACAATGTCAGTCACGTTGGAGGCGGATGGCAAATGGAGCGAACCCCAATGGTTGGAGATTGCAAAGTTGCCAAACTTGCCAGTCGAGTCGTTGCGATTAACAATCGATTTGATGTCAGCGGGAGAAGTCTGGGTTGATGACATCCAGTGCTACGACCAGTTTATGACCGCAGCCGAAAAGACTCATTGGGAACATCTCGTGTTTCTAGCCGCTGGTGGGCTTTCGCGCGGCGATTGCATTGGTGCGAGCCGATTGTTTGATTCACAATGGGCACTTGATTTGGTGAACCCATCGCCGGCCGGCAATCGGCAATCACCCAGTGCATCGCCGGTGCGGCGAGCAGCGTTCAACCCAAGTGTCACGGGGGCAACAGCCAAATCACCCACCGATTCGCCGGTTCCTGAAGAACAGAATAAAAATACCCCGTCAAAAATAAAACAACCCGCACCCCGCACCGGGTGGACCGATCGACTAAAATCCTGGTTACCCCGTCCATTGCGATTCGGGTCTTGAGACGCATTCCATTTCCATACGTTATTGGATTCCGTTTTCGGAAAATTGTCATGAAGCGTTGGCTAATCTCGCTCGCGTCGTTGCTGGTCGTCGGTTCCATCGTCTCTGCAGCAGCGTCTTGGTGGGCACTGCAGCGTACCCGAGTCGTGCCCGACTTTTATTCGCAAGCCGCTTTGCGAATGCCTAAGGACCTCGATTCGGCTATCGCCAGCCTCGAAAAGGACGTTGTTCAGTTGCAGGGCGACGCGGCGAGATTGGGCAGTTGGTGCGCAGCGTTTACCGACGAGCAGGTCAATGCTTGGTTGGTTCAGCAATTGCCACGTGAGTTTCCTAACTTATTGCCACGTGGTGTGACGGAGCCACGGATCGTGATCGAAGACGGACGAGTTTTCGCCGCCGCAAGGTATAAGAACCAGCATATCGATACCATTGTTTCATTTGAGGTAAAAGCCGCATTGACCGAACAGGCCAACGTGATCGCGATTCAAATCACAAATCTGCGGGCTGGCGCACTGCCACTGCCGTTGAGCCGATTCCTTCGCGGCATTTCAGCCGAAGCGGCAAAAAGCAACATGGAAGTTCGCTGGGACATGGATCAAAGCGAACCGATCGCACTGGTTACAGTCCCCAGCGAACATCGCAGTTACAAGCATACGCCGGTGATCGTCGAATCGGTCGGATTGTCCGCAGGCCTGCTGTCGCTGGCAGGACACACAGGTGCCGAAGCTTTCGAAGCATACCAACCACGTGGACCAATCTATCAACTTGCATCGGCGCGGGTTGGCATACCCTCAGCACTGCAGCGAAATGAGATTCGCCAAAACGAGACACCCTCGCCACACCAAGTTCGATAGATCACAATCACACCATTGCGTTTGCCGATAGTCCGAATCTCAAAGCGATCCGGCCCGGCATCGGTCAACTTGAAACACCCTTCTTCAACCCGCTGGACTGAACCGCGATTTCCCGAAACGTCACCTTCGTATTGCAGATACTCGATGCGATGGTCGGGCAATCGGATAGCGTCGACTTCCCCACTCAATTCGGTACCCAGCGGAATGGGCGTTGCCCAGGTCGCCAGACATCCATCTGCCTCGAACATCCAATCGTAGTGATCGCCGCCACGATAACGGATCGTTTCGTCTGATTCGTCTTCTCGGTATTGCCGCGGCGGACCCTGCGGTTGGCGATGCAACAAAATTACATAACGCCCTGAATCGCTTGGCGCTGACAAACACTCGGTCAAGCCTTCAAGCCGTTCGTTCACGGATCAGGTCGCTCGTTGAGGATCGCGGTTGGTTCGCTCACGTTCGACCTTGCCTTGGCTTTGCAAGATGGTCGCGACCAACGATGTCCAACCGGTTTGATGACTCGCCCCCAAGCCTAATCCTGTATCGGCATGGAAGTATTCATAGAAAAGAATCAACTCCTTCCAATCTTCATCCGTCGCATATTGAGGCACGTCACCATGAGCAGGCCGCCGCCCGCTGGAGTCGGGTTCAAAGATCGATATCAATCGCCGTTCCAATTCGTGGGCGACCTCTTGCATGGTCATCAAATTACCGGAACCGGTGGGGCATTCGACACGGAAAGAATCACCATAGAACGTATGGTATCGCTTGAGCGCCTGGATCAGCAAAAAGTTCAGCGGAAACCAGATCGGGCCACGCCAATTGCTGTTGCCACCGAACAGACCACTATCGCTTTCACCGGGAACATAGCGGACTTCGTTTCGTTGCCCCGCGAAATCGAACACGAACGGACGATCACGGTGCACCGCCGAAAGACTGCGGATACCATACGGCGAAAGAAACTCTTTCTCATCCAACATTACCGCCAATAGCTTGCGGAAGCGATCTTGTGACGGAATCGCCAAGAACGAACGCATGGTTCGCCCCGATTCGTCCTCACGCTCATCGTGTTCCATATAAGTCATGTGCTTTGACAAATCGGTCGCCCGATTTGCCAAGAACCAACCGGTTCGCTTGCGGAAACCGTCCAGTTTGTTGATCACAGCCTCTTCGATGATCACACCGGTTAACAGCGGGATCAGGCCGACCATCGATCGCACCCGCATCGGGATCGATTGATTGTCAACGTACAAGTGGTCGTAGTAGAAACCGTCTTCTTCGTCCCATAACCCAGACCCGTCCAACGAGTTCATCGCTTCGGCAATCGCGACATAATGCTCGAAGAACTTGCTGGCCATATCGCCGTAAGCCGGATTGTCTTCGGCCAATTCGAGCGCGATTCGCAGCATACCGCCGCAATAAAACGCCATCCAAGCCGTGCCGTCCGCCTGTTCCAGATATCCACCGGGCAGCGGTTTGCTGCGATCAAAGACACCGATGTTATCGAGCCCAAGAAATCCGCCGGCGAAGACGTTTCGTCCTTCGGGGTCTTTCCGGTTAACCCACCAAGTGAAGTTGACGGTCAATTTCTGGAAACACCGGGCAAGGAAAACCTTATCACGCTTCAGCACCGGCCCGGTCATCTTATAAACGTTCCAGACCGCCCAAGCATGAACCGGTGGGTTCACGTCAGAAAGCTGCCATTCATAAGCCGGGATTTGCCCGTTGGGATGCATATACCACTCACGCAAGAACAGGATCAACTGTTCCTTGGCGAAGTCAATGTCCAAACGTGCCATTGGCAACATGTGGAACGCGCTATCCCAGGCCGCATACCAGGGATATTCCCATTTGTCGGGCATCGAAATGATGTCGCGATTGAATAGGTGTTGCCAATCAGAGTTGCGGCCATTCTTGCGGGCTTCGTCTTGCGCTGGCCAAGCCGGATCACCTTTCAACCATGTCGAAACGACATAATGATAAAACTGTTTGGTCCACAGTAGGCCCGCATAGGCCTGGCGCATGATTTGCCGCCGTTCGGGCGAATGCGAATCTTCGATCCGACTGTCATAAAACTCGTCGGCGTCGCGAATCCGCTCTTGAAATACCGCTTCAAAATCGTCGAACGCGTGCTGGCGAAATTTGGCGGCAATCGGTTGGCCACTTTCGTCCTTGGCCACGGGTGGCAGATCGCGATCGCGGGTTAACCTCAACCGCATCGTTCGTGTTCCACCAGCCGGTATCACCATCAACCCATACGCGGCCGCTTTCGTACCGCGTTTAGACGGATTCACCGCCTTGGTATTTCCACCAACGACAAACTCATGAAACGCGTCCTTGTAATACCCCGCTTCGCTAGGGAGCCCAGGATGTCGGTCGATGTTGGTTTCGTTATCGGTGAACAACCACGACCATTCGCCGTCTTCGGCGCAATCGCTGGTGAAATAATACTCGCCCAGTGTGTCGTGGACACATTTAACGACCCCGTCTTCAAGTCGCAGCGATGGCCGCGCGGTACAGAGTTCATCAGTGCTGTGCCAAACCCAACGATTGCGATACCACAGGGTAGGCAATAGGTGCAGAACGGCCGACTGTGGACCACGATTATTGATCGTCAAACGGATTAAGATGTCATCAGGTGTCCGCTTCGCATACTCGGCCTGGACGTCAAAGTAACGCGATTCGTCGAATACGCCCGTATCCAGCAATTCATACTCGGGCTCNNGGATACTTATACAACGCCTTCATGTAGCTGTGGGTCGGCGTGCTGTCGAGGTAATAATATAATTCCTTGACATCTTCGCCGTGGTTCCCTTCGGGGCCGGTCAGCCCGAACAGGCGTTCCTTTAGAATCGGGTCCCGTCCGTTCCATAATGCGATGGAGAAACAGAGTCGACATTGGCGATCGGATATCCCCAGCAGTCCGTCTTCGCCCCAGCGATAGGCGCGGCTTCGAGCATGGTCGTGCGTGAAGTAACTCCACGGATTATCGCCACCACCGCCGGCCGAGTAATCCTCTCGCACGGTACCCCATTGTCGCTCGGACAGGTATGGACCCCAGCGCGGCCAATTTTGCTCTCTCATCGAGGTCTGAATCATCCGCCGGTCTTCGACCGTCGATGGCTGTGATGAAACAGCATGCTTGCTGAGGTTTTTTGTCAAAGTTCCATTCCTGTCGACTAACTGCTGCTCTCTCAGGGCTCGACACAGCAAGCCCTAACGAATTACATACGAATCAGGCTTCGTCCAACAATTCAACAGCCGCGAACTTATGCCCCTCGAGCATTGAAAGACTCGCACCGCCGCCAGTGCTGACATGGCTGACCTTGTCGGCAAATCCCAACAGTTCAACCGCCGCTGCGCTGTCGCCACCACCGATGATGCTGGTCGAATCGCTGTCCGCAACCGCTTGTGCGACGCGTTTGGTTCCGGCATCAAAGGGTGGCATTTCAAACACGCCCATCGGTCCATTCCATACCACTGTCTTGGCACTGGCGATCGTTTCAGCGAACAGTTCCGCCGATTTGGGGCCAATGTCGAAACCTTCCCAACCATCAGGAATCTCACCAGCGGCGACAACCTGTTTGTTGCAATTGCCGTTGAACGCGTCACCACAGTGTGTGTCGATTGGCAACAGCAATTTGTCGCCAGCTTTGTCGAGCAATTGTTTCGCCAACTCAACTTTATCTTTCTCGACCAAACTGTTGCCAACTTTTCCGCCTTGAGCCAGCGAAAACGTATAAGCCATAGCGCCGCCGATGATCACTTTGTCACAAATGCCCAGGAGGTTATTGATCACGTTAATCTTATCGCTGACCTTCGCCCCACCAAGGATCGCGACGAACGGTCGTGCCGGATTGCTGATCGCGTCACTGAGGTATGCAATTTCCTTACCGACCAAATGACCGACAACACGCGGTTTACCAGCCATCGCCTCCGGCACGGCGACCATCGACGCGTCGGTGCGGTGGCACGTACCGAATGCATCGTTGCAATAGATATCGCCCATTGCGGCCAACTTAGCGGCAAAGTCTTTGTCGCCTTTTTGCTCGCCAGGGTTGAATCGAACATTTTCCAAAACGACGGTTTCCCCGTCTTTGAGCGCACCGGCTTTCGCGTGCGCGTCATCGCCGACGGTGTCGCTGGCAAAATGAACCGGCGTTCCCAACATCTCGGCCAAACGGATCGCTGTCGGTGCCAATGAGTACTTCGAATCGTTGCCTTCACCTTTGGGCCGCCCCAGGTGGCTCATCAAAATCAACCGACCGCCTCGGTCAATAACGCTCTTGATGCTCGGCAAAGCCATCCGAATCCGCCGGTCATCGGTAATCGCCTGTTGATCGTCCAAGGGCACATTGAAATCGACTCGCATCAGCACGGTTTTGCCAGCAACTTCAACTTCATCAATCGTTTTTTTCGCCATCGGTCAGCTCTTCGTCGTGGGGGCAAGTAGGGAACTTGGGGAAAGGTTGGGGGTCAGAAAACAACGGCGAATCAGGGGGGAAGCTTCGCCACTGGGGTAATTCTGCAAGGGCGTTTAATACGCCAATTCGTTTAGATACTGATTATCAACCCTACGGACGGTGTGTCGAGGGTACTGGCCCGGACGGCATCGATTCCGGCAATCGTGCAAGGCTAGTGGCTCAGCGGTAGCCACTTAGCGGCGCACGACGTGAACTTTCCGACTGCAACGCGAAAACTGCGTGAAGGAAAAGGTGAACCCTCGCCCATGCATCTGCCGAATAACTGTTAAAAGTGTTGAATCTGGAACCGCGACGGGTGGGGGGCCATCGGTCGGGCGTAACGCTTTACGGACCCTTTATGCCGTATTGTCTGTCTCGATCCGTTATCTCGTTTCCAATCGCCGCGATTTCGTTGGCGTTGCTGGCAATGCATAACGGCCAAATCGCTCTCGCTCAGTTTCCGCCGGCTCCGCAAACGCCGGTCAAGCGTTCGGTCGCGCCGCCAGACGCTACGGCACAGCCTCGCCCGCAAGCCAACGGTAATGCGCGGCCAACGGGACGATCGTCTAACGCCGACGCCATCGCGGCGATCCCAATGGGACGGCTGACCCCGGCTGCTCAACAACGGATCCTAGCGATCACGAATCGCCCTACGCTCTATCGGCACCTCGGCCAACAGTCAATCCAGTGCGATGCCGACCTGTTCATGTTCATCGTCCGGAATCCCGAAGTTCTAGTCGGTGTTTGGGATCTGATGGACATCACCGAAGTCGCAACCCAGCGAATCGATCCATTCAAATTGAGAGCCGTAGACGGATCAGGCACTGATTGCACGGTGGATCTCGTTTACGGCGACCCAGCCGTTCACGTCTATGTCGCCGACGGTTTTTATGACGGCAAATTGACCACCAACGTGATCAACGGCAAAGGCGTCTTCATCCTGCGTTCGACATATAAGGTTGATGCCACAGGGAACAGCGTCGTCGAAGGTGCACTCGATTGCTTTGTGCAAGTCGAACACCTTGCCGCTGATTTGATCATGCGAACGTTTGGTCCTTTGATCGGACGCACGGCGGATCACAACTTCGCTGAAACGGCTCGCTTCATCGATCAACTTGGTACCAGCGCGGCGAAGAATCCCTTGGCCATGGAAGAACTGGCGCTTCGCTTGCCACAAGTTTCCGAACCTTCGCGACAACGTTTTGCCGCGTTGATCCGCCAAGCGGCCGAACGCCAGCAGGCTCGCGCGTTGACCGCACCAGTGGCGACGACGATACCCGCTTCCAATCGCCAATAACGCATCGCCGTCGACCAACGTTTCCAACAAGGCTTGACCCGCGGGCTCGCATCCGATCAATCCTCTACCACTTTGGCGCGACTGTGTGGTCGAGCCGATTGCGATTTTTCGGATCCAGCAGTCCGACGCTGTTCCAGGGTTGTATCCGCTGCCGAACGCGGTCAGTGAACTGTTCGTCGGTGAGCGACGGGTTATTGATTTCGCGAATGCTGGCTTCCGCCGCGTCAATCATCATCTTGTCATTGGCTTGCAAAAATCCGTCAGGCCAAACAGATGGATCTGCGGCCATGACGGCCTCAAATCGAATCGCGGCAGTGAAATAAAACGAACTAAAGGCAACAAATCGCTGAAAGTGCGGCATCGCGAAATAGCAACCCGCGATCAGCGTATCAAGCCATCGGATCTCACGCCGCAAATCGCGATCGTANNGGTGCCGAAGCTTTCGCCCTACATCGACTCAACCGACCACTGCGAATCGCACAAGTGAATTGATCGGGGCTCCCTTTGACAGTGACAATCGGTGCGACTTTCTCGGATTGCCCCAACAGCTTTGCGATACTGGGGTATTGGGCCAGCGAATCTTGTAAGCAGGCTTCGACATCAGGAGAATCAGCAGCCGTCAACGAGTCCAATTTTTCGACCAATCCGACACTCGTGATCCCGTTATCGAAACGCAACATCCACCACCAACCATTTTCCACCAGATGATGCTGAGCCGCATCATCGCCACAAAACGAGTCATCAGCCGAACGCCCGGCATCGAACGGTTGCACGCCTTGGTGATGCGCAAAGGTTGCCCGGGTTCGCGTTCGCATCCAATCGTCATCGAGCGGGTTGTTAACGAAATCCGCCGTCGCCGCACCTCCGCCACTGGCATCGATTAACCACCGCGACGCGATACTTTTCTGCCCCTCGCAATTCTTAATGCGCAGCTTCCACGACGACTCAAAGTGATCGTAATGCGCCGCTTGGACCGATGTGCCCTCCCGCAGTATCGCCCCGTCATCGACGGCACACTGCACAAAGAATTGATCAACACTGCTGCGCAACCAATGGGTATCGCTGTACCGGTCGTCACAACTGGCCGCGACCAAAAACGATCGGCTGTGCTGGTGGTCATCGACAAAGCACTGCCCCTTTTCGTGCTGGTAATAACTGAATCCCCGTTTCTTGCCACAGACGAGTTCTGGGTAGGTTTGCTTCCAGCTTCCCCAAGTCGACAAAGGAGCGAGCTTGCCAAGCCCCCAGCGATCTGCGATGTGGTGTATTAAGAAATCGGCAGTTGGCGTGGACGATTCGCCGATCGCGAAACGGGGGTGGTGGCCGGAATCGACCAACAAAACCTTTCGACCCTGCTTGGCAAGGATCCAACTGAGCAACGAACCAGAGAACCCTGAACCGATAATCACGATGTCAAATCGTTCATCCATCACAGCATCCACAAGTCAATTCACACGGTGGAAGAATCGATTGCGACAGGTTCATCGACGACAGCCGCTGGCGTCGCAAGCCCACACACGATTCACACAACCCGGCCAATTTTTCAAACTCCCATAGGTCAACCGTGATTACCATCGCCAGGTCGCTGGTCAAAGCTCGGTCAAAACATCGCTCAAGCGAGAATGCGTTAGGAGCCCTAAAGGTTCCGTCTAAACTAAAGCGTTCCATCATTCCGTTTCCGCCACGTGTCGCGATGACGCTCGCATGACGAGCACCACAGTGTTCTGCGAATCGCAACGAATCGACAACTCCCTCAACCGCCAACTCCGCTGGCATGCCGGGCGGTTGCAATAGAATAAAAACTCTTAAGTCGACGGACATGGCACTTAAGGCATTTGCCGCTCGCTCGAAATCGTCGAGCGTCATTTGCTTGTTCAGCAAACGGATCGAAGGCTCATAAACCGTCTCAAGGCCCATCGCGGCTTCGAGTTTGCCACTGATTTTTTCGGCAAACCTGCCGACTTGCGAATCGACCAAACGCGGATGATTCTCGACAATGACACGATCAAAATCGGTGACAAGAGTGGCGATTGCGTCCCAATCTTCTGGTGGTACACAGCGTGGATCGAAAAAATTACTGGAATTGTAAAGTTTGATCCACTGCGGTGATTGGCAACCTTGTTCATCCCTGCGAGCAGCGTCTTGCAATGCGATGTCGATCTGAGTCGGAATCGCGCCCGGCGGCGTTGGCGTATCGAGCGTGTGCTTCCACAAATCGCACATCGTACAGCGGAATACGCATTCGGCGCCCGTTAGAAAAACCGAAGTGACAGCGGCGACTGGTGGCGTAATATAATCCGATTTACTTGGATTCGACGTATTATAAAGATGTGACGACCGTCCTGTCGCTTCGAACTCATGAATCACCGCAACCGGTCGAAAAGGATCGAGTTTCACTTTCGGTTGCCGAAGCGACTCAATCCTGCGACGTGAAATCGTGACATCCTTGTGTGTCGGTTGGCGATCCATCACCGCTCAATTCCAACACTGTAAAAACGCTTTGCGATACTCATGTTCCTGCTGAGGAAACAATTGAGTGAACTTGTCGGCATCGATCGCGCCGTGCTGGAACCTTTGTTTTTCAAACACCGGCATCTCGATTCCGGTGATCAAGCGAATGCCCCGAGAGACAACTTCGCCCTTAAGCGCGTAAAGTTTCTGATGATCCCAATCGGTCAATTCGATAAAAGGTATCGCTTCAGCAATTTCGATCACACGCGGCAATGCGAACGGGCTGAACGCGGTAAAGCCCATCAATCGCGACGGTGCTGATGATCGAGCCTGTCCACGGCTTTGCCCGCCACTGTGAACCAACGAATGCTTGATCGCGTGAACGCCCCAACCTTCTTGATACAACATGAGGTTGTTTAAGACGCTGCGAATGGTCAATTCCGGATTATCCTCGATCGGATAATCTTTTAGGTTTTCATCGCCACCATCACCATCGATCAAATAACGCCACTGCGGATAACGCTTGCGGATTTCACGACACGCGGCCAGCATCATCGTCCCCGCTTGAACATCCAGCGGTTTGTAGTCTTCGATAACGCGAACGGTTTCACGCCAATCGAGATCGTCGCTGGAACACTCGAGCACCTCCCACAACATCTCAAGTCCCGTGCTCTGCAAAAACCGTTTGGCCTGTTCTGTATCCGATGATTGGCCGTCGACGCACAATGTAAACGCCTTCAGTCGCGTCGGGGCTTGACCACGCGCCAGCAACAAATGGTTCATGACCAACAAAACGGCCCCACTGTCGATACCGCCGGAAAACATCACGCCGATCGGCTCCTGCGGATCGAGTTGATCCAACCATCGCGAGCATTCTTCGGCAAGACGCCCGATATAAGCGGCACCAATTTGGTCTGTGTCTGTCGATAGGGTGTTACGCTGTGGAGTGAAGAAGCGTTGGTAATCGGGGTTGGGGTCTGGGCAACCGATCAATTGCAATCGCACCAAATGATGTGCCGGTACCATTCGCGTGTAAGATGGGTGAAATTGGTCCTCAAGGCCTTCCTTGGCGAGTTGGTCTCGCAATTCGTCCATCCGCTCGGCGACGACCAAGCACGGGCCCTCGGCTCGCTTGGCTAGAAAGTACCGCATCGGCCGAGCGATCGAACGGGCCATCAATACGTCACGTCCATCTTGTACGCAGATCGCGAATTGGCCGTCGATCTGATTAACGCGATTGGCGTCACCGCTAGCGACCAAGCGGACCGCTTGGTCATAATCCATGTTTAGCAGCACGTTGCCGGCGGGGTCGATCAAATTGACCAACCGATGGACGTATTGATGATTCGTCACGATAGCGATAACGGGTGAGAGGCAGTGGCAAGATCACAAGCGATAAGCGACAGCGACCAGAGGTTTTCGCCGGTCGATCCCACGACTATACCCGAAACCGATCTATTAACGAAACATGGGGGCCGACGACCAATCGCCCTCCCGCATTTTGTCGCGATCGCTTGGTCAATCTGCATCATGATCGCTGCGGCGAGCGGCATCGATGCCGCTGATCCGCCGTCTACGGCTGCGGCGTTTTCCGCCAACGGTGCTGAACTGGTGATCGGATCGCAAGCGGGTTTGATAATCGAAAAATGGCCCATTAGCCAGGCGACGACCTTCGAAGCATTGAACACTGAAGTCGAAAACATCCATCACATCGCTTTTTCACCTGCTGGCGATGCGCTGCTGGTCGCTGGTGGATCGCCGGCCAGCAGCGGTATGATCGAGTCCTGGAGTTGGCCTCAAAAGGAACTGCAGCGACGAATCGTTGTCGGCGACGATGCCGTTTATCAAGCGATCTGGGCACCGGATTCATCGAAGTGGATCGCCGCTTGTGCCGACGCCAAATGCAGGGTCATCGATTCGGCCTCAGGCAAAGAACTGCTGGTTTACGAAGACCACTCGCGTCCCGTTTTAGGAATCGATTGGATCGGTGTCGATAGCCAAGTTGTTTCCGTCGGCGTCGATCAAACGATGCGATTATGGGATCCATCGACGGGCAAACATTTGAGAACGCTGGACAATCATCTTGATACGATTCAAGGTGTTTTCACACTTCCCAATTCGCAAGGGCCCAACCCGATCGTTGTAACCTTTGGCGACGACCAGACCGTACGGATGTGGCAACCAACGATAGGCCGAATGATGCGTTTTATCAAACTGGCGTGCAATCCGGTCTGCGGGACCGCTTCAGACGACGGCAAACGAATTTATGTCGGCTGCCAAGATGGAAGCGTTCAATCGATTGATGCCCAGTCGATGCAACTGATCAACCAGCGATCGACGAAGCTCGATTCAATCTTTGCGATGACCCTGGCCCCCGACAAGCGGCATTTAGTGGTATGTGGAATCGGCGGCATAGAAGTTTTGCGAATCGACGCAAATTAAGCGTCGCATCACGCAGCGATTTGTCGCAGTCCGATAGATAAGTGTTCCAACAATCGGCTGACATCTTCTTGCGTGTTGTAACCATGAATCGCAATGCGAATTCGACCGGCGTGATACATGACATGGATGTTTTCTCGCAACAGTCCGGCGGCTAATTCTGCTGCCTGGGGATGGCGAAAGGCGACGATTCCCGTGGGGGCTTCGGACCGATAACGGGTCATGCAGCGTAAGCCTAATTCGATCAAACCTCGATTGGTCGCTTCGACTAGCGGATTGGCATAAGCATTAATCGCATCAATTCCTACCGCGTCGAGATACCGCAGTGAAGCGTTGAGTGCATACAGCGAAACAAAGTTGGGCATGCCGACTGAAAAACTTGCCGCCCCGGTCTTGGTTATCGCTCGTTCAAACCGATCGGCTTCGAATGCGTTAGCGACATGCAACCATCCACCGGCATGCGTTGTCAATTTTTCTGCTGACTCACTCGGAATGCCAACGACACATCCGCCATGAATGCCGAGCGTCCATTTATGAGTGCTAGAAATCAGAACATCCGCATCGTTGCAATCGATCGGGACACGACCGAACGCCTGAGTGATATCGACGGCGATGATCGCATTGGGGGCGAGTCGTCGTACCGCGGCTTTTAGCGGTTGCCAGTCGATACGAAACCCGTTGTAAAAGCTGACCATCGACACTTGAACCAAGCGAGTCTTATCGTTTAGCAGTGGGATGAGATCATCGGTAATCAATTCGCCGTCCGCGTTCGCTTTCCAAAGGGCGACCTTTGGCGGACGTGCGGCACACAACCATGGCGTCGCGCCGGCGGGGAAATCCAAGTCCGTGATCACGACCTCGTCATCGGCAGTGAGATCGAGTGCAGACGCCAGTAGGTTATAAGCTTCGGATGAACAGGAGCAGAAAGAAACTTCTGCTGATTGCATGCCGATCATCTTTGCTGAGATTTCGCGGCAAGCTTCGACGTGCGCAAAATGGCTATCACGCCCCTTCATCCCACACAACTTGTCCTGCCAATAAGTCTGGATCGCTTCACCGACTACCACCGGCGGGATACTTTCGGCGGCGGTGTTCAGATAGGTGATTCCGGACAATGCGGGGAAATCGGCCTGTCGCGATGCGGCTGTCAGCATGGATCGGCTCTGGCGGTTTTGTGGTGGGTGGGTAGGTGGGACGAGCAAAAACTATAGCTGATTTCGCGGCGCCGATGGCTAGCAAAGCCAGACACATCGCTATTTTCTTGAGACCGAATTACGTGGCTTTGGCGGCATGCGACCGTGGGCGAGATTACCGCCAATGAGCACCGATCGTATCTGCAGTTTTGGCGACCAAATCACCAAGTCGGCTCGTTTGCCGGTCTCGATACTTCCCACCTCGTCGGCAACACCAGCAAGTTCCGCAGGCGTGAGACTGGCCATGCGAATCGTATCGGCAAGCGCACCGCCGTTGGCTCGGTTCATGGTTCGGATCATGCGGTCCATCCCGGCAACGGAACTGGCCAGATTCTTGCCATCTAATGTGCGCCCCACTTCGCCATCATTTAAAAACCAATCACCATCATCCAACGGCCCAAACTTATACTTTCCTGGTGGTTGATCGAGCGCGCGACTGGAATCGGTAACCAAACAAAGCTTCTTCGCACTCTTCATCCGATAGGCAAAATTAAGCAATTCGTCTGATAAGTGCGAACCGTCGGCGATCACCTCGGTACTCATCTCCGGTTCGACCAACACGAACTGTTCCATACCCGCCTGCATCGGTGTTCCGCACCTTGGCCGCAGCGACGTCACCGAACTCATGACGCACCAGAAATGGTCGACGTGTCGCATCCCGGCACGAAACGCCGCTGCCATTTCTTGATACGTGCTGTTGGAGTGGCCGCAAGTGATCAAGCAACCGTTTCGCGCGGCCGCTCGATAAAAGACCGCAGCCCCGGGCAACTCAGCCGCACAGGTCGCGATCTTTACAAGACCGGATTTAAAGTATCGCTGGTACTCTTTGGGATCGGGTGTTCTCGTATGATCTTTCTTATGACAGCCCACCTTGTCTTCGGCAAAGTAAGGGCCATACAAGTGAATGCCTGCGATCCTGGCATGGCCCGTCGGTTCACCCGATTCTAATACCGAACGACAGGCCGCAAACATCGATTCGAGTTGTTCGATCGTGCCGGTGGTGGTCGTCGGAAAGAGTGTCGTCGTACCGTGACGCAGGTGAGTTTGGCAAACGGTCCGCACCGCTTCAGGAGTCGCGTCCATGAAGTCGGATCCGCCGCCGCCGTGGACATGAATGTCGACCATGCCGGGGGTCAGCAGCGAGCCCTTCAGGTCGATCACGGTCGCGCCGCGAGGAACCGTTTTGCGATCCTTTTCCACCGCCTCAATGCGTCCGCCGGAAACCACAACCCGGTGATCAACCACCACACGGTCTGCTAAAACGATCGGTCCGCCGTGAAAAACCAGAGGCTCATTTGCTTGGGTCATAAGATTGCGATTCGATCGATGAAGCGTTTTATTCTTGTGGCGGTTGGTGGATTTTTCTTTGTTAGCCGTATTCTACCAGAGTGTTCCGGATTGTTTACCCGCCAGTGAGTACCAACCCTTGCGCGGCCAGCACGCGTAAAATCATGGTCAATGGGACGACCGATGCATAGCTGATGGACGGCAATTCCGAATCGGTTTGCTCGTTGGCAAATGACAGTGCGGGCGGATCGGTCATACTGCCCGCGATCACGCCGACTAAGGTTGGATAGTCGAGTCGCAAGCAGTATCGCCCGATTGCCGCGACGATTAACAGCGGCACGACGGTGATGGCGACGCCCGCGAGCAACCACCACACCCCATCGCCCTGAACCAGTGAGACAACAAATCGATCGCCACCGCGAAGGCCGACCGTCGCCAGGAAAATCGCGATACCGATTTCTCGCATTAGGTGGCTGGCCGGACGCGGAAGGTAAAATATCCACGGACCGAGCCGCCCAATCGATCCCAACACAATCGCAACCAACAGCGGCCCGCCTGCCAACCCAAGCTTTACCGGTGCGGTCGTGCCGGGCAACACGATCGGAATACTGCCCACCAAAACCCCAAAGGCGATTCCGGCGAACAGGGGGGCAAGGTCCGAGCGTTCTAATTCTTTCGGGATGTCTCCCATCTTGCGTGCGACACTTGCCACCATGTCGCTGCGACCGACCACCAACAACTGGTCGCCCATCGCGAGTCGCATTTGCGGAACCGGCGGCATTTCAATTTCCGATCGACGAACTCGAGTCACTTGGACATCGAAATGATCGTTCAATTGTAATTCATCCAGTGCTTGGCCGACCATCTGGGGATGCGTCACCACAACCCAGCGAAAGCTGATTTCGCCATGGATCTCCATTAAGTCGATCGACGACCACTCGCCGACAACGATTCGCAACTGATCGAGTTGGTCGGCGGTCCCGACGGCAAGCAAGACGTCGCCGACATGAATCTGCGTCGATGAATGCGGCACCGAAAGTGCTTCGTCGTGCAACATGCGGCTGATGACGACACAGGTACCGCTGGGACCAGAAAGCCCTGGCAGGTTACAAAGCATCAACCCTTCGAGATTAGGGTTCGTCACTCGAAGATTTCGCCGTTCCAACATAGGCCTTTGGCTTTGCAAACTCTCTTGCAGCGCGACGGCTTCTTTCACCGGATCAACGCGAAACAGAATTCTCATAACCAGCATCGATGCAATAATCCCGACGACACCCAGCGGATACGAAACGGCATACCCCAGGCCCGGCAGTTTCGCAATTTCGGTTGGCGATACCTGCGCTGGGGCCCCTTCATCGACCGACATACCGGTTTGTGCAAATGATCGACTGGTGACTTCGGCCGATGGCGGATGATCGCGTAAGGTTTGAACTGCGGCAGCCAAACTGGGCGTGTTTGTTGTCGCCCCGCTGAAGATACCGACAGCGATCGGCATTTCAATTCCGGCGATCCGGTTCACCGCGACGGTCAACAGAACCCCCAGCAGGACCACCGTGGCCGCCAAAAGATTTAGCGTCAAACCTTGAGCGCGAAGGGCGTTGAAGAATCCGGGACCAATCGTCAAACCGATCGCAAAGACAAACAGGATCAAGCCGAAATCGCCCGTGAACTCCAACAAATCGGTCGGCAACGACCACCCGATGTGACCGAAGATCATGCCGCTGAAAAGGACACCTGCGGCACCGAGTCGGACGCCGAAAAATCGAATCTGGCCCAACATCAAACCGCTAGCAACGACGATCGCGAGCACTAATAACTGCATCGCAACGGATGTTGGCGAGGATTCGGTAATGGATAAATTCAACCAGTCCAATTCAACAATCCCAAACGTGCTCGGCCACCGGCGGCAACGCGTCGCGACACCGCGCCAGGCGTTAGAATATCCGCGGGCAGCGGCGTGAGAACGATCGAGATTGTTTAAATTCGCAATGAAGATTCAGCAACCATTGACCTGCGTCAATGGCGTCGCTTTGGCTACTGCTTTATCGCGGCATTCGGCTCCGCATCCCTTGCCGCGTCTTCTTTCGCCAAGTGCGTATCAAACCACCTGACCATTTCGCCGACCGCTTGTTTCAAGTCTTCGCCCCCCAGGCCGTGCCCGGCATTGGGAAACTCCACCAAACGATTGGCCAAACCCACTTCCTCGAACTTCTTATGAATGCGGCGGCTGTGATCGATAGGAACCAAATCGTCTTTGGCGCCAGCTAATAATAAAGTCGGCGCGTCATCGTCCGTAACAAACAACAGTGGGGAGTGTTTCTTTGCAGGATCGTCCGCCAATTCGAGCGCCGGGAAACGCTTATAGGCGGGCAGCGAGTCGGGCGATGTGTGGGTCATGATGGTCAGGTCGGTAGGTGCGACCCATGCGACGACCGCCTGAACGCGATTGCCAACTTTTTCCAGCGGATCTTTTGCGTCTGGGTTGCCGTCATCGCCGGTTGTCCCAAGCATTAAGGACAAGTGCCCACCGGCACTCATTCCAAACACTCCCAAACGGTCAGGATCGATTCCAAACCTGGCCGATTCCATGCGAATAAACCGCACACTGCGACGAACATCCTCGACCGCCTCTGGGATCGAGAATCGCGGACTGCTGCCATGGCGAACAGCGAAAACGGTATACCCGGCATCAGTCAAAGGAGCCATCATGGGCAATAATTGTTGCGGCGGTGACCAATTGGAATACCATCCGCCACTGACCATAAAAAGAACCGCAGCGCCGTTAGGATTTTCGCTGGGTGTAAAGACATCAAACGTATTGGCCAACCCGAACTTGTGTCCATACACGACATCGGGGGTAATCGTCACCTCGGCCCGTGCCTGGGCCAGCGGAAGAGCGGTTATCAGGATAGCGATCGCGAGCGTTCTTGGTGACATAGTATGTTCCCGTAAGAAAAGTTATCAATCGTTTCGATTCATTTCATTCAAATACTTTGTGACCGTCGTGGCCAGCCCGCGCCCCACTTCGCGATAACCATCGACTGTGCTCGCTGGTGTATTCCAAGCGGTTTCAAGTGTTAAGGAGATGCCCTGCTGGCCGATGCGATCACCGACCCAATTACGGCTGACACGACTCTGCTCTTCGGCGGTCGGAACATACGTTGCGAACCGATAGCGAGGGTGAATCGCAAGCGGCCCGCGAATGTACTGTGTAGAAAGTTCTAAGAACCGATCGTATTTTTGACGCAAGCCGCTGGGCAATTCGTTGTAATCCAGCGGACCAAAATAGAATGGTTCGCGGTCGCCAGGTGCTGGATTATGAAGGTCGATGTAAACACGCAATCTTCCAGAATCGATTTGTTGTTTGATTGCGGTCTGGGCCGCCAGGACTTCGGGATAGATCGGCCGATCGGCCCAGTCACGGTTGTGGTCGCGCGGCGCGGAATCTTTTCCGCCTGCGCCACGGTCGACGTTGTCCACATCCATAATCGGTACGAAAAAGATTTCTGTGGTCGATCGCAGTTGCACCGCCAGCGGATCGTCACCCGATGCCCAGCGAATGAATCCGTCGCCGACCCATGAACTGCCCGATTCCCACGCATGCTGGCGTGCTTGCACCCAGATCGCATCGCCAGCTTGTGGATTGCCAAACCGAATTGCATGAACGGGTCGATTTTCCCGTGATCGGGCCAGTTCAAATCGCTTTACGGACTGGTTCGACGCGGCCAGTCCGGTTTCGATTTCCCGCAGCAGTGCGTCAGCGTTGGAGGATAGAAAAGGTGGCCCCCAAGCGACCCAGAAAGATGGCTGGTCGGCAACGATTGTGTAAGTAGCGGTCTGTGGCGTCGTCGTCGCCGTCTCAGTATGTGCCCAATGAACGCCATCAAGACTGACCGAAGCTCGCTGCGGTGTTGACCAATTGGCGGCCAGCTTTTGTGTGCCGCGAAATGAGCGATCGTTGCCACGAACCGTCAGGTCGATCTTTTGCCCAGGTGTCGCACCGTCGATACGGATATACCACCAACAAGGCCAGCCTCGTTCGATCTGCAGCGAAGGGGTGATCTCGACTTTCGTGACAGCCCCGCCTTTTTCAATCGCCAGAACGTCACCCGATCCGCCCGGGAATTTCGAAGTGACCACTAGTTCGCCAGCCCTTGAGTGGGACACCACAAGGGTTGCCAGCAGAATCACGAGGTAAGCGACCGATGAACCGAGCAATCTCGATCGGTATGGCAGGCCGGTCTGACCGGGGCGGCAAATTGGTCGGATCAGCCGTGCGGCGTCGGAAGAGTTCATAAAAACAAGCGAAGGCATCAGAGGTTGACTTCGGGCAACGGAATCATCGCCCATTGTATACCAAGCCGATTGCGCAGGTATCGCAGAACGTCCGTTCAACATTTGGACCAGAATTCTGGCTCAGGTCGTGTGCCTCGCGCCCCACCGGTAGGCATCAAGCGGGGTGACTAATAGAATCGTTCTCTGCCAAAAGATCACCGTGTCGCAAGATCGGTTCTTGGCATTCGTTTTTCTGACCAATATTCCTCTCGCCCCCCACCATCGATTATGTCCGGTTCCACCGACGCCGTTGTTTCTCAATCGCTCGACAAGATTGCCAAGGCACAAGCAGACGGGTTATTGAGTGCGATGGCGGTGGAAAATATTCGCAATTGGTTGACCGAAACTCGGTACGCGGAGTATCGCGACCAAGTGATCGAGCACATCGACCAACAGCGTTGGAAACAGCTGGACGATGCTTTTTGGACGATTATTCCGTTCGGCACCGGAGGCCGTCGTGGGCGAATGTACCCGATCGGGTCCAACGCGATCAACGATCGGACGATCGGCGAAAGTGCTCAGGGGCTGGCCGACTATACCGTCCAAACGTTGGGCGATTCGGAACCGCTTTCTTGCGCGATTGCGTATGACACACGGCACAAGTCGCGGCACTTCGCCCAGTGGTGCGCGGGGATCATGGTTGCGAACGGTTTTAAGGTTTACTTCCTTGACGAATTCCGTGCGACTCCGCAATTATCATTTGCGGTACGTTATAAGAAATGCACCGTCGGAATCATGGTAACGGCCAGCCACAATCCGCCCAGCGATAACGCGGTCAAGGTTTATTGGTCCAGTGGGGCTCAGGTTTTACCGCCGCACGATGAAGGGATCATCCAGCGGGTGTTGGATTGCCAGGAGATTCGGCATGTCCCATTCGGTGAAGCATTGGCCGATGGACGAGTCGAGATTGTTACAAAAGAAGTCGATGCGGCCTATTTAGAGGAAGTTGCTAAGTGCAGCTTTCCGGGACCGCGAAACATTAAGATTTTATTTACCCCGCTGCATGGCGTCGGTGCGCTTGCGACCTTGCCGGTGTTGCAGCGTGATGGGTTCAGCGATGTTGAAGTTTATGGACCACACGCCGAACCAAGTCCCGATTTTCCGAACGTGCCAGGACATGTCTCTAATCCTGAAAACAAGGCGGTGTTTGATGAACCGATTCGTTATGCCCAAAGCCATGGCCACCAATTAATCCTGGCCACCGATCCCGACGCCGACCGCTTGGGATGCGCAGCCCCTGTGACGCTCGATACTTCCGGCCCATGGGCCACGTTGACGGGCAACCAACTAGGGGTCTTGTTGGCCGATTTTATCCTTTCACGACGCGCCGCCAGCGGCAGCCTGACTTCGGATCATTACATCGTCAAAACGCTGGTTACCACCGAAATGATTCGGCGGATTGCGGTCAAATATGGTGTTCGCTGCGAAGGCGATCTGTTGGTCGGGTTTAAAAATATTGCCGCGACGATGGACAAATGCGGGCCCGATCATTTCGTTTTCGGTACCGAGGAATCACACGGTTATTTGGTCGGTCAATATGTACGCGACAAGGATGGCCCAGTAGCGTGTATGTTGATGAGCGAATTGGCGGCACGATTACAGAGCGAAGGAAAGAGCGTTCATCAACGGTTGGCTGAATTGTATAAGGAATATGGTTATCACCAAGAAACCGTGATCAATTTGGTCATGGAAGGCAGCGAGGGGATGGCCGCGATGAAGCGACTGATGGCGGCGCTGCGAAATGATCCTGTCCGGACACTCGGTGGCATGCCGGTCGTTGCGGTTCGCGACTACTCCAATCTGACGGTTCGTGATTTGACCGCTGCCAACCCGCTTGACGATTCTGCGGTTTCATCGATCGAAGGCCCGGTTGGCGATTTGATCATTATGGACTTGAAAGAGTCTGGTAATTACGTGGCGGCACGCCCTTCGGGTACTGAGCCGAAGATCAAGCTTTACGTGTTCGCGCGGTTGAACGAACACGAGTCAGCGGATCTTGAATCAGCCAAGGCCAAGGTGGCCAAGCGGCTGGAAGGGCTGGAAATCGATATGAGAGATTTCGCCCAGACGCATTGCTGAGACGATCGGTGGGTTCGGTAGAAAAAAGCGGAGGCGTCGAAACACCTTCAACGCCTCCGCAATTTTCTTCTGCCGATAACGATCGCTGGTGAAAGATCAACAAACTAATTGTTTCTTTTCGATCCCTTTGGCCATTTCCTGAACCAAGTGGTCGGGTCGAATCGGTTTGCGGAACCAGCGGTCGACGCCTTGCTCGCCGATCGGAACCGCGCACGTCGCCTGGTCTTCGCCGCTGACCGCAAACACCTTCATATCGCGTGTTTTCGGATTTTGGCGAATCGCTTCGATCGTGCCGCGGCCGTTCAGCCCTGGCATGTTCATGTCCAGCAACACAATGTCGGGCAATTTGGTCGATTGTTGGATCAACCGCAGGGCGGCATTGCCATCGAGCGCGACCGCGACTCGGAAGCCGAACGATCGCAGAAATCCGGACATCAACGCATTCTCGTTTTCGTTGTCGTCGATGATCAAGGCCAGTGGCAGGGCCGCCTTCTTGCCGACCTGATCCAAATCCGCGGGGGTCGAAGAATCGTGCAACGTCTCTTCAATTAACGACAATTCATCGATCGCGCCGTTAAGCAACGTGTCGTCGACCAAACCATCGTTTCTGGCAGCATTTTTCTTCAACAGGTGCAGTGCAATCGTCAACGTATTGATCCGATTCCGCAGCTCGTGTTCGCGTTCTCGTGCCGCTGACTTTGGTTGCGACAAAGATTGCGATTCGTTTGCTGCGTCCTGAAACGCTTTGGCAAACTCTGCCGCGTGCGAATCGAGTTCGTCTTCGGCGGTCGCGATTTCACCGCGAAGCACTCGAATCGCATCGGGTGCTTCGATTCCCAAAGAGACGGCTTTGCCGCGCAGTCGGGTAATTTCGATTCTGATTCCCAACTTGGGAAAAACGATCGCTTCTTGTTCTCGCCGTGAAAGTACTAGCATGATTAGGCCTCCGACCTATGTGGCTCCGATCCTCGCCCCGTGCGGGGCACGTCGATCGCGTCCATGCTTCATCCTTCGCGGCTCGATTCCTTGAGCCCGTCACTTGAAGAGGTTATAAACTCTTCGGTTTCGAATCAATCCCGATTTTTCGCCTGGGGAGAGTTGCTAGCATTGCCGCCGCTGTCGGCCATAAAAACTGTCGACATTCGGCGCCACATGATTGGCAACACGATCCAGAAACGTTATCACGGTCACCAGCAGCGATTGCTTTAGTCGAACCTTCAATCATCAAGGACGAAATATGAAGCGGATCACTACGTTAACTCACTTGACAGAGGATTCACCTGTTAAAGATTCGCTTGTCAGAAAGACGCGAATCGACCGGGGGCACCGTGGCATGATCGATCATGAGATCGCGTTATCGGAGCCGACGGGAAGTTTGCCCGCTGCCCAAGTCGACAGTCAATCCCCTGAGTCGTTAGAGGTTTTGCTCAGCGTCTACGACACGCTGCTCGATCGTTTTATGCCGCCGCTTATTTTGATCAATGCCCGGCGAAGGGTTATTGATACCTTTTCTGGTGCCGATCGATTTTTGCGTTTCGGATCGCGACGGCCGAGCGAAGATGTGCTTGATTTGTTGGTCGAACCACTTCGGGAATCGGTACGCAAAGCATTCGCGCTTTGTTGCTCAACCGGACAAACGACCGTAACCGAGCCGATTGTGATCGAGTTCGGCCCAGACAATCAATTATTGGCGTTTTCTGATTCGCCAGTTGACTATTCAACGAGTGAATCGGGAATCGCCACGGGGTCCGAAACGTCATCACGCGGTGATACAACCGATGACATCAGCCGCTACCGCCACGCGTTTGAGAACGACGGCGACGGTGCAGACAAACGGAATTGGGTTGCCCAAAAATACCGTGTTCGAGTCGCCCCTGTCCCGCATCGGAAAGACGCTTCACCGTTTTTCTCGATCGCGTTTGAACCATCATTGCGACCACACCCCAGATCGGACGACCGAAACCGCCCCGCCGTTACGCCAAGCGAAACACCCTATTCAGCCCATCGTGGTTTTGTAGATTTCGGAAGTGTCAACTCAGACCTTGTCTGTGAACAATCCGCCCCTGAATTGTCTCCAAAATCCGCAACCAAAATCGGCAGGACCGAGCCCGGCGTTGATACGACGACCACTGAACCAGACTGGGATTCGTTGTTCGAGTCCAATGGATTGGCTGTCATATTTCTTGATGCGGAACTGAAGATACGGCATTTTTCAGGACCGGCCGGACAGATCTTTGGCCTATTGCCCCACGAT
>DIUH01000440.1:0-1196 GCA_002428205.1 Planctomycetaceae bacterium UBA6163
GCCTGGTCGGTTAACCAATAATCTTCGCGCCACACCACACGACGTTTTGTCTGGTCGGGCAACGGGTCATATAACATTTCTTTGCCGACCGCCATTTGCGAACGGTCCTCGGGGCAGATCAACACCTTATAATCACCCTGGTCGGTGACCGCGCGGATCGCCGCACGCAGCGGAGCGTGGTCATGTTCCTTCATCGCTTCGTTGCGATCGTGGCGTTCTTGGTTGAAAGGTTGGTTTTTGATTTTCCAATAAGGCGTGTACCTCAGCCGTGGAATGCAGCACAAGAATTTGCCGGGTGTCAACTGATTCGCTTCCAGAAATGCATCAGCCCTTTCGTCGTCACGCAGGTCGACGGCGAACGCACCGTCGGGGCCCATTGCCATCACGGGACAGGTGACGCCGGATGATTTTGCGAGTTGCAGCGATACCGAATCGCGGAAATAGACGAACCGAGCGTCGCTGAGCAGGCTTCGCACTTGTTCGTCGATCGAAGCGACCGTGATTCCGAAAACTCCATAAGGCTTGCCGGTCTCTTCACGCCACCTCGCGACATCTTTTGCGGCGACCAGCGAAGGCCCCGAACCGTGCAGCAAGAAGTCGCATTCGTCCATCGCACGCGCGATTTCGTCCTTGCCGCGAATGATCGCGACTTTGGGAAACCGGCGCTTCAAGATTTCTTCAACTCCATCGCCGACGCTGCTGGGCCACAATCGCACTTCGACGTCGGGCAGGTATTTTTCTAACAGCGCCAGCACACCTGGCGTGTGGGCGATGTCGCCGATGTTGACCGTTTGCCAGGAAGATCGCAGCACGATCCGCACACGCCGCGAAATGTTCGCCGACGCCTTGGACCGGGCTGCAATGGTCGCACAACCGACGGCCGCTGCGACCGCTTGAACGAACCTGCGACGATCGATACCAAGTCGGTTACGCGCCAGCGGGTCTGCGAAGGGGCGATCATTCATTTCCGTTTTTCCTCGATTCGATCTAGGCAGTGAAAAATTGCGGGTGTGGTACGGGAAACGTGTCGCAGCAACCCGGCTAAGCGGCTATCTTGTGCGAACCAACAAACGCTACCGAATTGTAACTGAAAGTCGCACTCGCCATTCTCTGATACTTGGCCCTCCCGTTCATGGTAAACACTCGAAACGCCGCACGTCGAAAGTTGCGATTTGAAACGATCGACGACTTGCTGG
>DIUH01000440.1:1237-10195 GCA_002428205.1 Planctomycetaceae bacterium UBA6163
CCGCCGTTGCCGATCCGCTGGCTGCTGCGACTGATGTTATCTGGAATGTTGCGCAAGGGGATGCGTGGCGGAGTGAAGATTCCGGGTGTGAAGGGCGGAACGACCGGGGCCGATGATGTCCCTTTACAAGAAGGCTTGCAACGCTATCGGTCGGCACTGGCGCGATTGAAGGTCGAACCTGCAAAGTTTCCTAGTCCTGCGTTCGGTCCGATGAGCGAAGAGGATCGAATCCGTCTGCAACTGCGACACGCCGAATTGCATCTCGGCTTCATCTCGGTCGATCAATAGCCGAAGCCATGATGCACCCAATCGCATCGCGACTCGCATTCATTGTCACACTCGTGAGATGGACCGTATTGGCGATCTTAGTCGGCGTGATGGCCGGGGCCGGTTCAGCGTTGTTTTTGACCGGCTTGTACTGGGCGACCGACACTCGCGAAGCGAACCCATGGCTGCTTTATCTGTTACCGATCGGCGGTATGTTAATCGGATATGTTTATTACCGATTCGGTCGCGACGTCGAAGCGGGCAATAATCTTCTACTTGAAAGGATTCAAACCACCGGTGGCAGTGTCTCGATTCTGATGGCTCCCTTGATCGTCCTGTCGACGATTGGGACGCACCTGTTTGGAGGTTCGGCGGGGCGCGAAGGGACCGCGGTACAAATGGGTGGCAGTTTGGCCGATTGGCTTGGCCGGATGCTAAGACTTTCACCGGATAGTCGGCGATTGATTTTGATCAGCGGGATCAGCGGCGGATTCGGTGCCGTTTTCGGCACTCCAATCGCGGGCATGGTCTTTGGGATGGAAGTTTTGGCCGTCGGCAGGATTCGCTACGNNCATACTTATGTGATTGATGTCTATCCGAACGTTACGGTCTGGTTGATCGTTTGGGCGGGTCTGGCGGGAATTGTTTTCGGCACCGCCAGCTATCTGTTTGCTGAATTGACGCATGTGATTCAACAGGTGATGGTCAAACGCGTTCGAGTCTCGTGGTTGCGACCATTCTATGGCGGTATCGCGGTGATTCTGTTGGTAGCGATCGTTGGCAATCGTGATTACTTAGGATTGAGTCTGCCGTTGATTGATGACAGTTTCACGCCAGGCAAAGTCGCGTTCTGGGCGTTTGCTTGGAAAATCGTTTTCACGGCTGTCACGCTTGGTACAGGGTTCAAAGGTGGCGAAGTGACTCCGCTGTTCTGCATCGGTGCGACGTTAGGCTCTTCATTCGCCTGGTTGACCGGTCAACCGACCGCAGTCTTTGCGGCGCTCGGGTTCGTCGCCGTTTTCGCAGGTGCGGCCAACACACCGCTGGCCTGTTCGTTGATGGGCATCGAGTTGTTCGGCGCGGAATTAGCCATACCGATCACGACTGCGTGTGTGGTCAGTTATATGGTTTCGGGTCATGGTGGCATTTACTTGTCACAGCAAATCGATACTCCTAAACATAGCGGCGAGATTGTTCCGCCGAGTTTGTCGCTGCGGGATTGGCGTGGTCGTCGAGAGTAAACAATCGATGATTTCGGCTCTTCACTGGACACGAAAAAACGCGGCAGCGATGGTGCGCTCCCGCGTTTTTTGAAACTTCACTATGAGACTCTCTGCGATCGGTTATTCACCACTTTTCGCCGACTTCGAGTCATACAGTCGCGTCGGTTCGGCGGTTTCGACTGGCGAGGTGAACGACTGTGAAACCAATTCCACCTTCAACTGAACGGCTCCGGCGGACTGCGCCGTCGCGGTCAAGGTGTACTCGGCTTCTTCGCCAGGGTTCAACTGATCGATCGGTTGGAACGTAATCGTTTTTCCTTCCTGTTTTGATTCTGTCGGACCATCGGCATTATCCAATTTCATTTGCTCGGGCAAGGTTGCCGTGATTTGAATATCTTGATCCGGTGCATCGCCTTCGTTCTTAACGCGAATCGTATATGTGACCGGCGATCCGACTTCGACCGGATCGGCGTCATCGAGCGTATAAACTTGCAAACCTGGCAGGCGAACGATACGAGTGGAAGCGATCGCGGTGTCTTCGCTAGCCGCGTCGTAGGAAACGCCCTGGTCGCTGTCGAAATTGCAAATCGAGCGAGCGATTACGCGTGTATCAATTTTGTCTTGGTTGCGTGCCGTCAGCACATAATCAAACTGAGCCGACTGACCGGGTTCCAATCTTTCGATCGAAAACTCTTCGGCCCGCATACCGGCCTGCATTTCAGCCTGTTGGTCGGCGGCACTGCCCGATTCGGCCGTTGTGGCACCCGCAGTTTGGTTCTGCTGGGCGGTACGACGTCCTTGTGTCAAACGCTCGGCGGCTGTTTGTTTGGCCTTAGGTTGGCTAACCGATTCATTGGTCGCCTCTTGCACTTGGCCGCGGGCCTGCGAACGGTCTTGCGAAGGGTTCGCTTGACTCGTTCGGCGATCGGTTGCCAATTGCGACGGGTCGTGCTGGCGAAGTTGAACTTCACTCATACGACGCAGGTTCGCATTCTCGGGGATATGCACAGCGACTTGCACATTTTCCGCTGGAGCGAGTCCCGTGTTGGTGACTGTGGCCGTAAAGACGGCCGGCGTGTCGCTTGGCACGGCATTGCGGCCTTGGACATCAACCTGAAGCTGGGCACCGACGATTTCGGGACCGACATTTTCGCTGCGTGCACTCAGGTCCGAATCGACCGCTTCGGCATAAGCACGACTGCGGAAATCGCCCGTTTTGGTCGCATAAACGCGAGCAACAAACTTACGTGTGTCGCCACCTTTCAATTGGTCAACCGTGAAGGCAAGCGTTTCTTTGTCGTCGATCGTTCGCAGGCCATCGCTCAAGTCGTCGCGAATCTCGAACTTGCCCACCGCGCCGGTGCCGTCGTTGGTGACGGTGTAAACCAGTTCGATCACTTCACACAATTGATTCCGCTGGGGCGACTGCTTGGTGATTTTCAATTCCGGCTTGATCGCGGTTGTCTGCAGGCAGATCGACGGACGATAATTCGTGATTATTAAACAAGCTTTGACCGGCCCTTCCTGGTCCACTGATGCGGTGACTTGAAAGGTTTGCGACTGGCCGGGTTCCAATGCATCAATGGTCAGCGATTGGCCGGACGACTGGCCGGACGACTGGCCCTCGCGCTGGGCTGGGACAGATTCAGCAGATTCATCTGGCGTAGTCGATTGCTCGCCCTGGGCCGCTTGCTTGTTCTGGGCCTGTTTTTCGATCGACTCGATTGTTAGCGAACTTTGATCGGCATGGCGAAGCTCGATGTCATGAAGCGTGACGTTGTCCGTCGTATTTTGGACTGTCACCTGATACGTGAATTGTTCGCCGATCCTAACCTGTTCTGGAAGATTTGCCTCAATTGCCAGCATTCCATCGCCAGTGCGAACCGACTGGCTGGATTGCGTCGGCGACTGAGCGGGTAACGGACGCCCGGATTGGGCAACGATCAGGCATGTGCCGAATGCAAACGCCGTCGCAATACTGCCGCATTGCCTGGAAAGCGATTTTAACTTCATGGTTTTTCTCCTACTTGAGTGTTACTTGCAGCTCGGTAACAGCCCGAGATCATTGACAAGGAATGTCGATTGGCGGCAAAGCTCATGCCGCCAATCAGTAGGAAATGCTGATAGACTTAATCTCATAAAACTCGACGCCACCGTTCTTGCGGTTAATCGCTGATCAGATCGAAATCATCTCCATCAATTAAGGTTTCGATTTTTTCTTAATCCGCGCAACCGCTGTTCGCTCGGCCAACGACCGACCAGGATGACGTAGGTCGATCAGGTGCCGAGCGATTCGCCAACCCGTAATTTGGAGTGCGAGAGCACCCCAACTTCCAGGCTGCGGAAAGCGGTTGCGAGAGGGCTCCGACAAATCCGTCAGTCGAGCAAGCTTGCGGCAAACGATGCTTTTCACACGTTTGGGCAGCGAAAATCTTCCCTCCGGCCAAGTCCCGCGAGGCCACCGGACCAAAAAAGCCTGTTTGGCGGGGTGAGAGTCGAAACGGGACAGCAGAGGTGGGCGAAAAAAAAGACGACTTAGCGACTTATTTTTGTATTTTCGTCGCCACTTAGCTACACTGGGTTACGTGATGTATCCCGCCGCAACCGATCCGTCTGTTCGATCTTGCGGTTGTTCCAACGTTTTCTGCTTTTCGCCGGAGTATCTCGTCTCATGAGAACGAACCTTTTTGCTGTTACTTTCGCGGCCGGATGGTTGCTCGTCTGGGGCGGGTTTGCTGGTGCCGCTGAACCACGTGCCGCGGTCGAGGAAGAGACATTGGCTTGGTTTGAAGCCGAAAAAGCTGGCAAAATCGAAGTCAAGTTTGTCCCCAAGGACGCTTCGGAAGCCACTGTAATGGTCCGCAACCTGACCAACGCGCCGCTGCGTCTGCAGTTGCCTGAGACCTTCGCCGCCGTGCCTGCCCAAGCTCAAATGGGCATGGGAATGGGCGGAATGGGCATGGGCGGCGGTGGCATGGGCGGTATGGGGATGGGCGGCATGGGAATGATGCGTATCCCTGCCGAACGCCAAATGAAACTGAAGGTCACCACTGTCTGCCTAGAACACGGCAAGGCTGATCCGAATCCTCGCGTCGCTTACAAGATGATCCCAGCCGAAGATTTCACGCAGGATCCCCGCGTCCTGGAAGTTTGCCGCTTGTTGGGCTACAGCCGCATGACTCAGAATGTCGCACAAGCTGCGGCGTGGCACCTGACCGATGGGCTTGCTTGGAGCGAATTGAGAAGCAAAGTAAAGAGCGAAAACCCGTTCACTCGCCAAGTAACAATGTGGTTCCACCCCCAGGAACTGGTTCAAGCTTCGTTCGTGGTTGCTTCAACAAACCACCTCAGCAACGAAGAATCGACGGCTGCGGTCGGCAAGTCTGATGCGACCTACGTGCCGAACTGATCGGTTGGGCGGATACGGCGGCGGTTCATCATCGACCAGATGCTTGCCGCCAAGATCGTTTCCACGGCTAATTGCACCAGTCTCGCCACAACGGCTGATAACAGCGCCGGTCCAGGGCCAATGATCGGGCCTAGCAGCGTAGCCAGCACCGTCTCACGCACGCCGACTCCGCCCGGCAGCAGCGAAAGAAAGCCGGCCACGAAGGCCAGCATGGCTGCGGCCGAACAGATCAGGGTCAGGGATACGATCGATTGACCGGCAACCAGCGGAACGAGCGCCATCACGACTGCGGTCATCGAAATCCCGGTAAAAATCCAGGAAACGGTACACCAAAACCAAGCCGCGGCCAGATCATGGGTGGTCCAGTCCAGCGGCATCGGCGGTACCGACTCATTCGTTAGCGTTCGCCGCGTGCGAATTCTCAGACGACGTGAAAGGGCGAAACGCAATATCGGTGGCAGCGTTCCTACGGCGGCTCCGACAGCCATCAGCGCACTGCCCCATTTGATCCACGGCGGCGTATCGAGCACGACGACCAACAAGAATGCGAGTGCCGATCCAACAGCGATCAGGTTCAGCGTTTCGATGATCACGGCGATTGCAGACAGCTTGATCGAAACCTTGGTCGCACCGCGGCTAAGGATTGATGCTCGCAGAATGATCACCATCGCTTTGCCCGGTACATATTTGCCAAGGTGGCCAACCAATTGTGCGGCCATTACCAGCCGCAACTCGATCGGCTGGTGCAGTGCCGCAAGTGCTCGCCGCAATACCAGGCCCGCGGGAATTAACGAGATCGCGTAGGTGAATGCAGACAAGGCCAACCATTCCCAACGGACATCCGCGAGCGTAATTCGTGTGGCGGTCGACTGCTGCTGCCACTTCGATACTGAATCACGTGCGGCCAGGGCAACGGCGACGATGACCAGGACCGTAATCATCCATTTGCCAAAACGGATGCCCCAGACACGCAGCCGATTGTGCTTGGGCAAAGGTGCTTCATCGGCGATTTCCATTTCGGTCGAGGGCGATAAACGATCGGCGGAATTTGTCATACACTACCCAGTCAAAACCGATCACCCCTGCGAGTGAGCTTTCCGTTGGCCAAAAAATCGAGATCCAGTTCGTCGGCTTCGTCCGCTAGGCAATCCAAGTCAGTCGCCCCTAAGCCAGGCTCGCCTTCGACTAACCCGCCCGCCGGCGCGCCCGCCGAAACGACCCGACCTGACTTTAACATAGCGTCTGAAGCGACAGGTGGCGCGGGCTTACCCGTTTCCGTAATGAAAGACGCGGTCGGCAGTCTTACATTGGCACGCATTATCTCCTTCGGTGTCCTGGTTTTAGCGATCGTCGTCATCGGCGTATTGTTCTTTCGGGTCATGGCCAGCTTCTTTGTCCCCTTGTTCCTAGCCGCCTTGCTCGTCGTGATTTTTCGACCGTTGTACCAAGCGATTCTAGATCGGGTCGACGGCCACACTCACGTGGCATCGATCCTGACAACCGTTTCGATTCTGTTGCTGGTGCTGTTTCCTGCCGGTGTGATCGCGTCGATCGCAGCGGCGCAAGGGGCCGATTTTTTTCGCCACATGAATTCCGGCGGCCTCTATCAATCGCTGGACCAGATCCGCAGTCGGCTATCGCTTGACTTGCCCAGGGCCGAACAGTTTCGCAAGCTCGATGCCGTGATCTCGCTACTGGCGGATCCCGATTCGCCGGAAGCGACGAGTGACCGATTAGACGAAGCGGAGGAAATCGCGATCTACTTGACCGACGTGTTGGGCGGCGCTCGAAAGGTCGCATCAGCGACGGGAAATGCAGAACCGGGGCAAGCTGCAACCGAGGATACGGATCAACCGATCGACAGCCAGCTTGATCAGGCGGGTGAACCGGGCACCAGCGATGTTTCTGAGCCGGCCTTAACGACTATCCAAAACCCACAAACAGTGGCTTTCCTGGAATCGTTACGAATTTTGCGAGAATTGGCCGGGCAGATTGCGACCGAACGCGACCAGCGAGATCCGATTGAGCGGCAATCGGTTCGCGAACAGTACCAACAACAGTATTGGGTCGTGCGATCGGCCCAGCGTGATTGGATGCGATCGCTGATCGGTGATTCAGTTAACTCGCAACTGAAACTATTAGCCAACCCGAGCGACACGGAATTGAAGTCTTTTTTCGCCGGAGCGCAGCAATACCTTCAGCCACGTGTACTACCGCTAACCCAAATGGCCGGCCGATTCTTATTCCAGCTTTTCATCGACTTTGGCATCTTGATCATCACACTCTATTTTTTCTTTGCTGACGGCCCCAGCATGATTCGCACGCTGATGCGTTTGAGCCCGTTGGATGACGAGTATGAAGAGCGACTGCTGAGACAATTCGATAGCACCAGCCGTGCCGTGGTGCTGGCCACCGTGTTAAGTGCGCTGGCTCAAGGCGTGCTCGCTACCGCAGCATTCTGGGTGCTAGGCATGCCATCGCTGGTGCTGCTGTTCCTCGCCACAACCTTCATGGCATTCATCCCGTTTTTGGGGCCTGCCGCCGTCTGGGCTCCGGTAGCAATTTATCTAGGCATGTTCGAAGGGCGATGGCCCGAAGCGATCGGGTTGACCATCTTTGGCGTGACTGTCGTCGCCATGGTCGACAACGTCGTCCGCATGTTTGTCCTGCAAGGCAATTCACAACTTCATCCGCTGCTGGCCCTATTGAGCGTGCTAGGCGGTTTGCAAGTTTTCGGTCCGATCGGAATTTTGGTCGGTCCGATGGTCGTCGTATTCTTACAAACGTTGCTGGAAATATTAAATCATGAATTGAGCGGCAAAGCGAAGTTAGAAAACGGTGACAATGCTGGTGCCAGCGGCAACGACCAAAACCTCAACTCGGCGACAGCGGCCACGGGATAAACCTCAGGCGTTCTGCGACCTTCCACAATCACTAATCTTGCATCGGAAGATTTAAGTCGATTCGTTTTCCGTCGCGAAACACCACGGCAAGAACCCGATCACCAGGCCGCTTCTGCTGGACGCCCAATCGCAACACGTCTGATTCACGAATCAGATCATTGCGACCATCCACCGAAACCAAAATGTCATCCTTTTTGAAACCGGCATTTTTCGCTGCCGCGTGAGCTCCGTATTGTCCGACGTTCTTGACACGCAGTGCCATCTCGCCGCTTCCCACCCCGGCTCGAGTTCGCTCTTGGGCGGTTGCGGGCTCTAATGACAATCCGCCGGTAGCCATTCGCCGCAGGCCCCACGTGCTCACCCGCCAATCGATATCGCCGGCGGCACGCCAATCGGCGGGCAATTCCAATGACAATTTCACAATCGAACCGCCACGACGCAATTCAACCGCCACATTGCCACCACGATTGTTGACCGAATTCAAAACCCATTGGACATCCGCGATCGACAGCAGCGGTTGATTGTTCATGCGAATCAAATCATCCCCGACAACAAATCCTGCAGTCGCGGCTAGCGAGCCTGTGCCGACTTCCAGCACGGTCGCGCGTTGTTCCGGATCGAGAACCAAACCGATCGACTTAGGATGCGGATACGGAAACAGCAACTCGTCGGGAATCGGCTCGCCACGACTGCGATAAAAATCTCGTTCCGCATCACCAATCTGATGGCAATGAATACAGCTTTGTACAATGTTGCCAGTATCGTTTAACTTTGAAGTGTATTTATCTCTTAATAATGGATAACGTTCCGGGGCAGCGAACCGTGGCTGGCCGCCGCGCTTTCCTGCCAATGCCTCCTTGTCGCGCGGATACGCTGCATGCAACGCAAGTGCCCCTCGCAACGCCTGGGCCAAGCCCGGCAATGAAACATCGCCAACCCATTCATTTCGATGCGACCGAGTGCCGAACCGGCCATAAATGGTTCCATCGACGTTCATTATGAATGCGGCGAACGATTGATCGGTATCGAATTGAAATGTGGACAGATCCAAACCATTGGTCGACACAATTCGCACACAAACGAATTGATCCAACAACGGGCGAATGATCGGATCTTGGTCAACCAGATTGTCATCCAATTTCACGCATTCTTCGCA
>DIUH01000440.1:10303-10551 GCA_002428205.1 Planctomycetaceae bacterium UBA6163
TCCGATGAGAGAAGAAAACAAAGTATCAAATAAAACCAGTCACAATCGATTTACTCCGCTTCGTCGGCCGATGGGCCATAAATCGCCGGCACCGGAATGTCGTTTAGTCGGTAATAAACGCTAAGGATGGCGCGATGATGAATGATGTGGCTTAGTATAAAAGTCCTCATCACGACACCGCGTGGCATCGCAAACAACGTTTGACCGTTATCCAAAAAACTCCAGATTTCGTTGATCGCTTCGTCCTT
>DIUH01000044.1:0-7239 GCA_002428205.1 Planctomycetaceae bacterium UBA6163
GCTAAAGCCTGGACACCAGCGCGTTCCACGAGTGGTGCGGCAACGTGGAATGCGAGTCATGATGCGGTTTCTGAGACCTGGGACACAGCTTCGACTCTTTAGAAGATGCCGGCCGCGCGGCTCCAAAAAAATTGACTCGCGAAAGCTCACCAATTTTCGGGAGAGAGGATCGCCGGGAACTAGTCCACGAATGCATCGGCAACCGCCTGGTTGACGATCTTTCCTTGATGAATGTTTGCCGCTTGCTTCAGCGGGCCTTCGGCGTTTGCGGCCGCTTCGGTTCCCATTTTCGCGAGCCTTGCAACCCACGGCAACGTTGCATTGCACAAGGCAAATGTGCTGGTTCGACCGACCGCGCCGGGCATGTTGGTCACGCAGTAATGGACGATGTCATCGACCAAATAGGTCGGATCGCGATGCGTTGTCGGACGGCTGGTTTCAAAACATCCGCCTTGGTCGATCGCGACATCAATCATCACGGTCCCGGGACGCAGCCGCTTGAGGTCTTCGGCGCGAACCAAGTTCGGCGCTTTTGCACCGGGAATCAACACGGCACCGATCACCAAATCGGCCAGCGCCAGTTGGCTGAGGATCATGTGTCGGTCGCTGAATAGCACGTTCACATTGGCCGGCATTGTGTCGTCGAGGTAACGCAAGCGATCGAGATTCACGTCAAGGATCGCGACGCTGGCACCAAAACCCGCTGCGATTTTGGCCGCGTTGGCACCGACCACGCCGCCGCCCAGGATCGTGATGTGAGCGGGCTGAACGCCGGGAACTCCGGCGAGCAAAATGCCGCGGCCCATCTGCGGCTTTTCGAGGTATTTTGCCCCCTCCTGAATACTCATTCGCCCCGCAACTTCGCTCATCGGCGTCAGCAGCGGTAGCCGACCGCTGGAATCGCTGAGCGTTTCATAAGCGAAACAGGTCGCGCCGCTTTGCTTCATCGCGTCGGTCAATTTGCGATCGGCGGCGAAGTGAAAGTAGGTGAACACAGCCATGCCGCTGGTGATCATCGGCCATTCCTGCGGCAATGGCTCTTTGACTTTGACGATCAAGTCGGCGAACTCAAAGATGTCTTTCGCGGTCGGCATCAATTGCGCGCCGGCTTGAACGTAGTCTTCGTCCGGAATCCCTGACCCGATGCCCGCACCAGCTTGAATCGCGACTTGATGGCCAGCGGCGACCAGGACTTCGACGCCGACGGGTAACATCGCGACCCGATACTCATCCGACTTCACTTCTGCGGGAACGCCGATCTTCATTCAAATGCCTCTAATGTATTTGCTAAATCACGGTTCGGAGTGCCGTGCGACGCCTGGTCAATCGTCATACTATCCGAGTTAGAGAGCAAGCATACAACTATCTGAAGTGAGCAAACATGGCGATCGACCTGACTACACCTGCGTTGCTTTTCTCGACGATCTCGCTGCTGTTGCTGGCCTACACGAACCGTTTTCTGGCCTTGGCGAACGTCATTCGCACGCTGCATCGCGAGTATCAACAGAATCCCGATCCGATCGCGGCGGCACAGATCAGCAACTTGCGAAAGCGGGTCAATTTGATTCGCGATATGCAAACCTTGGGCGTCGCCAGTCTGCTGGCATGTACGGTTTGCATGGGGCTGCTGTTTGCCGGTCTTGAGGCCTGGGGAAAGGTGATATTCGCGGCCAGTTTGGTGCTGATGGTCGGATCGCTGGCGATCTCGTTGATCGAGATTCGGATGTCCGTTGGCGCGTTGAACTTGCAACTGTGCAACATGGAACAAGAGCCTCCCCGAGACGACGCCCCACGCGCCGTCTCGAGGATCGAGCCCCCCAAGTGAATCATTTACCTTGGCAAACGGCGGTCATTGGACGGTTGCGGAGGAGTGGGAAGAACGCGTCGCGGCGCGAGGCCGGCGGCGACGAATAGGCGACTGACCGCGGTCATCATGCGATCCCAATCGTCCAGCAATTCTGGGACACCGAATACGCCCGCATCGCATCGCTGGGCGCCTCGCTGGCTGACGCGGATCTCGGTCCCCAAGTGCAACAGCGTTTCAATCACAAGGTGGTCGCGACGATCCTGCTCGGTCAATTCGGCGTCATCGTAGATCCAGATGTGGGCACCGAGCATTTCGTCCATCAACCGCATCGCCGCTTGGCGTGCCGACTCGGCTTCGACGATCCACTCGACTGAACCACAGGTGACGTAGAACTTGGGCATGGTTTGTTCTTCCTTGATCGGGGGGCGCGATTTTTACTGTTCTCTTTTGCGTGGCGGCGTTCCCGCCAGCGACACAAACAGTTTCGCCCACCCCTGTGACACGTCTGGTCACTGGAAAGAAACCGAATTTAGATTTTTTTCTAAAGTTGTTAATTCCCAACAAAATCGGCTGCCGCGACGTTTCAACCGCAGCTCGCATTCCGATTGGTGCCACCCAGCAACTCAATGGTTGCCACAAATTGACTGCATTGGCTGGTGACTATCGGGTTGCTGGCAAACTTGCCCCATTGCGTCGACCGGGATCAGATTGACGAATAAGTCGGTTAAAAAGAGCTTGCGGGACGCGTGGTTTCGGATATCTTTCCGGTTGCAGCCGGTGGAATACGACCATGCAAGGTTGAACGGCTGTTATCTGAGACCGATATCTTTCCGCTAAGGGATGACGCGAAGATGAAGACACGGATTCCGCTGAGCCAAGCCGACGAGCAAGCACGCCTGCGACGTGAACGGCTTAACCTGAGTATTGCCGAAATGGGCTTGTCGGTTCGGACGACAAATTGCCTTGAAGAGACCGGTATTCTGACGGTTCGCGACCTCTTGAATTCGACCCCGAAAAGGTTGTTGTCGATTTCAAACTTTGGCGAGAAGACTCTTGACGAAGTTTATGCTTCGCTAGAAAAGTTGGGCTTCTACCGTCCGGGGCATGAAGTCGTTTCGTCCTGAACTGGCTTGAATGAGTTGGTGTGTGAGCCCTTTGTGCGAAGTGAAACCCGCTGATGCGATTGCCCAAACCGTGGACGAAAAAACGCGGTAGCAGGCTGCTCGGTGGTGCGTTCTCGGGCGCGATCGGCGAAGCGATGTTGTTGGCCGGGCTGTTTCTGTTGGGCGTATTCACTTCGGCGCTGGTATTGTTCCAGCGTTTTGCCGCTGCATCGCTAGGCGCCTCGGGTGTTACCGATCGATTCGTGTCTGATGAAGCCTCGTCCAGTACGCTGGGGTTCTGGATCGTGATGGTTTTGTCGCTAGCGATGCTGGCGTTGGGCGGAGGCGGGATTGTTTATCGGCTGATCCGAATCGGAGCCAGCGATGAGCGACGATTAGCCATGGCAGGGCGAGGCGTAGTCGGTGACCAAACGGCCGGCGGCGAATCGGCGCGGCCATCGTCATCGGATTTGGCCCCGATGCCAACGGTCCCGCAAGGTCGCGGATTGACTGACAGTCCGGGCGTCCACCAATCGTATCGGCTGGCGTCGGACGGTTCGAATCAGGCACGAATCGTCGCCGCTTCGGCCTCGCTGTCGTTGCTTTGGAACGCCACCTGGTTCGTTTTGCTAGCCGTTGTTGTTTCCGGTTTCTTGAACGACCGGCCGCGATGGGTACTGACCTTTTTGCTGTTCCCGTTTGCCGGGATCGGTTGGTGGGCGTTCCGGTATTTCCTTGAATCGTTGAAGAAAACCGCTGGCGTGGGAGCGACGATTGTTGAAATCAGCGACCACCCGCTGGAGCCCGGGGAGCCTTATACGTTGTTCATCAGCCAGTCGGGTAAGTTAAACCTGAGAAGGCTGAGAATCGAATTGGTTTGCGACGAAGAATCGACTTATAGGCAAGGTACCGACCTTAGGATCGACCGCCACAGGGCTTATAGTCACATTCTGCACACTCAGCGAGATCTGACCATTGACCCGCACCACCCTTGGGAGCAAGAATTAGGGTTCTCGTTGCCAGCCGACGCGATGCATTCTTTTCAAAGTGCTCACAACGCCGTTTGCTGGAAAATCACAGTCAGTGGAGATGCCCGCCCGTGGCCATCGTTTTGCCAAAGCTTTCCCGTCGTCGTTCATCCACCCGCTGGGCCGCCGATTCGGCACCCTCGCTGAGCCTGTCGCTGTGTCAGGCGGATGGTCGTTATCGCATGGGGCAATCGCTAGCGGCGTCCTGGCGAATCGGCAAGATCGCCCCGGAAGTCGTGATCGATGGTCTGGAAGCTTCGGTGATGTGGTACACCGAGGGCAAAGGCGATGAAGATTTGAATGTCCATCATTTCCGGCGTTGGAGTGATGACCAGTTGAAAGAACTGGATCTGACACAATCGCACGGCTTCCAATGCTCGCTACCGCTGACACCGCTCAGCTACGAAGGAACGCTGGTAAGGATTCGCTGGTGCGTTCGGCTGAGGTTATTCTGTTCGGTCGGGCGAGATTCCGTGGCGCAGGTTCCTTTTCAGTTGACCAGCGATGCGGTCCCAGGTTTGCTGACGTCACGCATGGCTGTGGTGACAGCGGCGGTGGACCAACTTGATGGCACATCGGCGGCGGGCCGCGCGCCGGCCGGTCGATCATAGCCGTGATGCGGCTGGACATCGTTTCTGGCGACTCGTTCAATCCGTTTTCGACGCGGTTTGTCCGGCCCGATCAAATGCAGTACCGGTTCTCGCAGGCGATAGACCCTAGCGATTGGGTACATTCGCTGGTCGATCGATTCCAGCAGGAACCGGCGTTGGCGGTGATCGGTCCGCACGGAACCGGCAAAACCACGCTGCTGCATTTCTTGATGCCGCGATTGGAAACCTGCTTTGGCGACGTTCGTTACGTGCGACTGAGCTCGTGGGACCAGCCGATCAGGCCTACGGAAGCGGCGCGATGGGTTGCTGGCCAGAGGCTGCTGGTGATCGATGGCTACGAACAGTTGCCGGCGGCGTCGCGTCTAGCGATTGTCGCTCGATTAAAATGGCGACCATCGGAGACGCGAATGTTGGTCACCGCACATCGCCGCCAGTGGCTAGTGCCGACATTTTTTTGCACACACTGGGATGCTGAAATCGTCAGCGAGCTGACGGCCGAGAAATTGGCTCATTTGCCCATTGAGCAACAGAATGCCATGCGGCAAGTGGCGGACCAACTGGCACAGCGGTTTGTGGCCGGCAGCAAACCGGGCGGCGCGGCCACTGCGAATGTTCGCGATTACTGGTTTTCGCTCTATGATGCGTACGAGGAATTGCGAAACGGGGCGTCGGTCTTTGCAAAAGGCACGACGAAATCGTGAGCGTTTTTTCTGAATCGTCGCCATGTGGCAGCGAATCTTTTTCTTTCAAACATGAATTGACTGCGGAGGGGCGATGGCCGTCCGGTTGACTGTATTGCTGGTGCAATCTTCAAGGATGTCAGGATTGCAGACGGGGATTAATGCGGATTTGGTGTTCCAATTAATGGGCGTGCCGGGCATCGACCTTTCGATCGTCAACTCGTTGAACCCTACAGAAATTGCCGAGACCGATCGGTTACTGCTATCGTCGCTGGAGACAGATCTGGCGGTACTGGATTGGCGTGACGCGGACGATTCGCTGGCCGCCTTGGCGAACTTAGGTATCGTTGGCACACGAGCACCGCATCAACTCGACCCACACACGCCTGCCGCAGAACCTGGGACACGCCGGATCTATTTGGTCGACTTGCGCAGCGGTGATCCGCCACCGACGGTGGTCAATGCGATGAAGCATTTGCTGGACCAACGGCGCGTGGTCGCCGTGCCGTTGTCGATCGGCGGTCTTGCAAGACCTAAATCTACGCCGACGACACCGCCGNNCCGACCTCCGGCGTCCCCAAACCGGCGTCAATATCCTCTGGCCCCCAGCCGGCCAAAAACGAACCATCGGATCGCGATTTGGATGCGCTAGTCGAAGGTTTGAACGCCGCAGATTGGTGATATTAGGCCGAACAGCGGCGACTCGAACCGGAAAGCGAAGAAACCGCGACCCTGACAACGATCGCTAGTGAATTGCATCAGACGATTGCCGCTGTTACGCTATGGCGACTTCGCCCGAGGTTGGCGGAGACTACCAGGTGGAACCCTCCATCTTTTTTCCGCGATTCACGCTCCCCATCCTTCTTTTGTCGTCCGAGATCTAACCGCATGGCCG
Source organism: Planctomycetaceae bacterium UBA6163 (assembly GCA_002428205.1). Taxonomy (GTDB): domain Bacteria; phylum Planctomycetota; class Planctomycetia; order Pirellulales; family Pirellulaceae; genus UBA6163. The sequence continues at coordinate 6,125 of DIUH01000044.1, forward strand.
CCATTAATATCGAAACCAAAGGCGAAGTCGTCGTTATCTATTTTACCGATGGCAAGATCCTGGACAGCCAACGAATCGAACAAGTCGGCCGCGAACTGCAAGAAGCGGTGCCGCAGGCGATTCACAAGAAGCTTGTGCTGAACTTCCGCGGCGTCAGCTTTATGTCGTCGGCGATGATCACCAAGCTGGTGATGTTGAACAAGGCCTGCAAAGCACAAGGCGTGGCGCTGAAGTTTTGCGACCTTTCCACCAACGTCGTCGAAGTCTTCAAGATTACTAACTTGAATAAGCTATTCGACATTCAGAAGACCGAAGAGAAGGCGATCGAAAGCTTCGACAAGAAAGGCTGGTTTGGCTGATCCAATGGATGATGTCGAGGAATCGTTGCGAGTCCAGCGAATAGAAATCGCTGGCCAGATTCACGACCAAATCATCCCGCCACTGTTCGCGGCGCGAATGCAGCTCGAAGCGCTTTCCAACAAACTTCGCGCCGCCGGCGAAGCTGACAAAGCGTTGAACTCGGAAACCGTGCAGGCTGCCGTCGATCGCGCCGCCGAGTTTGTGGTCCAGTCAATGATGGCGGCTCGCGAATTGCTCAGCGACGTATCGCCACCACGAACTGGCGAACACTATTGGCAGCAACAGATCGAACTGGTTAGCGACCTGCTGAGCACCCACGTCGATGCGAACGGTCAACCAATAAAACTAGAGATTAGCGGCGACTTCCCCTGGGATACCCTACCGGCGGAAACGTCAATCGTGGTGACGAACATCGTGACCGAAGCGATTCGCAATGCGATCCGCCACTCGGGTGCCAATAAAATCGATGTCTCGATCGCATCGAAACCTCAGCAAAAAATCGAAATCACTGACAATGGCACGGGGTTCGACCCGGAAGCAATCAAGTCGAATCATGGCATGATGCTGATGAAATCGCGAGCCAAGTCGATCGCAGGCCAATTGAAGATCGACTCTCAAGTTGGCGGCCCCACACGACTGACGCTCACTTGGCAAACGTGATTGGGATATCAGGTTGAAGGCCAAACAGCGATAAGCATAAGCCCTTGGACGCAAAACTCGCGGTGAACCAACAGGCCAAAGGCGACACCAACCCG
>DIUH01000044.1:7290-8300 GCA_002428205.1 Planctomycetaceae bacterium UBA6163
GCTCAACGATCACACTACGGACCTATCCCAAACGGTGCAGACTCAGAATTAACAAGTAAAACTCGCCGTGCACCAAAGTCGCTCCGAGCGGGCGTCTTGCCAACGCTTTCGTGGATTCAATGGCCTTCGGGGACGCAAGGGCCAGAAACCTGCTCTAGCAATGCTTGCGAATCGCCTAAAGCCGCGGATGCCCCAGCGGCATCCTAATCGGGGCATCCTAACCGGTGGCCTTCAATTGATCGGTAACTTCATCGGCCGTGACCCGCAGTTCGGTGTCTTCTTGGATCATCGATTCGGTTTTGCGACAGGCGTGAAGCACCGTCGTGTGATCGCGACCACCAAAATACTTACCGATCTGGTGATAACTCGATCCGGTCAACTGGCGTGTCAAATACATTGCCAGCGAACGGGCGCGAACCACTTCTTGCCGTCGAGTGCCGCTTTTCAAATCCGATAGCTTCAGCTTGTAGCGCCGCGAAACGACTTTCGCGACNNGCAACCCTTCATTCGGCAGTACAGATCGACATGTGCCATCACCGAATCGAGATTTCGGGCCGGCAGGTCGGCCTCCAAACCTTCGCACAGCAAATCGAGTTCGTCGTCACCGATCGCTAGCTGTCGACGCCGGGAGAACTCCAGCAACAATTCGCGTCGCGCCTCGTTACCAGGCTGGCGAATCGGAATCGTCAGCCCCGGCAACATGCGACTGACCAACAACGGCCTCAGCCCCGCAACTTGAGTCGGCAACCGCCGGCTGGTCAATATCGTCGGCCGACCGGATCGCGAACGGTTTTCGATTCGCGATGCAAGTTCGTCTTGCGATGCCGGCTTGCCCGCCATCAGGTGAACATCGTCGATCACCAGCACGGGAGCCGAATCGATGTCGCGGCGAAACCGAGTGATTTCGTCTGAGTCGACGGCGCGGGCGTAGTAGCGAGCAAAATCGACGCCAGGCATGAACAGCGACGTTGTCGAGCGGGCAGCAGAATTACTGGCCGGGCCACCTTTTG
>DIUH01000044.1:8396-11935 GCA_002428205.1 Planctomycetaceae bacterium UBA6163
TCGCTTACCGGCGACGCGTCACGCACTGGCGGAGCGATTTGGCCGATTGGCGACTGGCAGGCGAACCAGACGAAACGGTTCTCTTCACCAGCGATAAACACTGGCAAAAGCGGCACTTGCGGCGCAGTAGGGCGGCCGCCATGGCCGCGAATCGCCGCCGGGACACGCAATGCGATCGTATGGACGGAACCCGGACGAGATGCGGCCAACACCGCACTTTCGGTTTGCGATGCTGCGGATCGGACCTGCGTAGCCGTTTCGGTTCGCTTTCGGGTTGCCATGGTGGATAAGTGTAGCGAACATGCCACCTTTTTCCAGTGGATTACGGCGACTTTTCCACAGCTTTTTTTTGCCCTAAACGACCATAGCAGCGTGAGATAGCAACGGTGGCTTGATGACTGTCCTGCAGCGTGGATAAACGGCTGAATCCGAACCGCAATGCCGTGTCCACCAAGGGGCTGGGCGCCCCCATCGCGGTCAACACGTGACTCGGCTGGCTGCTGCCGCTGGCGCAAGCCGATCCGCTGCTGCAGCAAATTCCGGCAACATCTAACGCCATCAACATCGTCTGACGCTCAGCATGGGGAAACGAAATGCATGATGTGCCCGGCAAACGCGGCACGCCGTTGCCGTGGATCACGATTTCAGGAAACTCGCCACGCAAGGTCGTTTCCAAATGATCACGACAGGCATTCATCAACGCGCTCGAAGCGTCTCGCGACTCGATCGCAAGCCGCAGCGCAAGCGCAAGCGCCACGGCCAGCGGAACCGCTTCAGTCCCTGGACGCTTGCCCAATTGCTGCTCACCGCCGTGCAGGAGTGGTCGCACCGCGATGCCGCTGCGGACAACCAGCAGCCCGATGCCCGCCGGGCCATGAAACTTGTGGGCAGTTGCGGTCAGTGCAGCGATACCTAGTTTGCGAAAATCGACAGGCAACTTGCCGACCGATTGCGTGGCATCGACGTGCAAGGGGACACCAGCGTCGTTGCAGATCGCGGCCAACTGTTCAATCGGCTGGATCACTCCGGTTTCATTGTTCGCCGCCATCACGCTGACCAGCGATGGCCGCGGCATTGCCCGGGCGATCAATTCGGCCGCCGCATCCAGAACGACGACGCCATTGGAATCGACCGGAAGGACTCGAACGATGCGTCCGCCGGCAGCTTGATTGCCGGCGCACTGCAGCACGCTGGGGTGCTCGATCGCGCTGACCACCAGCGGCAACGCTGTATCGCCGATGCCACAAATCGCCAGATTATTCGCTTCGGTGCCGCCGCTGGTCAGCGTCAATGCATCGCCGCCTGGGGAATCGACGTCGGCACCGAGCAGTTGCCCGAGCTGTGAAATCGCGTCGTCCAACCGATTGCGTGCTGAGCGACCGGCCGCATGCTGACTCGACGCGTTCAGCGGGCCGCTTTGCCACACCTCCAGCATGATTTCCGCGACGCGGCGATCGAGTTGGGTGGTCGCGTTGTTGTCGAGATAGATCATTTGCCAGCTTGGAATCGGGCTTCGTCGGGATAATCCGCCGCGGCTTCTTGACGCAACGATTCTGCAACATCATTTAAACCGGCGGCGCGCATGTCGTCGATCAAACCGACATAGCTGGTGACCAAAAACTGTTGCAACTGTTCACGCATCGCGTCAACGCTTTGCACAGACGATTGCGGGCCAGGACTGGCGGCGGGAGCCGTCGGGATTGACGTCGCAACCTGCGTCACGGAGACGCTGACCGGCGCCGCGGCATCGGCAATCTGAAAAACGCTAGGAATGAGCACATACAGCTCACGCTTTGCCAATTTTTGGATCACGGGCCAAAGCACCGCCGCGTGCTTGGGATTTTGGATGCTCCACTGATGCCAGTGCACCTGGGCTTGGACCGAATAACGCGACGTATCGGTTTCCAGAAAATCGGTCAGCAGCTTTGCATCGGCGGGCAACGAAATGCCACCAAATCGGCTCAGTTCAACAACGTGCCAGTCGGTCGGCTGGCCAACGGGACGCGAGATTAGCGCAGAGGTGCTCAAATAGCTTTGCAATCCTGATGATTGCGAGACGCGATTGATGGGCGTGATCTGCAATCGCAGCAGCGGAATTTCGGTGAAGGAAAATTGGCGAAGCTCGAAATGGCTGGGCGAGAACTCACGGCCCTGAACCCGGCCAAGAAAATAGACGATTCCCGCCAGGAAAAGGACGATCAATCCGCCAGAAACCGTAACGAGCCAAAACCGGCCCGAGCGACTCGATCCGGAACGCCTGAGCCGGGACCGCCCCGAGCCGGACGATTGGGATGGTGGTGTCGCGATTGGCGAAACGGCAGTATCCGAGCTGGAAGTTGACATCATAAGATTTATCGGGAAGGCGATCCGGCTGTCGTGCAAAATGTCTTGACGCGGAACACTGTAATCGTACATGACCCAGACCGGCCCCAGCCACCGGACAATCACTTCACTGGCGTTCGTCAACCAACCGCGTCGTTTCCGCCAATGTTTCAAAGGCACGCCCCGAACTCGCCGCTGACCGTTTATCCACGCAATTTGCTAGGCGATGGAGCTGTGGCAATTCGAAGCGGCTTGCCAAGTGCGACAGCATGGCCCGGGCATCACGCGGCGATCACGCCGGCCAGTCGCTGGACAAAGATGTCGCTGCGGGCGAGCAGCGGCACTTCAAACACTGCCACCGGCGATCCGGCGACCCCAGTCGCAGCGAAGCCGGAAGATGAAGACCCCAGCGTCCGCCGCAAGCGAGCCGAAGCAGTACTGTTGTTCCACCGCGGGCCGGTAAACCTGCGAAAATTGGCGGCGCTGGCCGGACTGGCCGATGCGACCGAGGCACGAACGCGAATTCGTGAAATGAATGCGATCTACGACCAAACCGGCAGCGCACTGCGGGTCGAAGAGGTCGCTGGCGGCCATCAATTGCTAACCCGCCCCGGACTGGCACCCTGGCTGAGGCGAATCAAGCACGTTCCACCACCTGTCCACCTCGGCGATGCGGCGATGGAAACATTGGCAATCATTGCCTATCGCCAACCAGTATTGCGTGCCGATGTCGAAGCGATCCGTGGAGTCGCCTGCGGCGAATTAATTCGGCAATTAATGCAGCGAGATTTAGTTCGGATCAGCGGCCGAAGCGAGGATCTGGGGCGTCCCTACCTTTACGGAACCACCCCCTACTTTCTACAAATCTTCGGATTAAAAAATATGGGGTCGATTCCTGCGCTTCCGGGGGCTAGTATCGCTGACGATTCTGAAGACACTTTGGCGAACCGGAACGATCCGAGTCAAGCAACCGATACCGATTCGCCGATCGAACCTCCCATGAACGTAGATTTTCCACTTCCCGCACCATCCCCCTTTGACGTTGTCACCCCCAAGGAGTCAGACGTGAGCATCGCGCCCGGCCCCGTCGTATTCGACGAAGTTGCTGATTTTTTGAAAACCGATTCGAACATCGCGATTGCCGAGCGTCCCTTGGCAAGCCAGCCAGACGTTGTGGCTATCGACGATGACGAAGATGAAGATTACTTCGACGACGA
>DIUH01000044.1:12021-16256 GCA_002428205.1 Planctomycetaceae bacterium UBA6163
GACGAAGAAGAGGCCGATGATGACCTCGAAGAAGACGACGTCTGGGACGACGACGAGGACGATGACGACTGGGAAGATGACGACGACGATGAAGAGTGGGACTGATCGCCACTTAGAAATCGCCGCGACTGAGGTTTTTGGGCCGATTTCCCAAACCTAAGGCCGATGAACGCCCCAAGAAATTGCGCGTCATTGGCCCTCAGGCTCGGCAGCGACCGCTGATCGACCCCGCTGGTCGACCGGCAGTCGTTTGATTCATTCCGCAGGTTATCCCAGATCGCTGTGTCCTGCGGTTGTTGAAGCGGTATAATGAGCGCGTCCCCTCATAGCCCTGTCACGCCCCGAGGCTTTCAATGACCGCTCCGATCCCGCGTCGCCAATGGCTGAAGTTTGCCGCAGCAACCACTGCTGGGCTCGTTTCGCAACTTCCAGCCCCACGCACGGCCCACGCCGCACGTAATCCGCGATGGGAAGAAGCGATCGAAAAAGGACTCGAATGGTTGCGCCGCAACCAATCCTCACGTGGCCAATGGAACACCCAAGTTTATCCGACTGCAATGGCGGCTTTGGCCGGAACGGCGCTAATCGGCAGTGGATCGACCACCGCCCAAGGGCCCTACGCGAGGCAAGTTGCCCGAGCGACCGATTTTGTGATCAGCAAAAGCCGTGAAAACGGACTCATCGGCGACCCACAAAGCGATGCCCGTTACACTTACGGCCATGGATTTTCGATGCTGTTCTTGTCCCAGGTTTTGGGCGAAGAAGGGCTGATCGATCGGCGCCAAGAATTGGTCGATGTGCTGGCAAAGGCTGTCGAGTTCAGCGGCAGCGCCCAAACGGCCGCTGGCGGTTGGGGATATGTCTCGGCTCGCGAAGGTAACGACTTTGACGAAGGCTCGACGACGATTACCCAAGTGCAGGGACTGCGCGGGTGCCGAAATGCCGGGGTCCCAGTGCCGGCCGAGGTGATCGAAAAAGCAAAGGACTATATTTACGAGTGCAAGAATGCCGATGGCGGAATCAGCTACAGCAGTAAGCAACGAGGCAGCAGTCGTCCCGCGATCACCGCCGCGGCGCTAGCAGCCCTGTACAACGCGGGAGATTACTCCAGCGAACACATCCCTGACATGCTGAAGTATGCCAAGGATAACCTGCACGACATCAGCGATTCAACGCGTGCGTTTGGCCATTGGCACTACACCTATCTCTACTACAGCCAAGTCGTTTATCGCCAAGGGGACGAACTGTGGTTGCCGTTCCGCGACAAACTCTACGACCGCATCGTCAGCGACCAGCGAACCGACGGTTATTGGGAAGGCCAGATCCATCCGGTCTATATCACCGCGTGCAACCTAACGATGCTGCAGCTGGACCGTGGCTACCTGCCGATTTACCAACGGTAATACCCGACGAAATCCCGGGCCCTAAGCGATCCGCGCCGCCCAGTAGTCCTGAAACTCTTTGTAGTCCCAGCGGGTTTTCAACCACTTATAACGGACTTCATCACCACGGGTCATCGACACCAGCTTGTCGGGCTTGAGTGCATCGCCGGCAAATGTGACAGCAACCTGGTCCCTGCGGCGGGCCTTGACCCATGGCAATTGGCTTTTAAGCGATTCTGCGGCGTGAAACGGCGACATGTATTCGCCCGAAAACTTTACCATCAATGAAGTCGGAAAAACACGCAGCGTGTCGCGGCAATAACAGCTGATAAAACGATCATCGACACCGAAAGTCTTGACGCCATCTTCGCTGGGGTTACCAACGACGGTTCTATTGAACTGGTCAAATAACCAGTGATAGTTTTCCGGCATGAATCCGACGGCGGACGAGTTGCCATGGTAATACTTATTGCCAATCGCTGGCCCAACCCATTTCTGCACCTTCCACCATTGCAGATAATGACTTCTCATCAAATGAATACCGCCAAATCGGACAATATGGTCGCGGACCCTAGCGACATCACCACGAATCAGGGTATCGAGGTCGAGGAATAGTGCCGGAATGCCATCTTCCAAAATTCCCGGTGCAAACATCGACATTTTCAGCCGACAACCACCTTTTAACTGATCAAAAGGAGCGGTGAACTGCGGAAATGGCCGAGTGACGATTGCGGGATCGAAAGCCGATTGGTCATCGTCGGTGATGCACACAAATCGCAAATCGCAGGAAGCGTGTTTTTGTATCGCACGAACGGGACGGTTGACCATTTCGGCACCGTAACGCGTACCCCATTTGACGAAAACAACCTGAAGCATCACTAAGCCTTGAGAAACTAGCTCGGCTTTTAAGCCGAAAATCCGTTGCCGACCACAAGACCCGGTCATACCAACCCAGGATTCCCCAGCGAAATAGCAAAACCGAAATCGCTGGCCACGGTGGCCGATCGACTGGAACAGGGGCGTTCTTCAACGCTCGATCGAACAGCTAACCGGTTTTCGACCACCAATCAAGCAGCGATTGAGGCCAGTAAATGCACGGCAATGGAATCGCAAAAAAGGGCGGCTCGGGCGCAACGATAACGGGCAACACGGGGCTGTACAGCACTCCATCGGGCAGGTAACTGCGGCGGAAAAGCGTGGTCGAAACGAAGCACGCAGTCGAAGAAGAAAATCGCATGGGAACCGGTTTGCCTACGACGCGAATCGTTTCGGCGTTGAGATAGTTGGCCCAGGATTGAAGCTCAGGGTCGAGGCCATCGGCACGTCTCAGGCTGCCGATTTTGTGAGCGATCGGCTGCAGGTATTCGGGCGATACCGCTTCGCTGGTGAATGGCGAAAACAGGATTTCGCCCGGACGGTCGTAAACATACGAGTCGGTCGGCGGTACAGGTTCGAACAAGTCTTGATTGGCCTGAACAACGTGCCCCCATGCCAACCGTCCATTGCGAAAAAGGTTCCGCAGAGTACTGTCTTGGATCAGTTTTGCCAACGAGTCGCCGAGCCTTAGCTTTGTGAGCCAAGGCGGGTGCACCAGCAAACGGTTTTCAGTTACACGGTCGATGCGTCGAGGTGCATCGCCAAACTTCTTGCAACAATCGCTCAGCCAAGATTGCCACGGTAAAATCAAATCGGACTCAGAGAGCTCGCCATCCCGCGACAAAAACATAACAACATCAACCTTGAATCAAACACCTTGCTATTCATAACTACTGCACAGGCTCGGGCGATTCTGCTTTCGATTTATCGATGATCAAGTCCTCTCGCATCATCTTATAAGTAAACGCCTTCCAGTTGTCCCAATTGCAGGTGATCGTTCCGTCATCATTAATCGCGACCACGGTTACCGGTTCCCAACGTCCCGCATAACAGGCTTCGAGTTTCGTTCCGATCGGAACCGTTGTATCGGCTGCGACGAGGGTGCGATCGGCGGGGATCGGAATGCTGATCACGTAGCGTTTGAGCGAGTATTGTCGCTCGGGCATGGGGCGTTGTGGCGGTGCGACCCGAGGTTTCGCGAGCGTCTCGTCTGCTGATGGCGGTTCGTCGCCGGATGGCGCCAGAGGCTTTAGGTCACTCGAAAATCTTGGCATGGCTAACGGCGGAGCGGCCGCGTTCGACGGAGCGGGGAAATCCGGTATTTTGGGCGGTTCGCTGGAATCAATCTGCGTTGACGATACAGGCCCGTTTGCCGCAATGTTTGCGCGATTAGAATCGCTGCCGCTGGGTAACCTTTGAGACTGAAATTCGACTAATGCCGCTTGAATCGTCTCGAGCGATTGCATTTCGTTATTGCTTGCGGGCTGTTTAATCTCGCGACCGCCATGGGTGCTAAAGACTAAAAACTTTTGGAACTTTCCAATACCCGAAGGTACTTCACGGATTTCGACCGACTTGATATCTGCAAAAGGAACGACGACTTCCTTGCCGCCAGTTTGCGAATAGCTGGAAGCCATTTCGACCCGATCGGGATAGACGCTGACATGCAATTTCTTGGTAAACAGCAGCGGAATCAAGGCAAGTCCGAGCCCGAGTGCCGACATTGCAAAACCAAATAACGCAAGCCCCGTCCTCTGCGTCGATGTCAACTTATCCTCGGGTTTCAGTGGCCGATTCGACGGCTTGCGATCGGGCAGAACACTCGAAACGAATGAGGCAACCCCCAAGCCGATCAAACCGATTCCGATCACTGTGCGAACGATCGCAGCCACGGCGGAGGATTGGAAAACCTTCGCATCGCCTTCGACTCGCATTTCCGTACAACCGGCAACCGCGACCACAGCGACTAGCAATAAA
>DIUH01000180.1:0-2950 GCA_002428205.1 Planctomycetaceae bacterium UBA6163
GGCGGAACTAAACCGCGCCGGTTGCGTCCTAACGTCGGCGTTTCGTTGACAGGGGTAACTGTCTAACTAGAATCGACGTCGTTACTTATCCAGTCACCACGAATCGCCCAACCCAACCGATTGAATCTTGATAGGTATTGGTTTATTTGCGGGTTGGGAGTTGATCGGCGTTAGGGATCACGCAATGGGTCCGACGCTTAGAGGTGATAAATGTTGGTAAAGCTCTTTTCTTTCCGCACCCGACCGCTGGCCCCACCGGAATATTGATCGTGAAACGAGGCAATTCGCAAACCAAGTCACGGCATCAGGGCCGACTTGTAGCTGGTCAACGAAACCGCCGGTTGACACTTGAAAGCCTGGAGACGCGTCAATTATTGGCTGCGGCGATTGGGTCCGGTGGTCCGGCGTTCCTGACCGGTTACGGAGCGATTGACAATGTCGCCCCGCGTAACATAGGCACTGTAAACGCATTTCTTTTCAACGAAAGCGAACTAGCAACCGGGCGAGGAATCAATGATTCGCGTTCGACTGCGGAGTTTTTGCCGCTCGGAACGTTGCCGGGCCAGCAAGACACGATCGATGTTCGGGGGAACCTGCCGCCGCGGACCGTTTCTTCGCTCAACGGTACCCAGTTCGAGGACGTCGACTTTTTCCGATTCAACCTACGTGCGGGCGACATTCTCGATATCGCCACGATTGGTGCCGCAGGACGATTTGACGTCATGTACGCCAATGGCCAGCAGTGGTTTGGGACGTTGACAAACAATGGCGGCAACTATCCGGCGAACTCGCCGTTGCAAACGTTGGGCAACGCTGTTGGTGCGCAAGTTGTCCCCGAGACAGGGACTTACTTCTTGCGAGTTGCTCGCGAAGTGACAGGTTCTGCGGCAACTTCGTACACAGTCGGTTTGCGCGTCTATCGTCCTGTGATGGAAGGGGCGCCGATTGGTGCCCAACAAACCATATTTATCGATTTTGAAGGTGGTTTGTTTCCGACGTCGCTGTTCTTCGATCCGGCGGCGGACCCTGACGAACCGTTGCCATCGACGATTCAGATCCCCAGTTTGTTGGAATCATTGAACTTCCTCGGCTTCAATGTGCCCATTGTTGTTACCCCCGAATCGAATGCCATCCTTAATACACTGATCGATGACATTCTACGGCGAGTCGAAGACGACTTTAACCTATGGGTTCCGGCGACCGGTGGTAACGGAAACTTCAATGCTTCGGGTGTTCCGGGGGAATATGGGGTCAGGATCCTAAACAGTCGTGATCATGCCGATCCCGGCTTTGACGCGCCATATGTAACGCGAGTGTTTGTTGGCGGCAGTGCTCCGGACATTTTCATCGACAGCCAGGGGCTTTACGGTATTGCCCAATCGGTTGACGTTGGAAACTTCAACACGTCCGAGTTTGTCCTTACATTTCTTGAAGCGATCGGATTAGACGTACAAGATTTTGACAACATTCCGAACTCGCTCACCTCGAACCGATTGCAGATTGCCGCACAGGGCCTTGCGTTGACCATTTCACACGAATTGGCACACAGCTTTGGCATCTTCCATACCGATCGCGCAGGTGGAATTCGGTCGATCATTGATGCCAACGTCAACATTAATGATGATTACGAACTCGGTTTAGATGGAATCTTTGGTACGGCAGACGATGTTGATATGCCGTTCCCCGAGCGTGACCGGTTCAATCCGATCGAAGGATTCATCGGATTTAATCGAGTGACCGCCTCATTGGCGTGGGGCTTGGCAACGGGTACCCAAGGCACCGCATTGAGCGGCACGGTATTCAACGACGCCAACCGCGACTCGGCTCGGAATGCTGGGGAAACGGGTTTGGCGGGTGTTACTGTTTTTGTTGATGCCAATGGAAACGGAGTATTTAATGCTGGCGAGATTTCGACGACCACCGCTGCGGATGGCTCGTTCACGCTTCCGGTTCCCGCCGGTAACAATGCGATTTCGATTGTGACGCCTGCTGGCTTCGTGTTGACCACTCCTGCGGTGCGTCCGGTAACCGGCGCGGCCAGCAACGTTACTTTCGGCTTGCATCGCCCTGATACGACGGTCACAGGGCGCAAGTTTGCCGACCTAAACGGCAACGGGGCGTTGGATGCGGGTGAAACCGGCATCGGAGGCGTCTTTATTTATATTGACCTTGATCGTGATGGCAGGATTGATATCGGGGAACCCCGCGCGATTACCAATGCCGATGGTACCTACACACTTAACTTTAGCGGTTTACAGCCCGGCCATACGTACCATGTTCGCGAGGTCGTCGCACCAGGGTTTGAGCAAATTGCACCGGTCGGTGGATTCCATCAATTTGTATATGATCCGCTGAATCTGCCTGTTGGGTTGAACTTTGCCAACCGCCCATCACGAGACTTTGGCGATGCGCCGGATTCTTACATGACTTTGTTGGCCAGTGGTGGTCCGAGCCACGGGATTGTTCAGGGGCTGAGCCTTGGGGCGACAGTCGATCGCGATTTGGACGGTCAACCCTCGTTACTGGCCAACGGTGACGATATCGCTGGCGAAGCGGGTTCGACTGGCTTGGTGGTTGATGACGAAGACGGAGTTCGTCTTTTGACACCGATCGCGCCAGGAGCAACGGCGACGTTTGAGGTTACGATCACGAACACGACAGGGCAAGTCGGATACTTACAAGCGTGGTTCGACTTCAACAAGGATGGCACTTTCACCGGGATCGGCGAAAAAGTACTTAATAATGTTGTTTTGCCCGCTGGTGCGAATCTGGTAAACATTAACATTCCGACCGGTGTAACGCCCGGAAACCTTTATACACGCTGGCGTTATAGTTTGACCCCTGATTTAGGTATTGGTGGGCCAGCGAATTCGGGCGAAGTGGAAGATCATTTGTTTACGGTTCAGGCGCAGGCGAGGATCGCCAACGACGACGATGTCACCGTGCCACG
>DIUH01000180.1:2958-10536 GCA_002428205.1 Planctomycetaceae bacterium UBA6163
AATCAACTGCGAATCAGCAGCACAGACCAAATTGCTTTGGGCACCCGAGGCACTGTCATCCGCAGCAGCGATCAACGATCGTTGTTCTATACGCCCCCGTTGGGTTTTATCGGCCAAGACCGCTTTACCTACACGGTTACACCACAGTTCGGTGAACCATCAACGGCTACAGTAACTGTGAATGTCACTTTCCAAAGTGATGTTCCGATTGCATTGGACGACTCGTTCGTTGTTGCACAGGGTGCTAACAACGTCGCGTTGAATGTTCTTGACAATGATTTACCGAGCAGTTTCGGCGGCATCACGATCGTATCAGTAACCGCCGGCAGCGAAGGCGGTTCGACACGGTTGGAGGGCGGAAATCAAACGATACGTTACACGCCACGAGCCGGGTTTGCGGGAACCGAGGAGTTCATTTATACGATCAGCGACGCGCGTGGTAACATCAGTTCGGCAACCGCCACAATAAACATGTCGCCCGGTTCAGTTGTCGACGACGTGGTCGGATTCCAGATCCAGTTTTTGGATGTTGTCAACGCACAACCGATTACCGATATCCGTGCTGGTGAAGACTTCTTCGCTCGGGTAACGGTCCAGGATTTGCGAGGTTCGCTCAGCCGGACGGGTGTATATTCCGCGTTCCTCGATCTGTTGTACACCGACGAATTAGTTGCCGTATTGCCGGACGGATCCAATCCCTTGGGTTTTGCAATCCAGTTCGGTAACCTCTTCCAAAGTGGCATTACCGGTTTGCAAAGCGGTGATGCTTCGATCCCCGGATTGTTGGATGAAGTTGGTTCGCAGCGCATCAGTACAGTGTCCCCTGGTGGTGGTGAGGGCCCGATTGAGCTGTTCACGGTACGGTTCCAGGCGGTATCGCCAGGAGTCGCGACTTTCGCGGCCAACCCCGCTGACGAACCGATTAACGAGACGACCGTTTTTAACCGCATGTCGAAACTAGCGGTTAGAGAGTTGCGTTTGGGTATCAGCGAATTGGTCATTTCACCAGCAAGCGATAACTTTACATCTGCCATTGATGACGCGTACCCGGACGGGCGTGATTCCACCGGCGCGAGGATCACGAGTGGTCAAGCGGCACAGTTGGACGTGTTGGCTAACGATTTGCTCGGCCCGACCAATGCGATTTCCGAGTTCTTTATCGTTACAGCGCCAGGACGCGGTACAGCGATGATCAACGGTGGCATCGTTCTTTACACTCCTAATGGTAGTGTGATCAATCAATTTGATAGTTTTACTTATGGCATCGTTACCGAAGACGGCGTTCGCAGCACCGCTGAAGTGACGCTATTTGTCGGTGATCCGATCGCCGCACAAAACCAGGCGCCCGTGGGTAACAAGCCGTTCGACGTCGACATTTCATTAAGGGTTGTTGATGGCGGCGGCAATCCGTTGACGGCCATAGCACCAGGGTCGCGATTCGGGGTTCAAGTGGTCGTTCAAGACCTGCGTGCCGCATTGCAAGCCAACCCGCTGGGTGTTTTCGCAGCCTTTACGGACGTGTTGTACGATGCCGATTTGATCCGACCATCGAATCAGATTCATACGGACCAGTTCGACTTTGATGTGACTTTCCCACCGGAATCAGGCTTTGGACTGCTCGGCGCGTTCGGAGTCGCGAATCGCCTTGGTATCATCGACGAGTTCGGATCGTTCTTGGCGAACACCAACCCGACGAACTCGCCACCACATCCATCGTTGACAGGGCAACCGGTTGTGATGGCGACCTTGTTCTTCGATGCGATCGGAACCGGTGATCTACGATTGGTCAGCAGCCCTGCCGATGCGACCCCGTTCCGCGACACGTTGTTGTTCCAACCTGCCGCACCGGTCGAGGTTTCACGAATCCGCTACAACGTTACGAACATCCGAATCGGTGGCTCGGCGAATCCAGAAGGTGAGTTCCGTCAAAATGCGTTGTTGCCAGCAGACGTTAACGGCGATGGAGAAGTCACACCGCTGGACGCTTTGGCAGTTATCAACGAAATCGGTCTTGCTCGGTTAGGCGCGTCGGGTGAATCCGGTGCGAATCGCCCGTTAATGTTTTCCGATGTTAACGGCGACGGCGACGTGACTCCGTTGGATGCGTTAATCGTTCTGACCTACATTGGGCAAGCACGACGAGGTGCGGCGCCGATCGATTTGGTACAACTTTCTGCTTTGTCACCCAATGCCAACGGGATAATTCCGGTCGATTCGTATGCAGCCTTAAACGAGTTGCTGTCGGGTCGATTCACTGGTGGTACTGGCGGAGCCGAGGGAGAAGGTGCGGATGAAACGGTCGCAACACCCCCTGCTCAAACTGCTCAGGCACCTGCGGCCAGCGATGATGAAGAGGACTCATTGATTGGGTTATTGGCCGACGACGTAGCCGCGCTTTGGAAGTAGCCGGTGATCGGTTAGGATTAATACCCGGACGCGTTGGGTGTCCGGGCAAGTGGGCCAAACTCGGCCCATAATTAAATCCTTTCCGGAAATTGGCTGGTGTCAGATCGCTGAAGCCGTCATTCGTAATTTTTGATGCGGATGCGGCGATTGTGGTGATCGGCAAAAAAGCCCTAAGGTGGTGCGTCGATGTGGGAAATCAGTGGCAATGGGAATGCGGAGTTTCGCGCAAATGGCTGGAAACTGGTCATCACCAGCGGCGAGCCGAACACGGATGGGATTCGCTTGCTGTCCTGCCGTGAAGATTTAGTCGGTTCATCGGCGCGGATCGCTATTCCCGGATACGAACTTCCGCCCTGTAGCGAATGTTATATCCGTGGCGACGGACTGCACCTTTCGTTTCCGGTTTCGCAATCGAATCCGATCGGGTTGGAACTGGTGATGATGGCGATCGAGGCTGACCAGCAGATGTTTGTGGTTGAGTCGGTCATCGGGATCAACACTTCATTGTTGGACAGCCACCCAGACTTGAAATTAGAAGTCGGCGCTGGGCATCCGGGCTTTCCGATTTGGGGACGAGTCGGTTGGGAATGCTCTGCTGATGACGGCGATTGGGTTTGGATGCGAGCGGCCCCAAGACCGCACGGAGAGGGCCCCGCAGTCTCGACGTCGTTGTTGTGCGATCGTCGTGACCTCTGTTCACTGGCACCGGCGAGTTGCGATCAGGATATGTCAGTGCGATTCTTCGGCGACTTTTTGGAAAAAGGTGTGATCCGAAAAGTCCAGCCATGGTGGGTTTGGTCCAACGGTCCGCTAGCAAATCGTAAAGCGACTGCGATTGCCCGTTACTTGTCGGCCCGGCCGTTGGCGTTGAGCAATTAAACCAGGCCGTAAGCCAGGCCGACCAAGCGAGTTACCCTGTTTTTGATGTTCGCGTCATGCGAAGCAATGTCGAAATAAACGGGAAAACGCCTGTCAAAGATAAAACATGTTTGCGCAGATCGCCGAAACCGAATCGTCGGCTTGGGCGTATCGTATCGCGGTAATTAAGTGATCGCTCTGGCTTGCTGGGTGAGCCGTGGAGCGGGCAGGTGCCAGTCGTGCCGATTGAATCGACTGGATGGGGCGATTCGATCCGTTCGGCTGTCCGTCGATTCGTTTCGCTTTAACGACTGGGCAAATAGCGTAGAATGTATGCCTAGATCAACTCGTCTTTTGACATCATCACCCCAGTCAAATATCTCTCGTGCCGCCACGAATCATCATCCAAACCGTGCGGACACTACCGCGACCGATCGTCGGTCTTGTGGTTTGGATGTCGTGTTGTTGGTTGACGATTTCCGTCTCCACCGGCCAGCCCCCGGGGACGATGCCGACCGGTTCGATGCCTTTGCCGGCGGTTCAATCCGGGTCTGCCGTACCGCCGGGAACGCTGCCGATCGGTGGCAATGCTAAAACAAATGAAACGCTGGGGCCGCGCAAGGGCGATGCCGACTCAGCCGCAAAGCCTCGCGGTGTCATCGACGAAACCGCCCCAGAAGACGAGCTGAATGTCAAGGCGTGGCTGCTGTTGGACGAAGCTGGCAATCCGGTGATCATGCCGGGAATGTCGTTTGAAAAGATGGACGAACTGCAACGGATGCAGCAGGGTTGGCAACAGCTTTCGCAGCTCTACACGATCGAGTCGTTAGAAGTCCGCGGGCGAGTCGTCGAAACCACCGCCGAGTTGACCGTTACGGTACGAATCGACTTGGAGCCGACGGGTGGAAAGTGGGTGACCGTGCCGCTGAGAATGGCCAATTTTCACCGGCAGGGCCCGGCGGATGTTTCAGGCGTCGAGCGTTATCGCCTCGACCTCGGCAAAGACGGTTCAGGACATCTGCTGCACTTGAAAAGCGATACGCGTCGCAGTGTCGTGATCGCGATGCGAGTCAAAGGGTTGGCATCACCGGCGCCAAGCTCCGCGGTTGAGTTTCGATTGCCTGAGGCGCCCAGCCTGATCTCCTTGGAAGTCCCTTCGCCGGGCGTGTCGGCGACGGTGATCGGACGTGGCGATGAAGTGTTGGAAACCAAGTCGCAACAGAACTCGACGGAAGTTTTGTTGACCAGCGGCGGCGGCACCTTCAGCCTTCGTTTCGGTGTGCAATTGCCGGTTGTCGATACCCGTCCGATCCTCGAATCGGAGTCGCGGATCTTGGTCGATTGGCAACAGGCTGATAACGCGCCGATCGTTTCGCAGGAGATCGCCGTTCGCAGCGGTCGAGGCGACTTGCCAAGATTCCTGTTGTCGATTCCGCCCGGTATACCGCTGTTGCAACAACCGACGATCCGGGGCAGCGCACCGTTTGAGATCGAAGAAGGTTTGGAGACAGAGTTGCCNNGTCGGTGTGGTTCCGACAGGCGATCGCGGTGATTCGCGGGTGGAAATCGGCATTGCCACTCAGGTGCGCAGTGAGGATGGTCGCCCCGGCGGAACGATTGTGATTCAACCGATTTCGGTGGCCGATGCGATCGAGCAGACCGGCGAGATCGAAATTCGCACACCACGCGATTATCGGCTGCGGTGGACTCCGCAACCCTGGGTCAGCAGCCAGTGGGATCAAGCCGATTCGGATACCGGGTCGACGCGAACGTACCGATTTCGTTTTGATCGTGTGCCGTTTGAATTGCCGGTTTGGTTGTCCGCGCGAGCCAAACGGTTGCGAGTCGAGGGCGATTATCGACTGACCTTTTATGATTCGCTGGCGTCGCTGAAGGTCCTGCTGCGGACCGGTGGCGGTGTTCCAGATTCTCGCATCTTGGCGCTGAATGTTGCCGGTTGGCGAGTGCAAAATACCTTTGTCGGTGGTTCAACGACGCCGGTCCAGGTTGACCAAAAAGACGACTTGTTAGAAATCGATTTGGCGTCATTGCCCAGTGGCGGCGAAAGCGATCGGATCGAGATCGCGCTGGTTCGATCGTTAGCCGATTCGTCGGACCGGATCGAATTGCCGCTGCCGCACATCGCGGGTGATCCGGAATTGATCGGGACGATCGCTTCGACGCTGAGTGTCGTGACACAGGCTGATTATCGCTTCATCGCCGACCTGGGCAGTTCGCTCGGGATGGGCGAAGTGCTGAGGGTTTATGGACCAGCCGGTCCGCCGGAAACACCGATTGCCGGTTCGCCGTCCGCAGGTTCAGTCACCGGCGGCCCACGCGGCGCCGAACCGATTGTCGAGAATCGTTACTCCTTGCCGGACATTTCCCAGCCGAGCAAGTTGGCCGGTTTTCTGGTTACCGAACGGCCGCGAATCGCTTACCAAGCCGAAGCGGAGATATCGATTTCGGGCACCCAGTTGATCGAAGAAGTGAACTGGGTGATCTTTCCCCAAGGCGGATTGCGTGGCCGGTTGCCAATCGCATGGGGCCGCGGCGATGCCGCTTTGTTATCCAGTGAAGGGGCCGTTGGCGATTCGGCGACCGATCGCGATGGGGTGAAAGTTTTTGGTTTGCCCAGTGGCGCGTTGTGGTCGGTGACGGTCGATGATATGCCAGCGGTGCTGCGTGCGAGCAGCGAAAATGAGTACAGCATCTACAGCGATTTCCTAGCGGGCGGGCCACACCGAGTTCGCCTGCGTCGCGCTCGCGAGTTGCCTGCAATCATCTTTTCGGACCCGTTGATCAGTGGTGCCAATCGGCTCACGGGGATCGAGTTGCCAAGACCCGGCGTCGCCGATGTGACGTTGCGTGGACCGATGACGCTGCGATTGCGCGGCGATCGTGGCATCGATTTGGCGTGGCGTGATTCGACTTCGCCTGGACAGAGCCAACCCGGTGAACCGATTTCGCTCGCATCGCAACCGATGGCCGAATTGCCGTTGGGTCTCCGTAGTGTCGATCGAAAACAGGAGGCTGTTGTTGTCCGCCGGGCCGTTTTGCGAACGGCGGTCAGCCGCGATACCCAGCACGATTATTTGATCGCCTCGGTCCAAGGTGGTGGATTGTTGCGTTTACCGTTGGTCGGCGCGGGGCCTGATGTTCTGGTCCGTGCGATGATCGATGGCACGCCCAGCGATGTGCTGCGAATCGACGATGACACCTGTTCGGTTCGCTTGGGCGAAAAGGGGACACACACGGTTTCGATTCAACTTTGGTCGCCGCGTGAATCGTCGTTGATCGCTGAGCGGGTGCAACCGATCTTGAGTCTGCCGACGGGCACCGAACGGTTTTACTGGGAAATTGTCACGCCGCAGGATGATCATTTGGTGTGGGCGTCGCCATCATCCGGGCGTGCGATGCGTTGGCAGTTCGATCGTTGGCGACTCTATCGCCAGCCCGTGCAATCCGGTTCAGAATTGGCCGCCTGGGCCGGTGCGTCGTGGGAAACACGCCTGCCGCCGGGCAATCGTTACTTGTTTGTCGGTGTCGACGCGTCGGGACTGCGAACGGTGATGATGTCGCGAATGGCGATTTGGCTGATCGCCGGCACCGCTGTGTTGTTGGTCAGTTGCCTGCTGACCTATTTTCCTCGGGCGCGGCATCCGTTGCTGGCTATCACGGGTGCGGTTTTCCTCAGCGGCATGACCCTGTTGTTGCCCGATGCTTCGGTGCTGGCCGGACAGGTGATGTTGGTCGCGATGTTGATGGTCGCCGTGATGGCAGGTGTCGGATACTTGCTGGCGCCCAAACGTCCGACGCGAGTTCTGGTGCCGACCACTGAACGGGGTGCCGAGCGATCGTCGGTTCGTGGTGGGTCGCCATCGCGAGGGAATGTTGCGACACCGTCAGGACAATCATCGCCGTCAGGGCAATCCGGTCGGGTGCTTGCCGTAGAGCCGTTGGCGGCGTCGGATTCAAGGCCACGAGGGACAGCGGCGGAGGCACGTTCATGATCAGCAGCGTCATTACCAACGGCTTGGTGCGATGGCGGTTACTGATCATTATCGCTGGGGTCATGCTGGTCGGATCGGCCACGATGGTGTCGACAACACAGGCCGACGACCCGGTTCCCGATGCATCGACGCCGAAGGTTGAACCCGCGAGCGACGAACCAGCGAACGACGATGCTCCGCCGCAACCGGATGCCCCGCAGCCTGAAGCCCCGCAGCCCAAACCGACCGGCGACGATCAACCTGGCGATGATCAACCCAGTGACGATCAAGCCCAAGCGCAACCGCCACCGACCGCTGCGGC
>DIUH01000460.1:0-15121 GCA_002428205.1 Planctomycetaceae bacterium UBA6163
GGCTAAAGCCTGGACACCAGCGCACACCGAAACTCGGCTTCGTTGGCTGGAGATGGGATCCAGGTGGCACTATTGCTGTTGCACAGATCGCTGGGCTGTGATTTCAAGCCAGTTGCCGTCGTGATTCTCGGCATTGCAGAACCCTTTCAATTACAAGATCCGATAGCGAAGCCTTCGCGCACGGAACTCATAGATGCGCCCGAACGAACATTGTTTTGTATCCTGCGCATACCGTCGCAAACGATTGCGGAAGAAATTCGAAAACCGCGGATCGGTGAAAGATTGTAGCCTCGGGTGAGCGCTGGTTCGATTTGCGAACCGAGCGTAACGAGGGAGTAACCGAGCTAAGGCGATCGGCGACGGGCGATCGATTTACCACTTCGCCAATTGAAACCGAGTCGTCGCCGGCAAGTCCGCTAGCGTTCAAAACGTCCCAGGCGACGACCGCTCACCGGATAACCTTTGTGCGCTTTGTGCCTTTTGGTGGCTAACCCCATCTGAGCTCCGTCGGTCATGCCGGCATTCCAATCGGTTGCGACTCGGTGCGATTCCAAAGGTTTGCAAATCAACCGCTCGTCGCCATGCCGGTCGTTCACGTAAACTCCGGGTTACGCTCGACTCGCGGAGTTCGCCCTCGCTCACCCGGGGCTATTGTCTTTCGCCACTTCGTAGCTATCAGAGCCAGTCTTCGCTTGGCGAAGATGGTTCTCGTGCCCACGCGTCGTTATAGGTTTGGTGTGCTAGTTATTCAATTCGCAGAATTGTTGCGGCACGTAGGGTACTGCGCAGTACCTTGTCAGGCAGGGCACGCGGCTAGCGCCGTCGCGCTGACGGTTTGCCGATAGGTTTTAAGGAAAGAGTTTTGATAATTCAGGCGCGAAAGATTCCCAATGACCGGCGGCTGATTCAAAATCGACGCGCATCCATCGCACCGGACCCTCTGGCAATACCCGTGGGCGATGCTCGGCCAGACGAGATAGCGGCAATTGGGCTCCGCTTCCCATGGCGAGCCGATCTTCGGTTTGTGGTGTGACGAGGTAGTCAACCAGCACGGCGGCAGCGACCGGATGCGGTGCGCCTTTCAAAATAGCGATCGTGTTGGGGATGCGCAGCGTTCCCGGCGCATCGGTCGCTTGGTCAGGGAAGACAATCGCGACGGGGCGATCATCATCGCGCTCGGTAATCGCGAAATCCGAATCCGTCACCCCCCATGCCACTTTCCCTGTTGCCACTGCGATCGCGACGGATTGGTTTGTTGGGTAGACGACCGCGTTTTCGGCAACAGTCGTGAACCATTGCAGCGCCGCCTCTTCGCCCTTCAATTCTCGAATCACCGCCGCATGCGTTGAGGATGTGCCTACCAGCGGTCGCGCGATTCCACAGTTCTGGCTCCACTTCGGGTCCGCCAGTTCATCGACCGATTGAGGATAACCTCTTGGGTCAGGCAACGCTTTCGTATTGACCAACAACACCCGAGCGCGAGCGGCAAATCCGCACCAGGTACCATCCTTGGCTTGCATATCGTTCGGGTATCCGGATGTCACGTTCCACGAATGAGGTTGCAGTAATCCGAGTTTTTGCAAGCGAATCGTCTGTAAGATTTCACCATTCCAAAATACGTCGGCAATCGGTTGGGCTTGCTCGGCAATGATTTGATCGACCAAGTCGCCCGCCTGGTTCATACTCCTATCCGACTTGATGGTTGGCTGGATCTCGCCACCGGCCTTACGATGGAAAGCGGAAAAGATCGGCGCGGACGATTCCTTGTCCACCGTCGTATAGACCACCACTTCCTTCTCCGCCGGCTTGGCACAACCGACACAAACGACAGAAAACGAACCGGCTGTGATCAACAAAACCGTCGCGATGACAGCCCGTTGATTGCGCCACGCCTCTGATCGCATAGAATGACCCAATGTCCAACGCTTCATCAATCCGATTCCGACTCGTGTTAGGTTTACTGGCGACCTTGAGCGTCTTCGTTTGCAATCCGAATGCATCGGCCGATGACGCTCAAGCAAATGGTTCATGGGTTGTTAAGGAAGGGCGATACGTTCGTCTGGTCACCGATTTATCCGATTCGCCGTCGCTGGCCGAGTGGGTCGCGGCGTTCGATGCTGCGGTTCCCTTGTGGGCACAATACTGGGGCCGAAAGCCCAGCGAGCTGAACGTTTGGCGAGTCACGGCTTATTTGATGGTGGATAAAGCCCAGTTTGTCGCAGCGGGAACCTTGCCACGATCGTTGCCCGATTTCCGTTTTGGTTATCAAGCGGGCGATCGCATTTGGGTGCTCCATCAACCCGAGGACTACTATAACCGTCACCTGCTGTTGCACGAAGGGGCGCACGCCATCACGGCACATCTGTTCGGTGGCGGCGGGCCACCGTGGTTCATGGAGGGGACCGCCGAATGGATGTCAACGCACAACTGGGAGCCCAATTCTGCAATGCCAAACTCGCCACCACTGGCGATCGGCATCGTTCCCGAGTCGTCGGGATTGGCGCAAGGCTGGGGGCGGATCGAGTTGATCGATAGTGCACGCAAACAAAACCGCATGTTGGCGATCGAATCGGTGATGAAGTACGGCGACTCGGCGCACCGCGAAGTCGAACCGTATGCATGGAGCTGGTTGGCGGCGACGTTGATCGATATGTACCCGGAATATCGCCAAGTAAGACTTGAGGCGGCGAACATGGCGACAGATCGATCACCCCAATTCAACAGCAGCTTTTATGCACAACTGCGTACCCGGTGGCCAATCCTTTCGGCCCGTTGGCACATGCTTGTCCACGATATCGATTACGGTTGGGATTCGTCGCGCCAGTTGATTGACCTGTCGACGACGCTGCAACCAATGACGCGAAAGGTCGACATGAAGCTTGACACAAGCCACGGCTGGCAGCCGGCTCCTATTAAGCTTAGCGCTGGTCAATCGGTGCAAATCGTTGCGGAGGGACGTTATGTGATTCGAAAGTCATTGGCCGCCAGCGATATCGACATCGACGACCTCGATGCGCTGCTGTTAGGAGGCGGTGCTAATATCCCGCTTGCAACCACAACGGATGACTCCCAATCGCCGCGAGATTGGTATAGTGAACCGGATGGGATCACGATTCATTACTATCGTGGCCAAAGAATCGGCAAGTTGGTTGCACGACTGGTACCGATGAAGCAGTCGGTAAGCGGCCCTTATTTGAAGCCGTTAGAAGATTTTGCGATCGGCCGTTCGGGCGTGGTCACCGCGAAGGAGGATTCGTGGTTGTTGCTAAAGATCAATGAACCGCCAAGTGGTTATGCGGATAACGAAGGCGAGCTGGCGATCGAATTGTTACCTGCGAATTGATCTTACCCTACTTTTTTCGAATCAGAATTTGATCGTCGATGCCAGCGGCGATTCGGTAAGCTGAGATTTCGCTTAAAAACCGGTTCGCATCGACCGTATAGCCGGCCGTCGGCTTTAAGTTTTCTCCCAGCTTAGGATCGCTGGCGGTTTGCATTTGGAAATAACGATTCAGCAAACCCATTAAACGTTCACGAGTCGACTTGGCAATGATTGATGACATGGCAACCGGCGGGAAACTGTCGCCACCGACGGTGAACGACCAATCAATCGACTGCGGTCGAACGGTCGGCTCAATCGAATCGGTCAATCGATAACTGCTGACCTGGTTCGACTCGGCGAGCACCTGGACATTGTATTCCGCGCAGTGATGTTGAATCAGTCCCGCATAGTACGCCCGGCCGCCAAACCGATCGCTTTGAATGATGACCGATCGATCGCTGGCATCATAAACCCGATTCGCCAGTTTGATTGCCAAATCACAAGTTGAATCGCTGAGCAGATCAGCTTTATTACCTGCTCGGTCGAGCATCGCGTTGAAGCGTGCCACGTCGATGACCCTTGCGGCGATTCCGGCCAATTGCCACCCACCGCTGGACCAGTGCCGGACCAGTGCTGCGGTTGTCGGATCAGCCGACGAGTCATTTGACGAGGCGACCGATGGTTTTGCAGCCAGCGATTGAAACCACGGTTGTTTGATCAGTGACTCGAAATCGTCAGCGGCAACTTCGCGCAGCCATTTGGCCATGTCGACGCTGGGGATCGGCAACGAAACCCAATGCGCGACCGCGTCGGTGATTCGATCGATCGACGATATCGAAGCGGAAGATTCGCTATGGGCCTTCGCCCGTTTGAAAATCCGTTTCGAATCGTCGATATGAAATGAACCGATGTTATCGATCTGCAACGGCGTGCGTAACATTTGGTCGGCGGTTGTGATGTCACAGCCGGCGGCAAGGCGCCAGGCGGTCGCTACGATTACCAGCGGCCCCAGTCGCGGCCCATAACCCGCTTCGTCGGTTGCGACTAACAGCGTCATCGCGAATCATTGCCCGAAGCGGCGTCGACGATGCTGGGAATCACTTCGCCGAGCAGCGATTTTGCGCCATCGGTTGTGGCATAACCGCTGATCGACAACCCCGCGCTTCGATAACGGTGATTGAACGTGTCGATAAAAAGCTGGCGATCGACCAGCGGTAATCGCACCGGACCGGTCGGGTGGCCATGATGATTAACGGTCGCTTCATAAGGCTGGGCGGTGGAGATACTGCTCATAACATTCATCCTATGATTTGACAGAAACGACACGCCACAAAAAATTGATCAGCCAGCCGGACGCCAAACGACGGATGGATTGGGGAATCCGAGTCGTTTGTCGACAACGTTCCAAAGCGGCAACCCTTGGCGATAACGCCTAAGGTTTTCGCAAACCAAGTCCGTTGTATCCGACACGCGACGATACGATTGGGCACCGACATGCGGTGTGATCAAAACGTTCGTTCGATCCCACAATTGGCTTTGCGGTGACAGCGGTTCGACTTCGGTGACGTCTAACCCCGCACCGGCGATGTGGCCACTGTCGAGTGCCGCGATGAGAGCTGATTCGACGACGACGCTGCCGCGAGCGACATTGACCAGATAGCTGCCAGGTTTCATCTTCGCGATCATCGCGGCGTCGAACAAGCCGAGCGTCGAAGCGTTCAGCGGCAAAGTGAGGATCACGATATCGCTTTGGTCGAGCAACTTTGGCAATTCGTCGGCGGCCCAAAGCTCGCTGACTTCCGCCGGTTTGCTTTCGGGATAATAGTCGGTGGCGATGATTCGCACTTCCCAAGGTGCCAGCATTCGCGAAATGTAACGCCCATTGCCGCCCAAGCCGACGATTCCGACGGTCTTGCCGCGCAGATCGTCGGTCGGCTGGCGTGTAAAATCGCGATTATCACAAGCTTCGGTGAACAAGCGAATGCGACGCAGCAAGCCCATCAGCAGCGCGAATGTTTGCTCGGCGACTTGTGGCGCGAACAATCCCGATGCACTGCAGACAACGATATCCGAATCGATCACACCAGGAACGAGACAGTGGTCCAAGCCAGCGGCCGACGACTGAATCCACCGCAAACGCTTGGCCGCCAAAGCGCGATCCCAATCGACAGGCACTTTCGCATGACCGATAAACACGTCCGCCGTTGGCAACAATTCATCGATCCGTTCCTGGCCAGCGTTTACGATTTCGAAATCGCCCGCAGCGGCGCGAATCTTGGCGATGCAGCCTTCGGTAACGGGGTAACAAAGAACGGCTCGGGTCGCCATGTCGCGGAGAACTTATGTTAGATGCATTAGGATCGCGGCGAGCCCCGGCCATCGGGTGCCGCTGGCGTGAGTTTAACGTGATGTCCGTGGCGATCCATCGGGGGCAGACGGCGAAAGTGGCGATTCGTTTCGGCGGTTGGTTGCTGTTGGCGCTTCTCTTGATTCATGGCGACTCACAGGCAACAGCGGCAGCCCCAACCGACGAGGCGATCATTGCCGCACTTGGCACGGCTGGCGACGGATACAGCGTTGATGAAATTGTGATCGACGACCAGCGGCGAGAACGATTCTTGGCGGCGATCAACCCGGCGTGGCAAGCGCTGGGCGATGATTGGCAACGTGACACGTTGTTGCGTTTAATGTCGCTGCGTAAAGCCGGCAAGATTGATGTGAAGGCGACCAAGCGAGGACCAGCGGCCGCGCCGGAACTTGCCCATGTGGCGGAAATCGCCGCACGGTCGGTGCTCGATCGGCATCCGGCCAGCACCGATACGCTGCTGTGCGACCCCCGTTTGCGTGATCAATTACAAGCCGCTGCGATCGCGATCATTCAACAACCAGAGGCTTCTGAATTGCCTGCGAAGCAACCGCCTGACGCCTATTCGATTCGTAAACATCTGTTGAGATTGCGCAAAACTCGCCACCTGCGTCCAGAACTTGTCCAGCGAGTGGCCGATTGGGACCGAACCATCCAGTCGTTCACCATCGATGAATTGGCCGCAGCACTCAATGCGGGCAAGATCAGCAGGGGGGCCGGTGTCTATTTATTTTACGATCCGACGGGATACCTTTATATTGGCGAAGCCGCAAACTTAAGAACGCGGCTGGTGCAACACACCAGCCAAAGCGACCGTATGACATTGGATCAATATCTGCGTTCAGGGTCCAACTCCATGATCACTGTCGAATTGCACACATTCGGCGAACGTTCCCCCGCGAACGACCTAGCGATTCGCCGGGCCTATGAAAGCGAATTGATCAGGACTCGGCAACCGCGATTCAATATTCGACCCTAGTGACCTTTGCACCGACTCAAAACGAAACCGCAATGTTGATCCGTCCTTATTTACTATCGATACCACTGGCCGTTGTTTCTCTTCTAATCGTTACATCCAAGGCCACGGCGACCGATCCGATGCGGACCGCTTTAGTGGTCAATGGTCAATCGATCGATTCATTGACAATTGCCAATCATTATGCCGACCTGCGTTCGATTCCTGAACTAAGCACGATTGTGCTAAGCGACGTTCCACCGGACAGTGTCGTGAGTGTCAAACAATTTCGCGATCAGGTATTGAAACCATTGGTCAGCGAATTGGACGCCCGAGGCTTGGCAGTGCAGACCGACACGATCGCCTATTCGGCCGGTTTTCCGACAGCGATCGATATCAAAGTGGATCTCGACAAGATACCGGATCGACACAAGATTTTTACACCCACGGGTTCGATCAATGGCTTGACGACTTTATACCAATTCGTATTGAGCGAGAATCCGGAATACGTATCGCCGTTGTCAAATTACTATGCCCGGCGCGATCCGGAAAAATTGCTGGACAACCCGTTTGTAGGCAGCGATCGTGCGGTGTTTGATGAAGCGTTAAAGCTGGCTGATGCGAAGGAGTTCATGGCGGCGATTGAAAAGTTCAAGCCGTTGGTCGACAAGCACACGCTGCAGTGGCCATTGCAATTTCGTATGGCCGGGTGGTTGAACCAAGCTGGACAACGGGCTGAATCGCTAGCCATGATCGAGCAATTGTTCGAATCGGGAAAGGCGCATCGTAAGCTGTTTGATGATGATAAAGCGTTTGATTCGATGCGTGAAAGTGGCGATTATCAACGATTGGTCGAGAAGTTTGCTGGTCCGGTTCCAAACCGCTATCCGGCAATCCCGTTCTCGGCTCGGCAAACCTTTGGCATCAATGGCATTCCGCTAAGCGACCCGAAACAGGGGATTCGTTATTTGTTGTCGACGGTGTTGGCCGTCACGACCGGTCGCGGATCGACGCTGGCCGAAGCGATCGAAAGCCTGAAGCGATCCGCTGCGGCCGATGGGACAGGAAAGCCGGCAGAATTTTTCTTTACCAATTCGAGCGATGTCAGAGCGACCACTCGTTTTCCGCTAGTCCCAGTTGCCGCGGTTCGATTAAAGGAAATGGGGCATGAAGTGGTTATTGAAAAAGCGTATCTACCAACTAGCCGCAAACGGTTGATGGGAGCAATGCTGGGAGCCGCGAATTATGATTGGCCATCGACCAATAATGAAACCTTGCCTGGTGCGATCTTAGAAAACTTGACCAGCTTTAGCGGGGTGATGCATAAGGAAACCGGTCAAACATCCATGATCGAACTGATCCGTGGCGGCGCGGCAGGAACCAGTGGTACCGTTACGGAACCTTATGCATTGCAGTTCAAGTTTCCGACGCCGCTGATTTATCCTTATTATGCATCGGGCTGTACGTTAGCCGAAGCATTTTATCTTTCGGTCGAGTCGCCTTATCAATTATTAATCATGGGTGATCCGCTTTGCAGGCCTTATGGCGACCAGCACAACGAAGCGTTCAGCTTAACCGTCAATAAAAATGACGATGACTACCGAGTATCGATTCAGTACTGGCGTGGGGCGGCGGCGATGTCCAACGTTGGTGCACTGGAAGTCTTCTTGGACGGAAAGTTGATCAATGCGATTCCACCAGCGGGTCAATTGAACATCAAGCAGGCGGGTTTGCCCGCTGGCGTTCATGAACTGACTATCGGTGCGATCAGTCGCCATCCGCTACGGATGCGGACGTTCCAAAGTGTTCGACTGTCGGGCGGCAACGCTTTGGTACCAGAAATGACGGCGACCGCCAGCGGCGAGGGAGAGACTGCGGTGGTGAAGGCGAACGTTACGGCGGAGGCGGGCACACGGGTCGCGATTCGCCATCTCGGTCGGCGAATCGCCGAAGCGGACGGGATGTCGGCGGAGTTTGAAATTCCAGCCACAAAAACCGGCTATGGCCCGCTTCGGTTGGTCCCCGAATCGCTCGTTGGCGAAACGTGGGTTCGCGGTGCGGCGATCGTTTTGGACGTCGAAATGCCGCAATCGTGATTGCCCCTCTGCACAAATCGCCATCGTTGAGTCATCCTGTGGGATTGACGGCCGAGCGGATCGCAATGGCCTCTGAATCACGTTCACACAATGCCGTTCACACAATGCAAGGGTTGGAAAAGAAAAGTGGCCAAGACGTTGAGCATCGTTCGTTATCCTCACCCGACGCTTCGCTATACCAGCAAGACGATTCAGCGGGTCGATTCGGATTTTAAGACGTTGATTGCCGAAATGTTCGAACTGATGTACGAACACAACGGCGTCGGTTTGGCGGCCAATCAGGTCGATCTGCCGCTGAGGGTTTTCGTCGCCAATCCCGCGGGAAAGAAAGGCGAAGGCGAAGAAATCGTCTGTATCAACCCGGAGCTGAACCTGCCCAAGGGGAACGAAGTCGATCGCGAAGGTTGCCTCAGTTTGCCCGAAATTTTTGGCGACGTGAAACGTGCGACCAAGGTCAAGTTGAATGCTTATGACATGTCTGGAAACCTAATCCAGCGTGATCTGGATGGTTTCTTGGCGCGTATCGTCCAGCACGAGATCGACCACTTGAACGGAGTCTATTTCTTTGACCGGATGATCGATGGAAGCCGGTTGGCACTGGAGCCAAAGTTGAAGGAGTTGGAAGCGGAGTTTCGCGACCTGCAGCAGTCGGGCGAGATTCCTGCGGATGAAGAGTTGGTCGCACGTTTGACCAAGTGGGAATCGCGTTACGCTTGATCGAGGAAGATGCTGTGATGATGGATCGTGAAACCCCCAATGATGCGGACGCTGATGATTTGGAAGCTGCGAAGCAACCCGATGCCCGATCGTCGCGGATCTTGCGTTTAGTGTTGATGGGCACCGGGCCGTTCGCGGTCCCGTCGTTCGAGGCGTTGGTCAACGCGGGCTATACGATTCCGCTGGTGGTGACACGTCCGGCTCGCGAGGTAAAAAGCCGCAAGGGGCCGCCGCCGAGTCCGGTTCGTGAGTTCGCGGCCAAGCACGGTTTCGATCTGTTTGATCCGCCGAACATCAATTCAAGCGATGCGATTTCACGAGTCGCGGCTGCCAAACCCGATCTGTTGGTCGTCTGTGACTTTGGCCAGATCTTGTCGAGCGATGCCTTGGCGGTTGCGCCGCTGGGCGGGATCAATCTGCACGGATCGCTGTTGCCCGCCTATCGCGGTGCGGCGCCGGTTCAGTGGGCGTTACTGTCGGGTGATCCGGTTACGGGCATTTCGGTGATTCATATGACGCCGCGGTTGGACGGCGGGCCGATCTTGGCGAAGGCTGAAACAGCGATTGGAGACGATGAAACGTCGGGCGAATTGGAACATCGGCTCTCGTTGTTGGGCGTCGATCCGACCTTGGCCAGCGTCGCGATGCTGGGCGACTGGGACGGACAGGCGGTCATTGGCCAACCGCAGGATGTTACTCGTGTCAGTCGCGCGCCGCGGTTGGACAAGGCGTCTGGAAAAATTGATTGGTCTAAGTCGATGCGGATGATCGATTGCCATGTTCGCGGAATGCAACCATGGCCGGGTGCTTACACCGACTTGGCCGTGCCAGGATCCGACAAACCGCCGATCAGGATCGCGATTCGCGCGGTCACCCCGGTCGAAGGCGACACAAAATCGGATGACAAGCCGGGAACCGTTGTGTCGGATAAAGAATTATTGGTTGCGTGTGCCGATGGTTTGATTCGAATCGATCGGCTGCAGGTCGCCGGGCGTTCGGAAGTTTCGGCCGAAGAGTTTTTGCGTGGCCATCGATTGCCGATCGGGACGGTGTTGGGCTAAATGTTTAGGATCCCAACCATTCTGGCCGCAGCAATAGAACGAGGCCGAGTAATAAGATTACCAGCCCGCTGACCAATTTCAGCCAGCGGCCTTCGTTTTCTTGCAATTTCCTTTTCCCGAGTGTTGCAATCACGATCGATACCATGACTGCGTCGTCGAACATATAAGCGAGCACATATAATCCGAGATAAGCATAATTTTTCCATGTCGGAAAACCTTGCATCATCAAGATCTGGCTATAGAGCGCTGGCAATCCTGCGGTGCAGAGCAGCTCGATCAAGTTCACTAAAACCGCTAAAACGCTTGCCCCGGCGATCGCGGCGAATAAGCTTTCCGCCATCACGATCTTGCGGACCCGTGCGTAGATCCCGGGTTTGGCTGATTCGGGAATCGACAGTGACACGCCTTTCTTGAAAGCGAAAAAATCTTTCACATGAATCGAACCTACAACGATTGCCAAGACCGCCAGTGTGACCTGGACCCAGCGAAGAAAGCCGACCATCAATAAGACGTTCAGCCACGCGGCCATGAACGCAAAATAGGCCGCTCCGCTGATGAAGACGAATGTTCCGGCCACGGCGAAAATCTTCCATCTGTCTCGAAGGTTTACCAATACCGACAGCAGGAACAGCAGCACCCACATCGCACAGGGATTGAATCCATCGACCAAGCCGATGACCAGGGTGAAGAGTGGCAGTCCGAGACGATCCGCGCTGACTCGTCCGATCCAAGGCAAATCAATTTCACTTTCGCCGATACCCAGGCTTGATTGCGCATCGATCGACAAGTCGCCATCGACGTTATTGTCGAAGTCGACAGGCAAATCGATCGGTAGGTCGTCGCCGATTTCCAGGTCGGGTATCGAATCGTCGCTGAGCGTCACTTCCACAGCGTCGCCTGCTTGTGGTAACGGCAGGTCGCTCGAGTCGGTGACTTGAAAAGCGACCAGCTTTACGGCCTTTGAATCGCTTCGCCTCAGGAGGCTTGCTCGTTTGGGCAGCACGCAATCAAAGCTCCATTTTTTCAGCACCGCATCCAACCGCGCCGCGCCGGAGGCTTCGCTGTCAAAGCCGATCACCAATTGGCGACAGAGCGAGATACCCGGAAAGCTGACTCCACCGATTCCTTGCTGGCGGGCCAGGACCGTGAATCGTGCGTTCGCCTTGGGGACCGCGATCACATCGGAAAGCTCGACCTTCAGCGCCGGATACTTCGCTTGGAACTTCGCCAAGTAGGCCTTAACCGTGTCGCAGCGAGAGCAACCGGGACGCGTAAAGATTTCAACTCTTAACATGCCCAGCAGGCGATCGGCCCAAGCCGTTTGATCCGTTTCGCTACCGCGTGGCACCATCAAAGCCTGATTGAGGCCGTAGAGGACCGGAGTCGCGTCGACGTCGAAGTTATAGGCCTGTGCCAGTTTTGCCAAGCGATCGGACGCTGATTTCCCTTCGGCGGTCAACAGGTCCACAC
This sequence comes from Planctomycetaceae bacterium UBA6163, assembly GCA_002428205.1. Lineage (GTDB taxonomy): Bacteria > Planctomycetota > Planctomycetia > Pirellulales > Pirellulaceae > UBA6163. The sequence continues at coordinate 11,987 of DIUH01000460.1, forward strand.
GGTGCACCTTTAGCCGTGTGCCCGGATTGGCGGCAATCGCGGCGCGAACGGAATCGATGCACTGATCGGCTGTTTGGTCGCTGGTGCGAACATATAGTTCGATGGCAAAACAGCGTTGGGCGGGCGGCCCTTGCGCAACAGCAGTCGCCGGCCAAAGGGCAAACCAGACAAGGCTCGACACGGCAGCAGCCAGCGAAACGAAGGCAGAAACACTCTGTCGAAGGTGGGTGATCATCGCGACCGAATCCTAGTTTGCGGTGCTTTTAAGATCGTAACAGGCCGGACCTCCATTCTAGCCAATCAACGAGTTGGCGGGGACAGAAAGTACGCCAAGTAACAGGCACACAGCGTCGCAGGCGAAAGATCGATCCGGTGGCATACACCTCCGGAGGTCAATCGTTAGGTCATGGTACCGCTTGCCGGTTGTCGGCAATCCCCTCCGCCTGTTGATTCCATTCGGCTTATCACTGGCGGTCGTCCCACGCTATTTCGGCACGATGTGCTTATGAGATTTATAAGAGTCTATCCGGTTGTTACGTTTGTCTTTTTCCAGTTGTTTTCAGCGGCGGCGGTGGCAGCGTAGCCGAGCAAGTCGTTTTTGCGAATGCAATATTGCAAGATCGGCGCGTAATGCCCACATCGATTCGCCATTTCTAATAACGGCGGGACAATGCGAGGCGACGGAACATCATCGGGAACGCAGCGTAATGCGATGTCGATGGCTTGGCTGCTGCGACCGACTCGATCGAGCAATTCGGTATAAACTTCCATCGGCGCGGTGCCGCTGGTCGCCGGATCGCTAGCGAGCATCTTGCGTTCGAAAACCGCTAATCCTGCATCGACGTCACGTCCGAGCAACACACCATAGTATGCTAGATGGGATGGATAGAAATCGACAAACGGCTCATCACCAGGATATTGAAATTGGTGATGCAACCGCCGGCCATATTGAACCAATTCATAAGCTCGCTGCAACGATGGTTGGTCTTCTAATACCCGCGCGATGCGAATGACGGCCGATAAGTGAGTGGTGTCGAGGTGGTATCCGCCGTCGGACAAAATCCATTTACGCTTGGCTAGCATGTCGCCGAGCGTTTCATCGGGGGCGGCAGGAGCTTCGTTGCGGGCAATATCACCACGCACCGATTCGCAAAGTTCCTCATAAAAATGATCCAATAAAACCCGCGCCGCTGCGACGCGGTCGCGTTTCTCGCGTCCGGAGATCGACTGTTCATAGGTCGTGATGCTGTTGCAGGTGCCGTTACGGTCCATCAGCAACTTGTAACCCCGTGCGATGTCGACCCCTTCGTGCAGCAACACCGCAATCAAGTCTTCGACGTTATCTTCGGTCGGTTCGATGTGGCCGATCAGTTCAGCGGCTCGGGCGGTATCACCGGTCGGACGCAGGTACATCCATCCTTCGCGGATACGTCCCTGGCCCAGTAGCATTTCGCCGGTTTCGCGACACGCGTCCAGCAGTCCCGCTTCGAGCTGGCGATCGACATCATCGCTCTGCCGCGGTTCATCTTCGGGGGCAATCAGCGGCAGAGCCAAGCGGTTGCGAATCCGCATCTTCAACGCCTCGAACAGTTCCAGCGGACGGCCGGCCGATCGGTAATGAGCGATCGTGGCTTCGATCATCGCCGCCGGATCATCATGCAGCGTGGCAAGTCGATTGAAGATAACGGGCGGGTTGACGGCCGATTGATTCGCGGCGGGACTAACTTCTGACTTGGTAGCAGACATGCGGTACGGCCTGGGGCTCAGGTTGAGGTTGATTGAAGGCGTGTTGAAACGGGAAAAATTAGGCTGCGGACGACCTAGGGCCGATCCGAAACCCATGCGCCAGATGGCGTTGGCCTTGGTTCGTGTAAGGTAACGTTTGCGGGCGAAGCTTATGCGCAAACGCCAATCCGCTCATTGCTTGGCAAGCAATTCTTTGATGAACGGCACGATATTGTCGTGGTAAGTGAAACCGGCGTCGTCCCCGGCGTCGACAAACTTGCGGACAAGTTTTCCCTTGGCGTCGAAGATCAGCACAGCAGGGATCGATTCGATTTCCAGTTCGGTGAACAGTTCCTCGTTGGGTGTGGTGCAAATGAAGTTCGGGAACTTGGCATTGACGGATTTCAAAAACGCTTCGACACGCGGACGATACGATTCGGCAGGCTTGGTCTTGCGTCCGTCGTAGTCGGAATCGACCGCGAAGCAGGCAACCGAATCGCCCATGTCGCGGTCGATCGCGACCAATCCGGGAAACTCCTTCAGGCACGGTTCGCACGCGAGCGACCAGACGTCGACAACGGTCACTTTGCCAGTCTTGGTCGCTTGTGCTTTAATTTCTTCCCAACTAGCGGCCTTCAACGAGACTTCGTCGGCTTCCAACAAAGCGGAAGTGAACTGGTATGCGGAGGCAGGCTTCAAGGAATCTTCACGCTGCGGTGCAAACGATTGGTCGCCCAGCGGTGGCATTTTCAATCCGCCTTCTTTCGAACCATTGGTCGAACCGTTTGCATCCGCCGGGGGGACATTATTGGGGTCGAAGTTATCCGGCAACGTGATCGTGCCCGGTGCGGTACTCGGAGTGCTCAGGGTTTCGGAAGACGACGCGGCAGGATCGACAGGGCGATCGGATGCCGGAGGCATCGCCATTGGGGTGGATGAGTCGACGGGCGGCGCACTCACGGGTGTCTGGCCGTCTCCGCCGCCACAACCGCTGGCAAAAGCGAACAAAATCGAGCTAAGGGCACACAGGAACACGGTATTAGCAGTAAAGGTCTGCACTCGGTTTGTAAAATTCATCTTTTTCTTGCACATCCGCCAAGGAGGGTTGTCGTTTATGATGACGGTTGAAAATCGGCTGTCAGGTTCAACGCGTCAACCGATGCTGTTTCGGGCTGTTTCGGGCTGTTGCGTTTCTGATTGTATACCCCATCGCGATTCTGGGCGCTGCCACAGGAAAACGGGGGTCGAACCAAGATCTGCGGCGAGATACGAATACGAGTTTGTTCAGGAGGATTTTTGGCGGAATTTTGTCGATCCGCTTCGTTGGATGGTCACCAGTTTAACACATTTTCCGAACCGCTCGGAGAATGAACTCCCATCGGTCTCCCACTTTTTGAAGAGCACGAATCG
>DIUH01000460.1:15214-22224 GCA_002428205.1 Planctomycetaceae bacterium UBA6163
GCCTCCTGGTTGAGGCATATCTTGAAGAACAATGTCGCCACAGCGGTTGCGCGGCACGTAACGACTCAGAAACGGTCGCTCAATCGCGAAGTCTCTGCACCGGTCGGGTACTCCTCGGGCGGCGATTGGCTGTCGCAACAACCGGCTGATACATCAAGCCCAAGCCGCAGGGTCGTGCGGGCCGAGGCGGCTCTTGCGTTGTTGGACGCCTTGCATTCGTTGCCCGAAACGCAGGCCGAAGCGATCCGACTGCGTTACCTTGAAGGGCTGACGCTGGCAGAAATCGTCGATCGGATGGATAAAAGTGAAACGGCGGTCGCCGGACTGCTGAAACGTGGTTTGGCAAAACTCCGCACAACCCTCGGCACTCGCTGGCAGGAGTACACGCGATGAACCAGCGCGGCCCCGAGGCGGGTGATGATCACGATCAGGGCGAGCGGTTGGATGCGGCGTTCGCCGAGTATCTGAGGGCTTGTGACGAAGGCCGCGAGGTGAGTCGCGAAGCGTTTTTGAGCCGCTTTCCCGACATGGCCGATCGACTTGCCGAACTGATGCAAATCGCCGATTCGCTCGGTAATTTCGTCGGTCTAGCCGACGGCAACACGGATTCCGCATCGGATTTGCCAGCTTCGGTAAATCGCCCACGCAATGGTAACGATGATCTGCCCCACAAACCGGGCGCCGCATCGGTCCGCTCCGGCAACAAACCTGACGGAGATGACTATCCACAGTCGCCGTCAACCAGCGTGGTTCGTGACGCCGAAACATTGCTCTGGTCAGCCTCAGCGATCAGTGATGACTTGACGGAAAAAGGTGACCAGTGGCTGACCTTGCCCGCTGTACGCGAAGAAGGCCAAGCGGGGCCAGCGCTGCCGTATGACCTGGGCGATTATCGGCTGCTATCGGTGCTGGGGCGAGGCGGCATGGGGGTTGTCTACCTAGCCGAACAAAAAGGGCTCGGCCGCCGTGTAGCCGTAAAGATGATTCGATCGGGGATCCTGGCCAGCGAAGCGGAAGTGCGGCGATTTTCGATGGAAGCGAAAGCGGCCGCGGCGCTGGAGCATCGAAACATCGTCTCGGTCTACCAGTCAGGATATCTGGACGGTCATTACTATTTCTCAATGGAATACGTGCCCGGTGTTGACCTGGCGAAGATGATCGACAATGCCCCGCTGAAACCACGCGTCGCCGCTCGTTATGTCCGCGACGTCGCTCGCGCGATCGATCATGCACACCGCCGTGGAGTCTTGCATCGTGACCTTAAACCGGCCAACGTGCTGATCACACCAGAAGACGAAGTTCGTGTGACCGACTTCGGGTTGGCCAAACAGATCGACACCGATAGCAGCGTCACCGGCAGCGGCACGGCGGTCGGCACGCCAAGTTACATGGCCCCCGAACAGGCCAGCGGAAACAGCGACCGGGTGAAGGTGCAAAGCGATGTCTATGCCCTGGGGGCAATCCTGTTTGCGGCCATTTCGGGACGAGCGCCCTTTGGTGGCGAAGGGGTGATGCAAACGCTGCTGCAGGTGATCCATCAACCAGCTCCGTCGCTGAAGTCGCTGGTGCCCGATGTACCGGATGATCTCGATACGATTGTCGCCAAATGCTTGGAAAAATTGCCAGAGGATCGTTACCGCACCGCAACCGCATTGGCCGAAGAACTCGACGCGTTTCTCGATGAGCGGCCGATCAAGGCGAGGCCACGGCCGCTGGTAACTCGCGTGCGAAATTGGCTTGAACAGGTCCCCTTGATCGCAGCGGTGTTGGGCCGACGCGTGATCGAACCGTCGCCACACCATCGAAGATTTCAAGCGGCAATGCTCAGCCTTTTGATCATCGTGCCGATGCTCGCTATCGGGGCGGTCTCGCTCAGCCGTTACGTCAACCAACAGATCCCAACAACCGTGCGAATTGCCGGCGGGTTGGAAGGCGGCGTCTATGACGACTTTTCGCGTTCGCTTGCCGAACAACTCGAAGCGATTTGCGAAGTGGAGACCGAAGTCGTTTCGTCAAGCGGATCGCTCGACAATCGCAACCGACTGACTACGGGCGAAGTGCATTTGGCACCGATGCAAGCCGGTGCAATGGGCAGCGACGACCTTTGTGTCGTTGCACCCTTGTTTTTCGAAGCGATTCACGTGCTAGTCCGCTCCGAATCACCGTTCACTCATATCGATCAAATCGGCGGGAATGAAGTTGCCGTCGGACCGATCGGCAGCGGTTCGCGTCTGGCGACCGAAATGCTGCTCGAATCGCTAGGCTTTCCACCTTCGACCACCCCACGTCGTGTGCTCGCATGGCCCGAACTGGTCGCGTCTGGTTACTCGGAATTGCCGGCCGAGACCGCAAACGAGCAAGTTGCTGGCAACAAGGCATCGAATGCCGCAACCGGCGATTCACCAGTCTCGACCGCCTTGCTCACACAAGCCGACTCTCCCCAAATAGCGATCATTTGCATCGGCAAAAAAAGCCGTTTGGTCAAATCGTTGGTGTCAGGCGTCGACGGCAAACCGGGCAAGTGGCGATTGCTGAACTTGCCGTCGGCGATCGAAATTTCGCTGCAGCACCCGATCCTCAGACCGATGGGGATTTCGGCGGATGATTATCCGGCGGCAAGCTTGCCAAAGGAAGGAATCTCGACCGTCGGCACGACCGCATTCTTAGCGGCAACTTGGCGAACCCCCGACCGCTTGGTGACTGCCGCACTGGAAGCGATTTATAAGTCGCCGGAAGAGTTTCCGGGTTTGATCTCAAGAGACCGAGCAACCGAGTGGCAGGGCTTAGGCTTTCATCCCGCAGCCCGCCGCTACTTTGCCGCTCATTAAGTGAGGCCCCCATTGGAATCGCCCGTAACCAGTCGGGGAATAGCTACTAGACCCGATTTCTCTCACGTGCTGGTGGCTGGTCTCAAAGCTTACTAAGCTTAATGTCGCAAAACGCGATACTCATTTCATATCAACATGACCGAGATTCTCATGAAATCAATCTGCCTAATCTTGTCACTGCTCGTCATTTGGTGCGAGAATGTCCTGGCCACTGATACCAAACGACCCAATATCCTCTTTATATTGGTCGACGATCAATCGCCGCAAGATTTAAAGTGCTATAACCCGTCGTCGCGACTGGAAACGCCTAATCTTGATCGTTTGGCAAGCCAAGGGATGGTCTTTGACGGTGCCTATCATATGGGATCATTCAGCGGCGCAGTTTGCACACCGTCAAGGCATATGATTATGAGCGGCCGTACGCTGTGGCATCTGCCGATCGCCCCACAAGCGATGCAAAAAGGGCTCTGTCCACCGAACTTGCAACAACAGACGATTCCGGCTGTCTTCAATCGCGCCGGTTACTCGACCATGCGGACTTGCAAACAGGGAAACAGTTACGACGCGGCCAACAAATTGTTTACCATTCGTCACGATGCCACCAAACGCGGCGACACGGCGGAAACCGGCAGCCCATGGCACGGCGACCGAGTCATGGATTATCTCCAACAACGAGAATCTTCTAACGATACGAATCCGTTTCTGATCTACTTCGGCTTTTCCCATCCACACGATACGCGTGACGGCACACCAGAACTGCTGGCAAAATATGGTGCCGTGAATCATACGGACAAGACCGCTCCGCCGCCGGCAAACCCCAATCAACCGAAGTTGCCGCCGAACTATCTGCCCACACATCCGTTTCACCACGGCCATCCAGGCCTGCGCGACGAAGTCGCCGTCAGCGGCGTTTGGGAACGAAGGGACGAGCAGACGATTCGTAACGAACTCGGGCGCGAGTTTGCGTGCAGCGAAAACATCGACATCCAAATCGGTCGCGTGCTGGAAAAACTTAAAGCGATGGGCGAGCTCGATAACACCTACATCATCTATACCGCCGATCATGGCATGGCGATCGGTCGACACGGCTTACAAGGCAAACAAAACCTCTATGAGCACACATGGCGAGTCCCGTTCATCGTCAAAGGCCCCGGCATACAGCCTGGTTCGAGGGCGGAAGGCAATATCTACTTACTGGATGTGTTAGCCACGCTTTGCGACCTGGCGGGAATTGACGCTCCGGAAACGAATGAGGGCACGAGCTTTAAGCCGGTACTGACGGGTGCCCAGCAAACCATTCGCGATGTCCTTTATGGCGTTTACAGCGGCGGCACAAAGCCTGGTATGAGATCCGTCAAACAGGGTGATTGGAAATTGATTAAGTACGATGCGCTGAACGGTTCGGTGCGCGAAACGCAACTGTTCAATCTGAAAGAGAACCCGAACGAGTTCATCTCACAGCACCATGGGCCCAACGTCACTTCGCTGACGGGCGTCACGCCCGAGCCACACCAAGTCAATCTCGCCGATGACCCTAAATACGCTGACAAGCTGGCCGAGATGGAATCGTTGCTTTTGAATGAAATGCGGCAACTTAACGATCCCTGGCGTTTATGGGATCAACCTTCGGATGGACTTGCTAGTGCCAGTGATGAACCGGCAATTCCGAAACGAAAAAAGAAGTAATGTATTTCATTATGCAATTTTTCTCCCGCGTCGGTTATGACTATCAAGACCAACATGCTTCTCTCAACATGACCTCAACCACAAAACCTCATTGGACGATTTTGCTGATGTCGATCGGCTTCCTCGTGCTCGTAACCGGCCTAGCAGGCATGTTCCTGTTCGCAAGCATCCCTGGCCCGGATGATCCGCCCGCCGTTGCGGCTCGTGAAGCAGCCATTGGAAGAATCGCCTTTGGCATTGTCCTGCTAGGCGGCTTGATGTTCATTGTCGGCTGCCTTGCCAACGCATGGCGTGTCTCCATGCTCGTCGGGAAACGACTTTTCGCCGTTGTGACCATCACCCTGCTGAACCAGGCTTGCCATGCTCCGGCAAGTGCCGCAGAGAAGCCTCACATCATCTTCGTGATGGCCGACGACATGGGATGGGGACAAACGGGCTACCAAAATCATCCTGTATTAAAGACGCCCAACCTCGACGCAATGGCCGCCAACGGTTTACGGTTCAATCGGTTCTACGCCGGCGGCCCGGTATGCTCACCAACCCGCGCAAGCGTCCTCACGGGGCGGTCACACGATCGAACCGGTGTGCTCAGTCACGGTTACGCGCTTCGCTTGCAAGAAAAGACGATCGCCCAGGCGCTGAAAGATGCGGGATACGTGACCGGGCACTTCGGCAAGTGGCACCTGAACGGTCATCGTGGACCGGGTGCACCGATCTTTGCCGATGATCCGCGCAGTCCAGGTAATTTCGGCTTTGACGAATGGGTCTCGGTATCCAACTTTTATGATATGAATCCGCTGATGAGCCGTTCAGGAAAGTTCGAAGAGTTCGAAGGCGATTCATCAGAGGTCGCCGTGGCCGAAGCGGTCAAGTTTCTTAATAAGTATCACGCCAGCGGTAAGCCGACGTTCACCGTGATTTGGTATGGCACGCCACACAGCCCTTTCAAAGCACTCGATGATGACAAGTCCGCTTTCAAAGACTTGAACGATGCATCCGCGAATCATTATGGCGAACTGGTGGCGATGGATCGCAGCCTCGGAACGCTGCGAAAGTCGCTGCGGGAATTAGCAATCGCCGACAACACGCTGCTGGTTTTCTGCAGCGACAATGGTGGCCTTGCCAATATCAAACCAGAGACAGTCGGGGGCCTGCGTGGAAATAAGGGAACGGTTTTTGAGGGCGGCATCCGCGTGCCGGGTGTGATCGAATGGCCCGCCGTCATCAAACCACGCGTAACGAACTATCCGGCGTGTGTGATGGACTTGTTCCCAACCGTTGCCGAAATCGTCGGCCTGCCGGAAAGCGTGATGACCAAGCCATCGGACGGAATCAGCCTCAAGCCGCTGTTCGACAAAGAACTCGAAGAACGAAACTCGCCAATCGGCTTCCGTTATCAAACCAAGCGAGCATTGGTCAGTGATCGCTATAAACTTTTGACGGGAAATCTCGCCAGCGGGAAGTTCGAGCTTTATGACCTGATCGCCGACGCCAAGGAAACGCGAGACTTGAGCCGAGACAAGCCCGAAATCTTCGCAAGCATGAAGCAGCAATTGGTCGATTGGAACACCAGTGTCGACGCAAGTTTCAACGGCAAGGACTTTGTCGAGGGCCGGCTTTCGCAACCCGATCCCGAGCCGGTCAACTGGTTCGAACTGCCCCAATATCAACCGTATTTAAGCGACTGGAAACAGCGCTGGGAGTTCCAGGGATACCTTAACCGCGCAAAGGGTCAAAAGTGAAATGACGGGAAAAGAAATCTGCGATGCGGCGTGCGAGCGTGCGGGAATCGCTTGAGATTTTAGCGAGTCCCGTCATGCCCTGCAGAATCACAACGTCTTGAGCGTCGAAATGGATCGTGGCTTGATAGTAGATTTCGCCTCTTTGATTCATATCGGTCGACTGTATCCCGAGCGAACGCATCAGAGCGGTCGGGAAATTTTTTACTTCCGCTTTGGAGACGTCGACGATGCTCCCTCGAAAAAGTCGAGAAGGCAGTTGTTCGATTCGCATGATGACTTCTTGCCCGCGGCGCACCCCAGCGACATCAGCTTGAGCGATCAAAACATTTCCGCGAAAGTGGCCCGGTTTGCCAACCAGACAGATCAATTGCCCGACCTGAATCGTCGACCCAAGGTTTTCAGGGTCCAGTGGTGTTCCGCTCCACTGGCCCAATCCCGACTTTGACGAAGCCTCATTCGCCAAGGCGGGCGGCGAAAAGACGATGCCGTCGATCGGGGCATTTAAAACAAGTCGATCGCGATCTTGTTGCCATAGGTTTAACCGATCTTTTGAATCTGCAAGCGCCTGTTGCTCACTCGGTATCAACGGAGAAACGCTGGGATCGGTTAGCAGCAATTTTTGCAAGTTTTCTAATCGCTGCTGATGTTGGGTAACTTGGGCGGCAGCCTCCGCAATCCTTAAATCGATCTCATCATTTTCTAACTCCACCAAGCGATCGCCCGAAGTGACGATCGTTTGATCGGGCACGGCATA
>DIUH01000460.1:22300-30700 GCA_002428205.1 Planctomycetaceae bacterium UBA6163
GACGCTGCTGCGACTCGATTGACCCGCAGGCTGCGGCGTCTAACCGGCGAGCCGACCAGTTTCGCGAACGCAAAAACCGACGGACCAATATAGCCAGTCGCTACTATCCCAATCAGCGCCCAAGCCAAGGAAGCGAGTCCGTAGGGCTCCAAGATTCGAAAGGTCACCCACAAGATACCGACAATCAACCCCCAGCAATAAAGCGTTGAAACAGCCGCATAGGCCATCAATGGAACGACGTGATTGTTTGGTACCTGTTGTGGTATTTCCATCGGTTTGCCGCTGAACCAGCCCATCGCCGCGCGTCGCCAAAGCCCTCGCGATTCTTGCCAAAGGTTGGGCGTATCGGTCAGGTCCGACAAAACGTAATAGCCGTCGCAACGAACCAACGGATTGATATTAAAGACAAACGTACTGACCGAACAGAAAAAGAGAATGTGCAGAGCTAGGGTCTGTATTTCGCCAGGTTCACTGAACCACCAGACAAAGGCAACCAGCGACGCCAGAATAAGTTCTGCAAAGATTCCGGCCATCGACACCAGGATGCGGTGCCAGCGGTTGTGCATTCGCCAGACATCCGATACGTCACAGTAAAGCGTTGGGACAAATGCGAGGAAAATAACGCCGATTTCGCGACAGTTGCCGCCAAGATGCTTGCTGACCAAGGCGTGTCCGAGTTCATGCAACGCCTTCGAAATCATCAGAGCGACGGCAAACCAAAGCGCGCCAGTCGGACTAAAAAAATCAGCAAAGGATGGCAGTCGACTTTGAAACGCCCCGAAGTTTACCGTCACAAGACTTACCGCCATCGTTACAAGCAGAATCCACAGCACGATTGCAGGACGGGAAAACAAGACCTTTGTCTTGGGATAAATGCGGTCGATCCACCGGTCAGCAGCAATACCCGGCATGCGAATCGCCAAAGGATTTGCTAACGATGATAAAACACGTTTTCGTCGATTGGTCCGATTACGTCGCGATAGAATTTCTCCTTGCCCCTGGATATCACTAACGATCAGCCCAAGATCATGTAAATGAAATAGAAATCGATTGAGCTGGCGTAACCCGAGATTCAAAGGATGGAAGTGTTTGTTGAATTGTTTCTTTAGGTCGACAAGTGTGATGTTATTGGCGAGCGATTTTAGAACAAAGCACTCTTCATCGCGAAGACGAAAGTACTTTAACCCGACAGGATCTTCAACAATCCAATATCGCCCGCGCTGGTTATGGTGCTCGGTGAGAACCAGTTCGGGGCGCATGCGGGCCTTGATCGCGTTCATCGGATTTGTACCTTAACCGATGCCGTCATACCTGGGCGCAGTTGCAGAGCGCCGTTTTCGATCTCTATCCAGATTCGGACCTGCGAATTGATCGGATCGATTTCGGGGCTGACAAAGACAACCTCACCTGGCAACTCAATCGGTTGGTCGTCTTCGGTCTTCGAATAGACCTTGGCGGGCTGGCCGACGAGCGATAACCGGCCCTGGGCAGCGGGCAAAAAACCTTCGACACGCAAGCGATCCAGCCGAATGATTCTGGCGACCGCATCGCCGGGTTGAACCCATTCGCCAGTACGATGATAGATCTCGACTACCATGCCTTGCAGCGGCGCAGACATTTGCCGAAGTGCTAGTTGGTCGAGCGCCGTTTGGTATTCGTTCCGGCGAATTTCGTTGGTCAAACCGGCGATCTGGCGTTCATGTTGGGCTTTTTTCACTTCAAGTTCGCCTTGCTGGACTAACAAATTGAGGCGATCGAGTTCGGTTTGCGACACCGTTTTGGCGTATTTCAGATTCGACTCCATTGCCCGTTTCAATTCGGCACGCGCCACTTCGGTCGATTTCGTGGCATACATCTCATTCAAATCATTCTCAAACTCTCGCAACGCGATTTCAGCATTGGTTCGCGTCCGATCAACCAACAACCGAATGTCTTCATCGCGTAAGCTTGCGATTAAAGTGCCAGACTCCACCAATTGGCCCGGTCTTACGCTGACCGTGGCCAACACCCCAGCCTGCGCGGCTGGAACATCAACCTCGTCGCATACGGTCACTATGACCGAATCGATCGTTAAATGCTTATTGGGTGCATCGATTTCGTCAGTTGCCAGAATCGGTCTTATTGGGTTCGCGCTGTCTGCTGAATCGATCGCTTGCCGTGGCATATCGTCACCATTGGTTCGGTGCATCCCAAGGAAACAGGTCGCGAATGTGGCAAGTGATAAAAGCATGAAGTGACGCATTGACGGGATGAACCTTTGGCTGCCGAAGTGAGGCGACAGGTAGTTGGGATTAAAAAGGAATCCAAAGTCGAACCGCATCGGCAAGTTCAAAGAATAGAGATTCAGCGAGCGAACCGCGACCGCAACCGATTCTAGCCACGACAGTCGCGCCCGGAACAAATGGAACAGCGTTCGATTCATTGTCGTCTGAAAATCTTACAGTCACCGGTAGGTACACATTCCCAGTCGCATCATCCTCGGCGCGGCTTGAAATGCGATTGATTTTACCGCCGATCCAAATGCCGGGTGCCGTGGAAGATGCGATCAGGATGTCATTCGCATCGGCATCCGACGAGGCCAGTTTGTTGTTTTTAAGATTGACAAGTCGACCGGCATGTCGGCCCGGAACCTGCAGTTCCGCTTGCCAATCACCGCTGGTGTCAGCCACCGACAGCAAGGCTTCGCCGCGCTGAACCGGACGTGTTGCCAATCGCTCCTGGGCATTCCAAGTGAGGACTTGTCCGGCGATAGGAGCCGTCACGACGAGATGCTGAAGATGTTTGCGAAGAATTTCCAGCCGCGACTCTAAACTAGTCACCTGCTGCTGGTATTGCTCCTCATCAGCGGTAAGTCGACGCTGGCGATTCCGCGCATCGGCATCACCGGGTGACAACTGTAATCTCTCGGATTGAGTCACCGATAGGCGTTTACGTGCCTGGTGTAGTTCACCCTCAACAAGCTGGACTTCCAGCTCAAGATCGGTCGAACGCAACTCGATCAGAGGTTGCCCGCTTTCGACCCACTGGCCGTGTTCGACCAGCACGTTGGTGATAACGGCGTCGCGGGGCGCGAAGACTTCGCGTCGAATCGTCGGCATCAATTCGCCTTGGGCGCGAATACGGATGTCGGCGGGAATAAAAAACAGACAGATCAAAGCAACCGCAATCGCGGTGATGCCGATCAAGGTCCGCAAACCGAGCCGATCAGTCCATCGATGATTGGCAAGCCAAATCGCTAAGCCGATTCCTGGTACCCGGTCGAGACGCACGGCTTTGTCGATCGCGATTGCACAATGTTTGGCAACCATTAATGTTTTGTCTTTGACCGCAGGTGCGAAGTCCTGTTTGTAATTCTCAATAACCAGGGCTCCAATGACGCGCCCCGAATCGCCATCCACAGCAGTTTGCCGTTGAAGCGGTATGACCGCCAGCGATGAGGCTGGGGACTGGTCCAGATAATCGGCCAGGGAATCGGCGATTTGTGGCGGAAGATTTTCATCCGCGACACTGTGCCAAAGAGGCATGCCAGTTACCGTTGCACAGCGACACAAAGCTTGCAAACAATGTGCGGAGGGGCTGTGCCGATGAACATGGTCTGCACCACTGATGGCGGCCACCTTCCATCGATTTCCCGATCGAAGGGCAACCGACAATCGGTCACAATCGATCAGCCAGCGCCCATCATTGGCGATCCGATAAACAGCCTCTTTTACGTCCAAGCAGGCATGCAGACTCGATGCGAAGTCATTGATTCGAAGTGACTGTGTGAGCCTATTCTCGATGGTTTGAAATCGTTGTTTATCTTGGAAACGGGCGACGATTTCACCAACCGCAGCGATCAATGGCAGGTAAGCCTGTGACTGGGCAACTGGTAATTCTTTTGCCAGCCAAACGACAATCGCGCCGCAGTGAACGCCCAGGCCTCGCCAGGGCGACACAATGACCAATCGGTCGTCATTTGTTACCGCAAAAGATTCCTTTGCCTTGATAGCTGTCTCAGGTTGTTTGCCTTTGGGGTAAACGATCCGCGGTGTGTCGGATGCAATCACTTCCCGGACCAGCGCAGGGTCACCGGCATAAATGTTTATCGCATTCGATGAGGCCGCCGGGACTGGGCTATCTATTGGGCCTAAATCGTTCGCGGTCCCGAATAGATCCTCAGTTTCGCTGTGATGCGTTGGCCAATCGACCTGCAAGCCGTCTGGTGCGACCATGCTCCAAACAGCAAAGCGCTGGATAGACAAAGTTGAAAGTGTCTTGCAAGCAAACTCATAAAACAGAGCTGCGTCGTGCTGCGCATCCGCGCAGCGACTCAACGTTTCTAGCAGCCTATCCAAAGCCGCTTCTGAAATAGCATCCGTCGTGCTGATATATGGCTCGGACTGGAGCATGTTCGTTGGGCCTAGGATTACCAATCGATCGAATCGTACTTTTAAGTTTACCCCAAGCGATCCGTTGAGGCACAGCCTGGCATGATAAACAGTAGCGGTTACACAGCACAGCAGGACTGCGTCATGCGTTTCAGCTTTATCAAAAGCACAACCTAACAGGCGAATTAATCGGCAGCTTTAGCAACATAGAAGCGATTTAACTGATTCCATACGAACAACCGATCGATACCCCAACAGAGGAAAGATCGGTTTAATTCAACCAACCACGGTTGGCCGGTCCGACGCGGAGCCGGTCGTTAAGCCGATTTGATGACATGAATCTGTGCCACCCAAAACTGCAGTTCCTCCTGATTATTTTTGGGGCGTTGTTAGTCGGATGTCGACATTCACCGAACCGTTCGATTGTCAATTCACTTTCCGTGGTGGAGTCAGCAGCGTCGATGGCGTATTCTACGACGTCGGACGATGTCGTAGCGGAAGTTGATAGTGTGGAACTGGCTGATCTGGGCCTAGCCAGTGGCCCACGAACGCTTAAAGACATGACCGGCGTTGAACGGTGGGAATTGTCGTTGGAAGAGGCGATTCGCCTGTCGCTGGTCAACTCAACCGTTCTGCGAGACCTTGGCGGTACAGTTGTCAGATCGCCCGTCGCGATACAAACGTCGCTAGATCCGGCGATCCGAGAAACCGATCCGCGATTGGGCGTGGAGGCCGCGCTCAGTGCGTTTGACGCGCAGATTGATGCAGGTTTGAGAAGCGAAAAAATCGACCGCCGACTGAACAATCGATTCGCTGGCGACGTCGGTTTCTTGACAGGTCAAGTGAGTTCGTGGGATTCCGGAATTTCAAAGCGCACCGCTACCGGTTCGCGATTTTCTTTGAATCAACATATCGACCACGAGCGAGATAACAATCCTGGCAATCAGTTTCCTGGCGGGGCTTGGAACGTCTGGTATGACGCCGAAGCCCGACAACCTTTGCTGCAGGGCGGAGGGATCGATTTCAATCGAATCAGCGGCCCAGACGGGACACCGGGCGCCTACAACGGCATCATGATTGCAAGGATTCGTGCGGATGTCGGATTGGCAGAGTTCGAAATCGGATTAAGAGATTTTATCAGCAATGTTGAAAACGCGTATTGGGATTTGTACTACGCATACCGAGACCTTGACGCAAAAGTTCGGGCCCGAGACGCCGCGCTTGAAACCTGGCGACAGATCGAAGCATTGAATGCAACCGGCCGACGCGGTGGCGAGGCTGAAAAAGAGGCTCAGGCACGGGAGCAATACTTTCGGTTTGAAGCGGAAGTACAGGATTCCCTTGCAGGTCGTCCTCTGGACGGCACACGCACAAGCAACGGCAGCTTACCAGGAACATTTCGCGGATTACCCGGTGTTCTGGTCAATGAAAAGCGAATGCGCTTGATCATGAACCAGCCGCCCGATCCGGTGCGATTGATCTGTCCGATCGATGAACCGACGTCGGCAGCCGTTATATTTGACTGGGCCAGTGCCACCACTGAAGCATTGACCCGTCGGGGAGAATTGCGTCTTCAAAGGCTGGTTGTCAATCAGGGTGAATTGGAACTGATTGCGGCGAAGAATTTCCTGCTGCCCCAGTTAGATGTTTTTGGCCGTTATCGTGTGCGTGGATTCGGCAACAGTTTGATCGACCCGCGAGGCGGTCAGCCACGGTTTGATAATGCCTATCAAGATATGACCAGTGGGGATTTCGCCGAATGGCAGGCCGGGCTTGAATACTCAGCCCCAATCGGCTTTCGCCAAGCCCATGCGGCAGTCCGAAATGCGGAACTGCGGCTGACCAGAGAACGAGCCGTTTTGCGATCCCAGCAAGAAGAAATCATTTATGCTTTGAGCCTAGCGATCGCTGAGCTCGACCGGGCCCACCTGCTCAAGCAAACCAATTACAATCGCTACCTGGCAGCTAACCAGCAGGTGATCGCCGTGGAGGCAGCTTACGAAGATGATCGCGTTGAGTTTATTGCAGTTCTTGATGCCCGCCGGCGACTCGCAGACGCCGAAAGTCAGCATTATCGCTCGCAGGCCGAGTATGCGATTGCGTTAAAAAATGTCCACTTCGAGAAAGGAACATTGTTGGACTATGACCGAATCGCAAGCGTTGAAGGACCTTGGCCTGGACGAGGAAACTTCAGGGCGTTTTGAGTTGTAAAAGCACGGTCATTTTCGGATAGGTTCTTTCTGATTTCAAAGTCGACAAGGCACGCCGTGCCGAGTCTCGCATTCTTTGCTCGCGACCGGACCGGGTTATCGTTCGCTTGCATATCCTAATGCTGGTCGGCTGGCCCGGCACGAATGATTGCTGCCGCAAAATCGGGAGGTTTGAGGCCAGATGTGTGCCGATCGATTGCCTTGAAACCGGCAAGGAACGATTCTCTCATTCCTGCAAACAAGTCGCAGGTGCGACGTTCAGAAAGCGGTCACAGCGGAAAAGTGTGCCCGACGCTCGGCTTGCCGTCCTGATGCTTTGGCAACCACTTACGCGACCGGTAGGGTCAGTGGGAGAAAATCCGATTCGCCCCAGCCAATGCGTCTTGCTGTTTGACGTTGATCGTGTCGACTGTTATCGCTCCCGATCCTAAGCCGAATCGCAGGCATTTCTGTTCGGCGGTCGTATTGCTCGAACCATTCACGCTTTGATTGGCTGACGCTTATCGTCGTCGGCGCATTTCGAAGACGCCTCGGTCTTTTTTGCCGACAAAGTCGGCTCGGAAATGGCTGCCCGAGATCCGAGCGGTCGTTTCGTAGGTTCCCAATAGCGGCATCTTCTTTGCCGAGTAGTACATGTCGGTCGTACCAGGAATGCGGTCGAGCGTCGTGCGGTAAAAGAAAGGAATCACGACGGCAAACCGTCCATAAAATGTCGCCTTGTAGTGGTCTGGCCCAGCCGGGCGAATTTTGGCTCCCAGCGCCCCGCGGTGGCCCGAAGATTGGCTGGTCCATTGACCGCGCCAAACGCCCGAGGGGTTCTCGGCATGGGCACGGCTTGTCCCCAGCAGCGACGAAACCGCGATCACGCAAAGTGTTGCAGTCGCAATCCAAACGAAACTGCTGGCCAAAGAACGGGACGTAAAATGTCGGTCATTCATCGATGGGTTCTCCCTGGTTTCGCGGATTAAAAAGAGGGCAGCCAGTCCACCCCCTTCACGATACTCGCCGCTCACATCTATCATCCTAAATTGCAGTCACAGACTTTCTATCCCCCGCGGGTTTTCCATGTCCGACGCGTTACTGCCGCCGCAAGGGTCCGACCGGGCCGGGCGCGGCGAAGTTTTGGAACAAAAAATTGTTCTCCACGGCGTTACTTTCGACGACGTCCTACTGCTTCCACGCTACAGCGATTGCGTCCCCAGTGAAGTTGACGTCAGTTCACGTCTGACGCGCCGCATCCGTTTGCCGATCCCGCTGCTCAGCTCGCCAATGGACACCGTGACCGAAGCCGAAATGGCGATCGCACTGGCAAAAGAGGGCGGTTTAGGCATTGTGCACAAAAACTTGACCTCCCAGGAACAGACCGAAGAGGTGTTGAAGGTCAAGCGTTCGGCAAACGGAATCATTGTCGATCCGGTAACGCTGTCGCCCGACGAACGAGTCGGCCGAGCGGCGGAGTTGATGGACCAGGCGAACGTTTCCGGCATCCCGATCGTCCAACGCGACCGCACGCTGGCGGGAATCCTGACTCGCCGCGACCTACGCTTCCTAGAGGACCCAGATTTACCGATCAGTGCGGTGATGACGCGGGAAAATCTGGTGACGGCTGTAGGGAATGTGACGCTTGAGCAAGCTGAGAAGATTTTAACGGCAAAAAGGGTCGAGAAACTTCTGCTGGTTGACGAAGATAACAAACTGACGGGACTAATTACGATCCGCGACATCGACATGATGAAGCGGTTCCCCAATGCTTGCAAAGATCCGCAAGGTAGATTGCGTGTCGGAGCGGCGGTTGGGGTGCACGATTTTGCTCGTGCCGA
>DIUH01000460.1:30711-33004 GCA_002428205.1 Planctomycetaceae bacterium UBA6163
GCCGGCAATGTCGCCACTCGTGAAGGTGCCAGGGCGTTGATCGACGCCGGGGCCGACGCGGTGAAAGTGGGGATCGGGCCGGGATCGATTTGCACGACGCGGGTGATCAGCGGCATCGGTGTGCCCCAGGTGACAGCGATTGCTGAGGCAGTGGCTGTTGCCAACGAACGAGACATACCTGTGATCGCTGACGGCGGGATTCGCTTCAGCGGTGACATAACGAAAGCCATCGCGACTGGGGCCAGTTCGGTGATGATCGGCAGCTTGTTTGCCGGTCTAGCGGAAAGCCCTGGCAAGATGATCCTGTTCCAAGGACGGACGTTTAAGTCTTACCGAGGGATGGGGTCGATCGGCGCGATGGTGCAGGGAAGCAGCGATCGGTATCGGCAAAAGGGGACTTCGGCGGGCAAATTGGTCCCCGAGGGAGTCGAAGGCCGAGTGCCGTTCAAAGGCCCGCTCAGCGATTACGTTTACCAATTGGTCGGCGGGTTGCGAGCGGGGATGGGATATTTAGGAACCAAGACGATCGACAGCTTGCGTCGTGACGCACAGTTTGTCCTCGTCAGCGCGGCGACGGTGAGGGAGAACCACCCGCATGATATCGCAATCACGCAAGAAGCACCGAATTACAGCCCGGAGGTCCACTCGGGCGATTCGAATTAGTCTCGCTATCCTGGTTTCGATCGGAACCGGTATCGATCCGTTTCGATCGACCGGAGCCGACGACTTCCATTCGGTCGCTCGCACGACCAGTTCGTTCCAGCCGGCCGAAGGAAGCCTGAAGCCGGTGCCGAAGTTCGCCGGGTCGAGCGTTCGCGATCCCCAGCGGGCTGTTGCTGCGAAAACCAATACATCGTCACAGTCTTTGCAATGGCGGACGAGTTCCGTAGTCGCGCCGCCGGCTCAGGCCGCAGCGGGAAATCCGTCGTCACAAACCGCTGTCGCTTCGGCTCAGCCTCGCCCAACCCAGGCGACCCAGCAAGCTCAGCGCAACCTGCCGACAGCTGTCGTCATCGCCGCTGCGGCCCCGTCGCTTGACCAACCGGCGATTCGCCCCGCCGGCTTGCACTCACCGGGCCGTGTTTCAGCTAACCAGGTTCGCGGAACCGTTCGGCAAACACAGTTTCAGCTTCCGAGCGGAGCGGCCGCGCCGCAACCGATTCCTGACACGCTTCAGACGCCGCCGGCGACCGATTCGCCGCTGCCCGATTTCTTTGCCGACCCGTTCGGCGACCTGCCCGCACAGGGCCAACCCGGCGCCGCTCCGGCTCAGCCACCGGCCGCGACACCGCCTCAGATTCAGTTACCGCAGATGGAATTGCCGGAACTGCCGTCGCCGGCGGCTGAATCGCCAGCAGTGCCCAACGACCTGCGTCAGCCTGCGGAGGCTCAGCCCGCTGTACCAAAACCGGTGCCGATCGTTCCTGAGATCGACAATGACGCGATGGAATTGCAACCTGCACCGCCAGCCCAAGTGCCGCCACGTCGCGAAATCGAAGATTTTCAAATGCCGCGTCGTGACGAAGACCGTCGACCACCCGCCCAACTTGGCGCAGGCAGCGACGACATTTCATTGATCCGCCCCGTCGCTTATTCATGCGACGATTTCCGCCGCAGCATTGCGGATGCAACGATCCAGAAAGTGTCGTTGGATATCTCGCCGCCGTTTCGACCTGACGTGATTGAATACGACGAGTTCCAGAAGATGAAGCAGCGATTCGACGAGCAGCAAGAATTAAGAGATTGGCAATCGATCGATGGGCGTAAACTCGGAAGAGGACGCTTGCGCGACATCGCTTATGAGAAATTGATCATCGAGACGGAGTTCGGAACGAACGAAGAAATCCAAGTAAATCGAATCAGCGAAGCCGATCTAGCATATGTCGCTGCCCAGTGGGGTTTGCCCAAAGAATGCTTGATCGATCAACCACAGTTTCAACAGCGCCAGTGGGAAGCGTCGAAAGTCACTTGGAAAGCTTCGAACCTGATCCACAAGCCGCTTTACTTTGAAGAAGTAAACCTCGAACGTTATGGCCACACCGCTGGTCCGATTTTGCAGCCTGTCGTATCGTCAGCTCACTTCTTCGCTAACATTGCCATATTGCCATACAAGATGGGCGTTCATTTGCCCAACGAGTGCCAATACGCATTGGGTTATTATCGTCCCGGCGATTGTGCCCCTTGGATCACGCAACCGGTACCGCTCAGCTTACGAGGTGCGTTGTTCCAAGCCGGTGCTGTCGCAGGAGCCGCGGCGCTGATCCCGTAGGCCAAAGGTAGCAGGCACTCTCCG
>DIUH01000367.1:0-22285 GCA_002428205.1 Planctomycetaceae bacterium UBA6163
GTCGGTATTTCAGCCAGTGTTTCGGTGTCCCAATGGTCCAAAATCACGCGGGCCGCAAACCGAATATCACCACCAATCGCGATCAGTCGCGTGTTGGGTTCATCGGTAACCGTTTCGCTAACCCGATCAATGATCCTAGCGATTTGATATTCCATCAATTGGCGTCTGCGACTGGTCGTCGAATTCAGCGATTCAAGCGACTGCAATAACCGCAATGATCCCAAACGAAAGGTATCACTAAGCAGCATGTTTCCGTCACGCATCACCAACAATTCGGTACTGCCGCCACCCACCTCGATCACGATCGAACGCGCCGCTCGTAACGCTTCGTCCTGCTCCAGGTGCGGGTTGACCCCCATGAACGTAACGCGATTGACCTCCGCTTCGTCAATCACTTCCACGATCAAACCGGTCGCGATGTAAACACGATCGGTAAACGCCAAGCGATTCGTCGCTTCGCGTACCGCCGATGTCGCGACGACGCGAATCTGCGAACCACTGCGAATCCCATACTCTCGCACCACACGCTGATATCGCCTAAGAATGTTAACCGATCGTTCGATCGTCGCTCGCGAAATACGCCGTGTGTCAAACGCCTCGCGGCCCAGATCAACCGCCTGCAGCAACGTATCGAGCGTCCGAAACTCGCCATCAGGCGTGATTTCGGCAACCGACATTCGAATGCTGGTCGCCCCGATATCGATCACCGCCACCAGACGAACCGTCGACCTTGCGTCATGCTGTTGCACACCATCGGACGACTGGTCTAAGTTGACGCCGTTATCTTCACGCGGTTCGGATAGCGTACCGGGCGATTGCGATGCGGCGAGATGATGAGATCCTTCGCGAGGCAGATTGTTCATGGCACTTTTGACAGATTGAAGGGGTTTCGCGACGGCACATGTCCCAACGTCCGCCGCTGAACACATGCTACCCGAGCACGCCGGCACCGCGTAGCACCTCACGGGCTGATCCCACATCAGTAAATTGATGGGCCCGCCAACCGCTCGAAACCGCTGCGGCGACATTGTCCGGTCGGTCATCCAAAAACAAAATCGAAGCGGCGTCTTCACCCGTCTTCTCAGCCGCGATGCGATACAGCGACAAATGCGGCTTCATCACCCCGTGTTCATAGCTCAAAATGACGTGGTCAAACGGACCACGAAGCGCCGCATACTCCGCTCGTAACAGCCACTGCCAGTGCGCCTGGCAAGTATTCGACAAAATCCCCAACCGCGTCCCTCCGCGGCGCACCGCGTCCACCAGGTCCACCATCTCCACAATCGGCTCAAACATATCGCACAACTGATCGACTAATTCAGTCGTCGGCGCATCCGCAACGTCCAGCATTAATCCCTGACGTACCGTCGACGCGAATTGATCGACCGACACTTCGCCGTGCTCGAACCGATCCTGCAACCCAGAATCCCAAACGACCCGGCGAACATCCCTCGGATCGATTGCCCACCTTTTTGCAACATTTTGGCACGCCCGTTGGACATCAAATGACGCCAACACGTTGCCAAGGTCAAAGTATACGAATCGAATGAAGCCAGACACGTTTTATGGGAATCCTAAACAGGTAAACCGATCAACCGAAGAATCAAAGCGGCTTGATTCTTATATTACGATACCAAGCTTCGGTCGGCGGTCCCGAATGGATCTGCAACGCGATCACACCGGTCTTTGCGATCGTATCATCCTCTTCCAAAAAAGATACCGTCTGTACCCCGTTCAAAAACAGTTCGATTTTAGGGCCAACGCAGCGAATTCGATAATCATTCCAATCGTTCGGCTTTACGGTCGCCTCGATTGTCTTGGCGTCCGCTTCCGCCATAAACTTGCGACGACGCGATTCGTCATATAAACTGCCCCAAACCAGTCGTTTGCCCACACCGCCAACATCCGCTTGATAACCTTCCACTTCGCTGGAACCTTCAATTCGCTTGGTGCGGAACTGGACGCCGGCGTTCGCGTTGTCGCCAACAACCTTGACCTCCAGCCTCAATTCAAAGTCGCCATACGTTTCGGTCGTACACAGAAAGTAGTTGTGCGGAATCCCCTTATCCAAGGTGCCACCGACCAGCGATTTGTTTTCGATGCGAAACCACTCCATCGGCCCCTCCCAACCCGACGTCGACTTACCATCAAACAACGAAACAAACCCCGCTTCATCACCCGACGTGCTCCCTGCATCTTCGGCAACTAGTGGAGCAAGCGGAAACAGACAGCAAACGATCGACAACAGAACTTTCATGGCAACAACCAGATGAAGGAATGGGCACTTTTCGCGAACGGCCAACGGGCGAAAAAGTCTGACGCCCCAGCGATCCACAAGTATAGCAACACGACCGGCCATTTGTGCCAATGCCGGATGCTTGGCATTTCCCCAGTCTTGCAGCGATTGCCGCTGCCCAGCGAATGGGAGGGCAATTGACGATCGGCACGTCGGTTCCAATCGGCTCGAACCCATGATCCGATCCGCTACCGGGGATACAGACCGCATATACCCATTGCGGACCTCGCCAGAAAAATAGAGTTAACTATGAAACCCGACTATAATCCTTACGCGCCACCGGTCGTAACGCCATCGGTGTTGCCGGACCAAAGGGGCGCGTCATGGTATTTGCACAGCGTACAAAAATACTATCGCCGCATGGGAATCGCAATGCTGACCTACATCTGCATCGTCGCTGTGGCGTCGATTGCTGGCCAAGCCTTGGAAGGGTCAATCACTTTGCCAAGCATGGTCGCTCCGCTCATTTGGTTCTCGCTTCTGGTTTGGTTGTGCGGCGCGATGATAAAGATCGGATATGTATCCCCGGACGATTTTCCGTCGTGTTATAAAAAGGCCCGTTGGGTAGGCATCATCGCCGGCGCGATGTTTCTGCCCATATTGGGTTTACCAGCATTCATATCGCTTCGGCGATTAAGCCGTTACAACTCACTGACTCAAGCGTTCGGCGAAAGCGACGCTCGTCGTTTTGAATGAGCTTTAACCAGGCCTGCCGCCGCACAATTCGTGTTAACACCCTGCAAGCTGGCAGCCGCCGCAATGGATTTTCAAACCAGATTCAAGAAACATTCGGTGGCAGCGGCGGCTTTACTGCTGCTGGCAGCTTTCATTTTGGCCGCTTGGCTGATTACCGGTTTGCCGATTCCGACATCGCGATCGCCCCAGAAATCGGTCGCGACCGCAACATTTCCTGACGCAGGAGCGATCATTATTGGAGGCCGCATTCGGCGGCCGTTAAAGACCCAGACATTGATGGCCAGCACATGGGCGACCATCCGGCGATGGTGCGGATACGGTCACCCGCCAAAGGTTTCGCCACCAATCACCATCGTCGAAGAAGAAGACACACTGCTACTACCAGTGCCATCGCTTCTGGATGCACGGCAATCTGCCGACGGGCAAACGGGCTGATCAGCCCGCATGGTCGAAATGAGTTGTCGTTAAACGAAAAAACCCCGAAAAACAGTGTTTTTCGGGGTCTCAAGAAAGCGACGCTGACGGGGCTCGAACCCGCAACCACCGGATCGACAGTCCGGTACTCTAACCAATTGAGCTACAGCGCCTTGAACGAGATGACTCGCCAACCGGTTCGTTTCCGAATCGGTGAGCGAATTGTAAAACGATTTTTCGGTTCGACAACCCCTAGTGCGCCAATCATTTTTCTAGCTGACAAGCGTGATGATTTTGCGAATTAAGCGAGCGTTTCCTAAAAAATGTTCTCTCAATGGCAATTTCTGAAGCATTTTATCCAATCACCCGCTGACAACGGATTCCGCCACCTGCCGCAACCTAGCTTTATCGCGGGCATCGTCGCCCCACTTCCGATTTGGCCTTATCGCTGCAGGATCTCGCCGTGAATTATTCGTACTACTTCAGCCACGAAGACTGGTGGACGGACGCTACGTACCAAACCGAACAATTCTTTAGGACTGCTGGTCCCACCGAGTTTACGATTATGGCCGGTTTTGTGATGGTCTTGGGTCTGATCTGCATGCGTGGATTCCAGATCCGCTGATCCAGCCACAGCGTCGATTCGGCCGCACCGCCTTGCAGGCTACACAAAACTTGCGCGCTGCGCAAAACAAGCTGCCAATCGCCTGAAACCTTAATCACTTGAAACGCTTGCTGGCGATTAACAGGCGCCCCCAATGACCGGTTTTTCGGACCGACGGCGGTTGCGACGCGGCTGTCCCCCCGAAACACTGACTCGCTTTGCGAACCCCGCGGCGAAGTAGAAACGCAACGATATTCCGATTTCTTCGTCCTGCGATTTCCGCAAAACCAGCCGCTTCTTGGCCACAATTGCATCCACGCCCCCCTGCTCGCGGAAAAGTACAAGCGATCGGCTGACGTCAACTTTTCCATCCGAAGCAACAACTTTGAACTCGCTTCCCATCACCCGGTAGGCCGCTTCGCCAACAAAATCGTTACTCGAGAAACCCGCTCGATTGGACGTCTCGTCGCCACCCCGATCGACGGCAAATGCAAAACTCGGCGTCCCCCTTGACGCGGTACGGTTCATCCGTACACTTTGCGAACTAAAGGACAACGTTGACCGGTCGACGTTCCCCATCAATCGACACAAGGGCGATTCAGATGAAGGCTAGCGTAGCGGATTCGAACTCTTGCTTGAGCAACAAAACGACACCAGCGGACCCATTGGCGATCGACGGCGACCCGCTCGATCTGCTTCGGCGCGATTTCAAAATGGAATCGTTTCACCCCGGCCAGCGTGACGTTATCTCACGCCTATTGGCTGGCAAAAGCGCCGCGGCCGTATTCCCAACCGGTGGCGGAAAATCACTCTGTTATCAACTGCCGTCGCAAATGTTTCCTGGCACGACCGTCGTCGTTTCACCACTGATCGCGCTAATGAAGGACCAGTGCGACGCCTTGGCAGCCCGCGGAATTGCTGCGGCACGCTTCGACTCAACCATGTCAACTCAAGAGTTTACTGAGGCGATGCGGGGCATTCGCAGCGGCGCGACAAAGCTGCTGTATGTCGCACCCGAGCGATTTTTCAACGAACGATTTCGAGCCTCGATCGGAAACCTTCGAGTTTCTCTGTTCGCCGTCGACGAAGCTCACTGCATCAGCCGCTGGGGACATAATTTCCGGCCCGACTACCTGAAACTTGGGGAGCTGGCAAAACAGTTGAACGCCGAACGCGTTCTGGCACTTACCGCTACCGCGACCCCGGCGGTGTTGGACGATATCCGCGAGGCTTTCGCAATAGCCCCCCAAGACGCCATTCGCACTCGTTTTTTCCGGCCGAATCTGCAATTGTTCAGCCGTGTGATTACCGATTCACAGCGAAACAAGGTGCTGACCGAAGTGATGACCAGCCGTCCCGCTGGCCCGTCGATCGTCTATGTTTCATTGCAGAAAACGGCCGAGTCGGTTGCTGAATTCTTGGCCGCCGCTGGCCTGCCCGCACGCCCCTACCATGCGGGCATGGAAGACGACGTTCGCACCGAAACGCAAAAGTGGTTTCTCGATTCAACCAACGGCATCGTTGTCGCTACCATCGCATTCGGTATGGGAATCGACAAACCAAACATCCGCTATGTTTATCATTATAATCCCCCAAGCTCATTAGAAGCCTACGCTCAAGAAATCGGCCGCGCCGGTCGCGATGGCAACGACTCGATCTGCGAACTGCTGTTGGTCCCCGAAGACCGCGTGGTGCTGGAAAATTTCACCTTCGGCGACACCCCAACTCGCCAAGCCGTCGGCCGCCTGCTCGACATCGTCGCTGGCCAAGCCGACATGTTTCATATCAGTCACTATCAGTTATCAGCCGAAACCGATATCCGGATTTTGGTCGCCCGCACACTGCTGACCTACCTAGAATTGGAAGGCTATATCCACGGGACTTCGCCGCGTTACGATACTTATAAGATCAAGCCGCTAGTGACATCAAAACACATCCTCTCACACTTCACCGGCGAACCTCGAAATTTTTTGGCCGGTATGCTCGGATGTTTGTCCAAAGGCCGAACCTGGTTTCTACTGAATATGGCCGTCGCAGCAAAACGTTTGGGCTGTGAACGCGAAAGGCTGGTCAAAGCCGTCGAGCACTTGGTAGAAAAAGGATGGATCGAAGTACAAGTTTCCGATCTGGTACACGGTTACCAAAAGTTGAAACCTTTCGGCGACGTTAAAGTGCTGGCGGATTTACTCTTCCAACGATTGGTCGACCGCGAAACCTCTGAGATCGCTCGACTGGACGACGTCTTTGACCTGGCCAAAGCGGGCGGATGCTTGGCCGCCCGGCTGTCTAGCCATTTTGGCGAAGTCATGCAGCAAGCCTGCGGCCGCTGCTCGTCTTGCATCGGCGACGGACCATGGCAAATCCCCGAAACCAAAGTTCGCGGCGTAGGAACATCAGCGAAAACCGCCGTTGAGCAGCTCCGCAAGCGGTTTCCCGATCATTTATCCGATCCACGCAATCGCGCTCGCTTCCTGTGCGGACTCTCCGGACCAGCGTTCAGCCGTGCGAAACTGACTCGCGATTCAAGTTTCGGTATCTGCGACCGAGTCCCGTTCCAAGTCGTGTTTGACGAAATGACTGCCTCAAATCGCTAACGGGCGATTGTCAAACGCCTCCCAAATCGACTCGCATTCCACCAAGATCCGCGCTTTCTCGGCATGCCTCCATCAACTGCTGAGTCTTCAGCGCGATCGCCGGCCAATGCGGGTCCAATTCGCCTGACAACACGCACCGATTCATCGCTTCGATCATGTTCACTTCCTGGGCGTTCGGTTCGCCGCTGGCATATTCCACCACCGCCGACCGCGAGCTGTGCCGCTGCATGTTCCAACGACAATTATCGATCTCCAGCACATGCCGGTGCTCACCCCACGCCAATTCCGCGTCGTAAAACGGCAAAACAAAGTCGTCCAGCGTGATGTAACCTTTCTCGCCCGAGATCGTCGTCAATTGCTGGTTTTCGACCAGGAACGAGCAGAAGAAATGGGCCGACACACCGCCGTCAAAGAATAGTTCACCGGAAAACTCACCCGGCACATCGCCCGGGCTAGCATCGCCACGCATGGTCTTAAGTGTATGCGCAACGACACTGGTCGGCATGCGAAAGTTCATCACCCACAGAATCATCCGCAGCGTGTACCAGCCAAGGTCGCCCAAGCATCCCTGGCTTTCCAACGACGAATCGACACGAATATTTGAACGCTGAAACGACTCGTCGCCGTGAAAGCAAAACGAGCTGGTGATTCGCCGCAGCGGCCCGATCCCCGCTGGGCCATCGATCGCATCGCGAATCGCGGCCAAACGCGAGCTGTGGCTGAACATCACGCCGTCCATGAACTGCACACCGGCGGCACGACACGCGTCGATCATTTCCGCCGCATCCTCAGCCGAATCCGCCACCGGTTTTTCGCACAAAACATGCTTACCCGCCGCCGCCGCCTTTAAAACCCAGGGTTTTCTCAACGACGTCGGCAACGCGATGTAGACCGCATCGACATCGTCGCGTGCCAGCAGCGAATCGTAATCACCCACGGCAGCCGGCGGCTTCGCAAAGGGCACCTCTGCGGAGCACTGGTCAATGAACTGCTGAGCCTTTGCCGTATCGCGGCTCGCAACAGCAGTTATCGTACCGCTGGCCGATAACGCGATCGACTTCCAGTTTTTGCGACTGATCGCTGCGGTGCTTAGCAAGCCCCAACGGCACAAATGGGCTGATTTTGAGAACGGCATCGTGGGAAGAGTCCAAGGAGTTTGGCGGGAAAAACGACCGACTGGCAGGAAACCGAGATTGCGTCGGCAATTTTGTCATGCCGGAGCACGATCATAAAACACTGCCCCGGATCGCCCAGCCCCCTGGCCAGCGAAACGGGCCAGCGAAACGTAAACGCAAAAATACTGTCACACCGAAAACTCCGGCTCAAGCCCGCACGCCTGTCTCGCCGATGAAACACGCACAATCGTAACGATCGATCTTGGCGACACAGCCAGCACCCGTTGACCCGGCGGGAAAGTTTTCCTAATCTGCACAGATCACTCGTTCGGGAAACGCCGCAACGACACGATTGGTAAGGCGACGTGGCCAAGTGGCTAAGGCGATGGATTGCAAATCCATTATTCGTCGGTTCGAATCCGACCGTCGCCTCTTTTTTCTTGCGTTAAACGCTTACTGCCGCTCTGCGGCAAGTGAATCCGCTAAAACACTTCGGCAACTCAAGCGGCCTCCCTTTAGCCCGTTGCGCCAAGCCCCGACGCGATTGCATTGACGGTCAATAGCAGTTGTGGCAGCAACGCATCAGCCTGCGTCGCTTCGCCCATCCGATGGTAACTTCTCCATCGCCGCAACAAACCGATCTGTTGATTGTGCAAAATCCTCAAACCTTGGCTGCGCAATTGAATCATTCGCCGAACATTCGGACGCTTCGCATCCAAACACCCTCCGTATAAGTGTTCAACATGCCGCTTCGCCAGATCCCATTCCTGGACGATCCTGTCAAGAAACAGCTCCCGCAGCGCTTTATCCTCAACTAACGCCGCATATTCACGAATCACATCACCATCCACAGCAGCCACCGATGTCGCGACGTTGCTGATCAAATACTTCAGCGGTGCCCATTTACCTAATTCGTCTGGCAATTTCGCATATATATCCGGTTGCTCGTGCTGTAGTCTCGCTAGCGCCGTTCCCACACCATACCAACCCGATAAATAAAAACGCGCTTGCCCCCAACTAAACACCCACGGAATCGCTCGCAAATCGGCCAGCGATTGCTGCCCGGTTCGACGACTGGGCCGCGAACCGATCCGACTTTGCTCAATCGCATCGATCGGTGTGGCTTGACGGAAGAAATCCAAAAACCCTTTGCTATGCAGCAGGTCGTGATATTCGCCTTGCGCCCAAGAGGCCAGCGAGACGAGCGTCGGTTCGAGCGGATTGACGCTCTCCTGGACATGCAAATCGGTCAGCGTCTTGGTCGTCACGCCAGCAAGAAACAATTCTAAGTTATAGATCGCGGTCGGCTGATGCGCATACTTCTGTGCGATCGTTTCACCTTGCTCGGTAAGCCGCAAATCGCCTTCGAGCGTACGATCGGGCAACGATCTTATAAAACGGTTGGTCGGACCGGCACCACGGCTGATCGTTCCGCCTCGTCCATGAAAAAATCTTACATGAACCGAATGCCTTCGACCAACGTCGGCGAGTTTGTCTTGAGCATGACGCAGCCCAACGAGGCTGGCCAAAATCCCGCCGTCTTTATTACTATCGCTGTAACCGATCATGATTTGACCCGTCATCGGGTGACCGGTCGTGTGGCTTGCCCGTGCATGCCGCTGCAAGTATTCCATGCTCCGCCGCGTCAATGAACATGACAAGAAACGGTCATAAATATCTGGGCTGCGGTGCAAATCATCAATTGTCTCAAATAAAGGAACCACCTGCAGCGGGCAAACCACGCCTTGATCGGTATCGACCAACAAGCCGACCTCGCGGGCCAGCAGATAGACACCTAACAAATCAGACGCTTGGCGAGTCATGCTGACAATCAGCGATCCCAAGCCCTCGGGTCCGAAGGCGTGCAAGTATTGTCGCACGACGCTCAGCGCCCCCAGCACCGCATCAGCTTCCTTGCCCGCGCTGCGCCCGGCGACCAAAAATGGACGTTGCGACTTCAGTTCACTTTCTAAAAATGCGATTCGCTTCGCTTCGTCCCAACGCGAATAGTCCGAGTCTGCCAGCCCGGCCGAGACCAACAATTGTTCGATCGCCTTGTCATGCATCGCGCTGTTTTGACGCACATCCAACACGGCCAAATGAAACCCAAACGCTTGCACGATTCGCATCAGCGGTCGTACCGCAAAATCTGCCGTCTCACGCATCGACACGCCGACCAGTGCGTCATACAAGACTCGCAAATCGACCAGCATTTCATCGCTGGTTCGGTAAAACCTCTCATCGGGTGCGATCGGTCGGAAATCATCACCATCGACGCGGGCTAGCCCATCAGTCTTCGCTGAAACCTTTGGCAGTCGCGCCAGCATCAGATTCAAGAATTGACGCCATGGTTCGTTGGGATTCCGCTGCATCGCTTTGGAACCGGCATCGCCCAATAAGTCGACTCGCTTGGCAATTTCTTGTAAGAATTCACCGCGCGGCGCGATCCAATAAGCCGACAAACTGAGCAGCCTGGCCAACTCGGTCATTTCGCGTTGCAGCAGTCCCAGCGCGCTGCGTCGCAAATCGATCAACGTTTCCGCCGTCACCTGCGGAGTCACCAGCGGATGCCCATCGCGGTCGCCACCGACCCACGTCCCAAACGTTAACTTTGGCAACGACAAAGGGTCGCAAATCAGTTCAGGATCAAATCCCAGATGTTGCCACGCTTGCCGCAATCGCAGATCGAGCGGTTTGATCGCGGCAGGGAAAACGTGAGTCAAATAGTCGATCACGTTTCGGCGTTCGGACTGCAAATCAGGTTTATCGAGATAGATTTCACCGGTGCGCCATAAGATACCCAGCAGCGATCTTACCGCCGCTTCATTCTCAGCCTCCTGCCAGACCGTAAGATCGCCACGGTGCCGAGCGACGAAACGGTCGAACAGCCGCCGGTGATGCGCAAGCACAGTCGCTCGCTTCGCTTCGGTCGGATGGGCGGTCAAAACGAGTTCGACTTGAATCGACGATAGATGCTCTGCGATCTGGTCTTGCGAAATCCCGCTCTCTTTCAACTCACGCAGCGCATCGCCCCAAAGCGCCGGCAACTGGTCGACGCCTTTTTCCTGCTCGATCTCGTTACGAAACCGTGCCGCCGAAATCTGTTCGGCCATGCCCAGCAATTGGAAAGCGATCGAATAGGCTTGAGTCAACTGAACCGAATCAGCCAAAACCGTTGATACGTCTACCTTCTCGCTGGCATCGGGCAACAGATTGGCAAGCGCCCCGTCGCCTGATTCTTCTAAGACGCTTCGCAACACCGACAGCATCCAATCCCAGTCAAGATTCAATTTCTCAACGTCCAACGCCAAGACGCTAGCCGACACCATCTTAAAATCCTCTTGTGAAGCCTTGCTGGTTCTCTACGCCATGATTTCTTCCTAAACACGGCCAGCAGCGTAGCGACAATGCAGGGTATTGTCGATTGCCACTAGCGGTGTCGACAGGCAACTTCCCCAGGGCCGTCCGTTCCGGCAGGCAAGCCGCCATTAATTTCGCCCGAACAGAGCGGACGGAATCACTATCGTGCCAAGATCGTTCATCCCCGGGTTGATCATAAGACGGATCAGGTTCCGGTCGGTCGCCACCTTTTGCCCGTCAATCTCTAGCTCAGGAATTCGACGGCTGGATTCATGGTACAGGCGAAACACCAGTTCGTTGCCCACTGGTAAATCCTTGATCTCAATATTCCCCTGGTCATCACTGACGCTTACAAACCGATGGTCAAGTACAACTAAATAGGCACGCATCCAAGGGTGAATATTGCAATCAATCGGAATCGGTGCGGGTTCGGCCTTTTCAATCTTTATGCTTTGTGGAACGCCTGGGGCAACAAATCCGGAAAAAGCAGAGTTTACAAAAAAGCTAAGGTTGGGATTGTGTCCAACTTTATCGCGTTCCACAAGACTAAGAGTGTCACCGGCTTGCATGCAGAGAATATGTGGCTCGAAACGGCAGTTTTCAATCGCAAGCGTTACCGTTTTGGGCATCCCCTGGAAAACTTCTAACCGACTGCCACGTTGACCTGTGGAAACATAAAACACAACGTTTTTAATCCCTTGGGTTTTCTTATCAACGATCAAGCGCTCGTTGATTAGCGGAATACGGCCGCAAAATTCGATATCTTTATTGACATTAATTTTCTCCGCCTCAGGGGCAACACCACCATACACAAATCGTGCCCGTAATGTCCCCATCTCCTGACATTGAACAATCTCAGCAGAACCGATTGGCAGAGTAATCAATAGACAACATCGCAATACCTGCTGAACCATTATGTCTC
The DNA here is from genome assembly GCA_002428205.1 of Planctomycetaceae bacterium UBA6163. Classification (GTDB taxonomy): domain Bacteria; phylum Planctomycetota; class Planctomycetia; order Pirellulales; family Pirellulaceae; genus UBA6163. The sequence goes on from DIUH01000367.1 coordinate 12,002, forward strand.
TCCTCCGTCATTCGAACGTGTTGATCGCGAAACCAAAAGCCGCTTTCAACTAAACCGTCAAGACGTTACCATCAGTGGCGTATTATTCTCCCGACACCAACACGATTGTAGCGACATGCCCTGTGTGCCGGGGAATGGAGCGAAGAGCCTATCCGAAAAGGGGTCTGACCCTTTGGAGGCGAGTCGATTTCATTGGTTTTTTGGNNCCGATAGGCTGTAAGGCTTTTCCATCATGGAAGACAACATCGACGATAACGAACATCCGATTTCGATGGCATCCTGTGCCGATTATCAACCGGCCCGGTTTCGCAGCGACCTGCTTTTGCCGCATGCCGAAGACCAGCTTGTCAAAGACGCCGCGTCGGCGATTCGCCAAGAGTTCCGTGATTGCAGTAAGTGGAAACGCTTACGGTGTCGAAATGTAAGCGTTTTTGCAGAGCGAGACCGCGGACCGGTTTACGTTGTCCACGTCGGCAAGTCGATCGATTTCGATTGGACGTGGGAAGGTGCGGTCGCGTTTTGTCCTAGATCGCTCGGCGATGGCGATTCGATTTCGACAGCGATTTACGAGGAAGCGACGTTTGACCATGAACTGCAATGGAAAGGAGAGGTGATCGAGGTCGACGAACAAAACGGGTGTCTGTTTATCAGTCTCGACAATCCCGAATCGACACCTACTCTGGGATCTTTTTTCGTGCGGCCGTTCGAGTTTCTATCCGTACTCGACAGCGTCCTAAACGATTGCAAACAGCCCGAGGCACGTGCTGACTTAGCGAGTCGACTCGCCGCAACCTGTGGCGGTATTCATCCGATGGTCCGGCATCGCCAGGATGCTTGCTTGCCACACTTAAAACAATGGTGGCAACATTCATGGTGCGTGCTTTGGGGTCCGCCGGGCACGGGAAAAACATACACCACCGGCCAACAGATCGCTGCGGTTTTGAACGATCCGACCGAGCGAATCCTGGTCGTTTCGACCACCAACCGCGCAACAGATGCCGTTGCACTTTCGATCGGAAGTGCGACGACCGATCAATCGCCCACTCTCCTTAGCGATGGCATCCTGCGGCGGATCGGAAAAGGCGTGTCGCTGCAGAAGTTTGCTGCCGATGGCCTGGAATCGATGTTGATGGGCACCGAGTCCGAAACACTCCGCCAGATTGACCACTTTGCTGGCCAATTGCAAACACTTGAAACATGGGAAGAAAAAGCACTCACTCGCCAGAAGATCAGCGAACTGCGAACGAGCGGTGGCGACCAAAGCAAGCGTAACTTTCTCGACACAAAGGTTCGCGTCGTCATATCGACCGCATTCAAGGCGACCACCTTTTTGAAAGACACAATCGTCACCAAGATGCTAGAAGAAGGCGACTCGCCGTTTACGACAATCTTCATTGACGAAGCAGGGTTGATGTCGCGAGTCTCGATCGCCGCATTGTCATTGCTGGCCGCGCGCCGCGTTGTACTGGTCGGCGATTCAAAGCAATTGGCCCCGATCAGCCGCATATCTCGCGTTTTGCCGCAAAAACATCAAAAGTGGCTGGCCAGCAGCGGTTTGAGCCACTTGGACAACTTAGAACAAACGCCCGCAGCCGTGCACGTCCTGTCTGAACAGAGACGCATGCACCCAGATGTTTGCAAGATCGTTTCCAATTACCAGTATGGCGGCATTCTTAAAACCGCAAAGGAGACCGTTTCACGCCCCGCCAATCTCACACCATTGCTTTCAAACCACTCCAGGGCAATCTGGTATGTTTTGGATGAAGAACAGGGCGACCTTTCGTCCATTCGTGCCGAACGCGGGCCTGGTAACAAAAGCTGGATTCGAGCCATCACGTTTAGCGTTTTGGAAAAAATCCTAAACGACCCCGCGATCCGAAACTCAAAAGGGATGTTCATATCACCCTTCACAGCACAGAGCCATGCGGTTGCAAGTCTGTTTACAAAGTGGGAGCTAACGAGCTGGGAATCGTCGACGGTTCACAGCCAGCAGGGAACCGAAACCGATATCGTCGTTTTCGATACGGTCAACGCGGGCAGTTACGGTTGGCCGTACGAAGAATGGAAACGATTGGTGAATGTCGCACTCAGCCGCGCTCGCGAAGCGGTGATTGTGCTTGCCAGTCGCAGCGAAATGGATGAACCGTATCTGAAGCCGCTGCGCTCGCAATTAACCGCCAGCCGTTTGGAGCATAGCGGTCAATCGCTGCATTGGAAAAAGGTTTCTGCAACAGCGAACAACCTTCTTGAAATTGCCAATCACGGGCCAGCGGACTTGAACGCCGTTTCCGAAACCAAGCCGAGCTATGTAACCACGGCGGCGGCCCCATTGGACTTAGGCAAACAATTTTGCGAACGAAAGACGATGAAGCCGGTGCTGTCGCGAGACCAGCAACGGATCGCCAACTTAAACTTAGATGGCAAACCGCGATTGGTGCGCGGCGTCGCTGGCAGCGGCAAGTCGATCGTGCTGTGCACTTGGCTGGCCAAAACAGTCAAACGCATGGAAGGGAACCAGCCGCTTTGCATTTGGGCCGTGTATGCCAACCGATCGCTTCATAAGTTGTTGCGTGAATCGGTCGAATCCGCCTGGGCCGATCTATGGAAAGAATCGTTGTATGACGCCCCCGATTTTCCTTGGGAAAAAGTCTCGTTGTTGCATGTGAAGGATGTGCTGGCCGGACTGTTGCCCGATGCTTCGCTATCGATGGACGTGTTCGAGTTTGATTACGATCGGGCAGCCGAGGAGTTTTTAAGACGCCAAGATTCGGCAACGATTCTGCCGCGCTGCTCGGCGTTGTTCATCGACGAAGCCCAAGATATGGGGCCATCGATGCTGAAACTGCTGCTGTCGCTGGTCCAGCGCAGCGATATTGAAGATGCCAACAGTAAACCTGCGCATATCTTTTACGATAATGCACAAAACATCTATGGCCGAAAGACGCCCAAATGGTCTGATTTCGGGATCGATATGCGTGGCAGATCGACCATCATGCGAGAAAACTTTCGGTCGACGAATGCAATCGCCGAGCTGGCCGTCAACACGCTGCACCGCTTGGTCGATCCCGAGCGAAAAGACGACCAGAACGAATTGATGTCGATGGGGCTGATCGAAAAAACAGAAATCAACGGGCAAAGTTGGCTGAAGGTTCGTTTTAATCAGATCGACGGACCGAAGCCTTTCTTTCGTTGTTACGGCCGACGCACAGAAGAGCTCGAGGCGATGGCCAAGCATCTGGTACAACTGATCCGCGGTGAGGGAGTTTCGCCAAGCGACATTTGTGTGATCTACAATGGCAAGCATGTTGTCCAGTTGATCGAATCGATTCTTAAGCCGGTCCTTTCACAGATCGGCGCCGAACTGTCGATTCAAACCAATCGGCCATTTGAACGCAACCCGAACACACTGGTCATCACGACTTCGCATTCTTATAAAGGGTATGAATCCGAAATCGTGTTCATCCCCTGTGTTGATCAATTTGTTGCGGCTGAGGGTAAGGTTCTGGCAAACAATTTGTATGTCGCCATGACGCGTGCCCGATCGTTGCTGTGCCTTTATGGCAGCCAAGAATGCGGTTCAGCGTCGCGGCAAATCTTGCAAACGATTTCCAGTTGCATCGATACGATGAACGCAACGCCCGATGTCGACATGACGTCCAGCATCCAAGACGACTTGAACGACATCCTAGACCAGATTGGTACCCAGCACCGTGCTTGGTTGATCGATTTGTGGAAACGTTTCGACATTCGCCAAGAACCGATCGTCGATGACGACGGCCATTTGCTGGCACAACCGTTGTTTTGGTTTAAAAACGGCAACCGTCGCGTCGCCTGTTTCCCGCTTGCCGACGCCGACCGATCCACGGACGGCCGGTTGCGGAAATCCGAAATTTTCTGCATTAACCCCGGCGATCGTTCGTTTAACCGTTAAGCTGATAAATGCTTGGAATCGTCCAAATCGCAAAGCCGTGAATGGGATATCCGTCATGAATGCTACTTGTCGACAACATTCTTTTGTTGCGTTGGCACTGGCCGTTGTCGGTGTCATTTCAGGATGTTCACCCACAGTCCAGGAAGACCGCACGATCGAGTATTCCGCGCGAGGGGAATCGGTTGCGTTCCAACACGGGACCGATGGCGTCTATGTCGCATCGTCCGACGGAACCAAATTGGAAAAGGTCTTCGATTCGTCGGACGCATTGGCGGTCAGTTCGCCGCTGTTTTCGCCCGACGACAGCAAGATGATCTTCACCACCGCAGTACCGATAGAGCAAAGCGGTGCGCCCAACAGCTCGCTGGTGGAGAATTGGGAAGCGAATCCCGAAGGCCGTCGATTCCGAAAAATGCCCGTTGAGTATGCCTGCTGGTTGCGCCGCGTCGCAAGTGATGGACAAGCCAGTGAAGAACCTGTCCAGCTTTTTTCAGGCCAATTGGATCACCCCGGCTACATTGCCGCCAATCTTGCCGTGCGATGGCACCCCAGCAGCGACCGAATCTTCTTTATCGACCAAGTTGAAGGGAATCAGGTAAGTCTGTTTGAGTACCATTTGCAATCCAAGCAGACTCGTCGCTTGATCGACAAACAAGCCAATGCAATGATTTTTGATTGGAGTCACACCGGTCGCTATTTGGTCTGTTCGTTATTGGGTACAGCGTCCAGCGGAACCGAAGACGGGTTATGGATCATCGACCAAGCGGAACTCGAAAGCACAGGTGACGCGCAATCCATCCCACATAATTGGCGGCGCGTCGACGATTCGAATTGGACCATCATTCCTCCTGATTCCTTATCGCTCGATCATTTGCGTCACACACGACCAGCTTGGACAGCGAACGACGACCAGTTCGCATTCCCGTCATTTCGCTCTGCCGGCGGCCACCAAATCGCTTGCAGTATTTATGGGGTGCAGCCCGAGTCCGGTACCAGCAGTCTGCTGTATCAAACCGATCGTTCGGTCCGTGACATTCGCTGGCAACCCCACACAAACAGGATTGCCTACATCGAAGGCGGCGCTGTGGGCGATTTGAAGTTTATCGAACCCGATGGAACGATCACTCCGCCGGTAAACGAGTTTCCTGTGCGAACGTTTGCCGGGTGGAACTTTGACGGCAATCGCCTAGCGTATGTTTCGCCCGAACCGATCGCAGCCCCAAGCGATCAGTGGTCATTCTTATTCATGCCGATCCCAGCGGCGCGAGACCGAGTCTATGTGGCCGACGGTCTTACCGGCGACAAGGCTGAAATGGTGCACGATAAAGTTCGCATTACATTTCCGAAATGGTCACCCCAAGCGGACGAGATGTCGTTGTGGGGGACCTACTCGCCCAGCCATCGCAGCGTCCTGTCCTATTTGTTGCCATGGACCTTACACCCGGGCGACCCCGCAGCAACGTTGGATGTCAACTCGAAAGTACTTCGTTGGATGGCGGTCAATAGCCACGAGCGCAGCCAAGTCGGGCATTATTATTTGATGAATCGCGATTTTGAGGAAGCGTGGAAGTGGTATGAACAAGCCGCTGTGGACCGCCAGCCAAGCGAAAAGTTAACGATGACAGCATTGCTGGAAATGGCTTTTCAAAGAAGCGTCCATCACGACCCTTATTTTTTTGAATTCTATTGCCTGTGGAAGCTTAACAAAAAGGACCAAGCGGCCGAGCGGCTTGCGATGTTCCGAAAATCGATGTCGCTGGATACCGAAAGCGGCCTGATGTTCGTCGACCTGCAGAAGCTTGATGCTGATGAAAGGGTTAAGGCAAATGAAGCGGCTGCGTTTGCCAATGCATTCATGCAAGCGAGTTATATGACGGAGGTTTTCTTAAGCCTTGACGCTGCGGCAGATGGGATTTTGATATTCAACGAACTTGCCGCCGGCGGCGAAAGCGAAGACGAGCGTTTCGCTAGAATCCTTTGCCAAAGCCAGTTGATGCTGGCATCGGGGCGAAATCAAGAATATGCGGTTCTTGCTAGAGAAGAACTTTCGAAACGACTCGATCGGGTGGACAACCTGCAAAGAATCTTGCAAGAAATTGATTTGCAATCCCCGGTTAATGCCTTCGCTAACATCAAACAATTTATCACCGGCATGTCGACCGGCTTGGCAGTTTTGCCGATGGCGTCGGATGAGTTTGTAGCGATGTTGAGCGAAGAGGAAGTACGAGATTCGATCGAGTCGTGGGGCGAGCGGCAAGTTGAGGCGAACTCGGACGAGCATCGTTTAGCAGTGGATCTGGTGCTGCGGGCGTTATTGCGTCGCGTAACGCAAGACGACCGCGACCAGCAATTGGAGGAGTTGCGGTCCGCAGTTGATCAACGATTGCTTGCTAACCCACTGGTCGCTTCCGGATCAGCGTTAAGATCGCTTGGCAGCGTCGAAGATGTTATCAAACTGATTCGTGATTCGATTAATATGGGTTTGTAGTCCCGCCTTTAGGCGGTTTCCGAATTGGGGACGCCGCCTAAAGGCGGTACTACGAACTAGGGACGCCGCCTAAANNCGCCGCCTAAACGCGGGACTACGAACTGATACAGAATCACGCCCGCGGCAATCAGGTGCAGCAGTACGGTTATCCAAAAGGTAACTCGAAAGGTCAGTTTTTTGGTTTTGTGTCGCAGACGACGCTGAGCGACAATCGCCCCCGGCCAACCACCGAGCAACGAAGCCCAGTGCAGTGTGTTTTCTGGAATCCGGCGGCCACCAGCGACCGCTCGGCGTTTATCAATCCAGTACAGTACGTATGCGACGATGCTTGCAACCATTACCAGCGCTGTGTATCCCGCAATCACGAACAATAACGTTTGGGTTTGGATGCTCACTCGGTTTACTTCATTTCCCGATAGACCTTGGAAAAGGTGTCTACGGCAAACTCTAAGTCTTCGCGGCTATGCGCGGCCGATACCTGCACTCGAATCCTCGCTTTGCCCATTGGCACAACCGGATACGAAAATCCGATCACATAGATCCCTAATTCTAATAGGCGTTCGGCCATCTTTGCGGCCAATGTCGCGTCGCCCAACATAATGGGCACGATCGGATGCTGGCCCGGCAAAACGTTCAACCCCGCCTGCTCCAACGAATGTCGGAAATGCGCCGTATTCGCCTCAAGCGTATCACGCAATTCGGTCGATTCGCTGGCCAATTCGATCGCCTTGATCGCACCGCCCGCGACCGGTGGGGCGATCGAATTGGAGAACAGATAGGGCCGCGAACGTTGGCGCAACAGCTCAATCATCTCCTTACGACCACTGGTGTAGCCGCCGCTTGCCCCGCCGAGCGCTTTGCCCAGCGTTCCGGTTGTTAAGTCGATCCGGTCCACCACACCGCAATGCTCGTGCGTTCCGCGGCCGGTCTTGCCGACAAACCCGGTCGCGTGGCAGTCGTCAAAGTGAACCCAAGCATTGAACTGGTCCGCCAAGTCACAGACACCCGCTAGATCAGCGATGTATCCATCCATCGAAAAGACCCCGTCGGTGGTGATCATGATCTGGCGAGCGCCGGCGTCTTTCGCCTCTTGCAACTTCAGTTTCAAATCGTCCAAGTCGCGATTCTTATATCGAAACCTTTTTGCTTTGCACAATCGAACTCCATCGATGATCGATGCGTGATTCAATTCATCGCTGATGACCGCGTCTTCGGGACCCAACAGCGTTTCGAACAGGCCGCCGTTGGCGTCAAAGCATGACGAGTAGAGGATCGTGTCTTCGGTGCCCAGCCATTGTGTCAAACGATTTTCCAGTTCATGGTGAATCGTTTGGGTGCCACAGATGAAACGTACCGACGCACAACCATAACCCCAGCGATCGAGCGCTTCGTGAGCCGCTGCGATCACTTCCGGATGATCCGCTAACCCGAGGTAATTGTTCGCACAGAGATTCAGCACACTCTGGCCGCCAGCGACTTCGATGTTTGGGTTTTGCGGCGTTGTGATTTCGCGTTCATTTTTGTACAAGCCCGCGCTGCGGATCTCGTCCAAGGTTTGGCGAATATGGTCGATCGGCATCTGATTCATGATTCGTAATCTTTGTGATAAATGTTTTGAGGCATCCGCCCGTCAATCGGCCCAGTCCAAAATCACCTTGCCGCAATTGCCGCTTTTCATCGCGGCAAATCCCTGTTCAAAGTCGGTGTAATGAAATTTATGTGTGATCACGGGTGTGATATCCAATCCGCTCTGCAGCATCACCGTCATTTTGTACCAAGTCTCATACATTTCCCGACCGTAAATCCCTTTAATGGTCAACATGTTAAAGACAACAGTATTCCAGTCGATCGCCATGTCCTGTTCGGGGATACCCAGCATCGCGATTTTGCCGCCGTGGCTCATGTTGGCCAACATTTGGCGAAACGCTGATGGGTTGCCCGACATTTCCAAACCGATGTCGAACCCTTCGGTCATGCCGAGTTCTTTCTGGACAGTCGCCAGATCTTCATTCATCACATTGACCGCACGCGTTGCCCCCATCTTGGATGCTAGTTCCAGACGATACGGATTCACATCCGTTACGACGACAAAACGGGCCCCGGCGTGGCGAACGACCGCAGCGGCCATCGCGCCAATCGGTCCGGCACCGGTTATTAGCACGTCTTCGCCCAGCACCGAGAACGACAGCGCACAGTGGACCGCATTGCCCAGCGGATCAAAAATCGCTTGCACGTCGCGCGACAAAGTTTGGTCGTGGTGCCAAACGTTCGTCATCGGCAACACGATCCGCTCCGCGAACGCTCCTGGGCGATTGACCCCCACGCCTTGCGTTTCAGCGCATAACTGTCTTCGACCCGCCATGCAATTGCGACAGCGACCGCAAACCACGTGCCCTTCGCCGCTGACGATTTCTCCCGCTCGGAAGTCGTTGACATTGGAACCGACGTCCAAGATCCTGCCGACAAACTCGTGCCCGACGACCATCGGCACCGGGATCGTCTTGCTGGCCCAAGCGTCCCATTTATAAATGTGCAAGTCGGTACCGCAGATTCCGGTGCTGAGGATTTCGATCAACACGTCGTTGATCCCCATCGTCGGCTCTGGAACATCTTCCAACCACAAGCCCGGCTGGCGTAGCTTTTTTACAAGTGCCTTCAAAGAATGAATGCCCAAATGGGTATGCGTTCGATCGCGAAGCGGATCGAAACAGGGGGGATAAAAACGCGACTCGCACTTCGCGACCGGCGGACTACGTTTTTAACAACTCGTCGGCACCCCTTCGACCCCCGAAATCGCCAATTTACTTGCTGGCGTAACCGCGTGGATGTTTTCGGTGCCAGTTCCAGGCTGTCTCGACGATTTTGTCGACATCGGCGAATTGCGGTTCCCAGCCGAGTTCGGCCCGCGCCCGACGAGCATCGGCGATCAACTCGGGCGGGTCGCCCGCTCGCCGCTGGCCCATCACTTCGGGAATCGCGTGCCCCGTGACACGACGGCACGCTTCGATGATTTCGCGAACGCTGGTTCCACGACCGGTGCCGAGGTTCAAGCAAATCCCCTTGCCGGGCTGCAATCGATCGAGCGCTCGCAAATGCGCGTCTGAAAGATCGCAAACGTGAATGTAATCGCGAATGCAGGTTCCATCGGCGGTCGGATAATCGTCGCCATAGACCGTGATCCGTTCGCGCTGGCCGAGCGCGACTTGCAGAACGATCGGGATTAGGTGCGATTCGGGGTCGTGGTCTTCACCGATCGTGCCGTCAGGATGCGCGCCAGCGGCATTAAAGTAACGCAGCGCCGCATAGGCAAAGCCATAAGCCGCTGCGTAGTCGGCCAAGGCTTGTTCGATTACCAGTTTTGTAAATCCATAAGGATTGATCGGATGTTGTGGCGTCGTTTCGGGAATCGGAATGTTGTCCGGTTCGCCATAAGTCGCTGTCGTGCTGCTGAAGACAATCCGTTTGACGTCCGCTTCTCGCATCGCGTCGAGCAACTCAAGCGCCGCGATCACATTGTTGCGATAATAGAGCGCCGGATCGTTGACCGATTCATTCACCAACGCGAATGCGGCGAAATGCATCACGGCGTCGATTTTCTTTTGGGTCAGCGTTTCGACCAATCGCGCACGGTCGGCGACTTCGCCTTCGATCAACCGACCCGACGGCACAGCGGCGAGATGACCTCGCGACAGGTTGTCATAGACCCAAACTTCGTGGCCCGCTTCCATCAACATTTTGACGGCGTGAGAACCAATATAACCCGCACCACCGACAACCAAAACATTCATCGCAATCAAATCCGAACAGATCGTTTATGGAAAATATTAACGTTTCATGAGCCTTGGGAAGTTTCCACCGTAGTGGG
>DIUH01000367.1:22325-28329 GCA_002428205.1 Planctomycetaceae bacterium UBA6163
TTGAACTTGCCGTATTGTAACCATCGGCACAATATCTGCGCGCCGCCGGTATCGTATCTCAAACCGCCTCGTTTTGCTGCGCCGCAGAACCCTAATCTTTTGCACCTTCAACGTGATCACAGCCGGCCATCTGCCGATGAATCGTTATTGAAGCCGCTGGCATCATACTTTGCACCTCTTCAAGGCGAACCACTTGGCTCCTCGACTGACCAAACTGCAACAATTAGCCCAAGGGACGCCGGTCGCCGCGCCCACTCGCAACAGCCAAACCTTGGTGGACGATTTTATCGTTTACCTACGCGGCGAATGCCACCTCGCGGCCAACAGCATCGAAGCTTACGGCCGTGACTTGCGACGATTCGTGCTTTGGGCCGATTCACGCCCCGTTGTTTCGCTGGCGCTGGACGACTTGACCGAGTTTATCGGATCGATGCAAGACGAAAAACTCGCTCCCTCGTCGATCTCTCGCTGCATTGTCGCGGTTCGCACGTTCTATAAGTTCTTGCAACTTGAAGGCGTCGTTACCGAAAATCCCGCAGAACTGCTGGCCGCCCAAAAGATGTGGGAACGGATGCCGCGTGTGTTGACCGTGCGGCAAGTCGAAGGTCTGCTGGCCTCGCCACGCCGCGTCGATACCTACTACCAGCGGGACCGGGTGATGTTGGAAGTTTTGTATGCGACCGGTTGCCGAGTTTCGGAGGTTTGCAATTTAAGGTTGCGTGACCTGTCGTTGGCCGAACGACAGATTCGATGCGAAGGCAAAGGGGGGAAGCAGCGCATCGTGCCGATCGGCAGCCGAGCGATCGAGGCGATCCAGCTTTATTTGGCCGAGCTGAGGGTTACGCTCGCGGCCCGCCAGCCAGCGGGGGCTGAGCACTTGCTGCTGAGCCGATCCGGTCGTGCGATGGATCGCATCATGCTGTGGCGTTTGGTTAAGCTTTATGCCAAGCGGGTCGGGATCGATTCGCTGATCAGCCCCCACGCATTGCGTCACAGCTTTGCCACTCACCTGCTTGCTGGCGGCGCCGACCTTCGCCAAGTTCAAGAAATGCTGGGGCACGCTAGCATTCAAACGACGCAAATTTATACCCACGTTGAACATTCGCGTTTGAAGAAGGTTCACAAGCAGTTTCATCCTCGCGCGTGAACTTATTTTTCGAACGAGCGATCGGAAGCCGATTCGACGACAAAACTTTAATTTTTCTGTCGATTTTGGCCAATTGATCTTGCTGGCCACCAGACGCGCGTCTTACCCTCCCAGGCAACCCTTCACCACGCCGATGCCGTGATTTGAGTTTTGCCGTGACGCCCGTTTCCTTGCGAACAATCGCCGATTTTCGCCAAAGGCATGCCGATTGCCTGGAACGGGGGCGTTGCGGAAGTGCAGGGAAACTTTGTGGCGTCTTGATCGCGATTGGGATAGCTGCGAGTCTTTCGGGGTGCACAGGCAACCCCTATTTAGCGGCCCCAGGATCGACGCCTTGGCAGAGCAATAATGGCGTTGCGGCAGCGGCTGACGCGTCAGCGGCACAGATAGCTGAATTGAATCGCCGCGTCCGATTGCTTGATGATAACAATCGACAACTGCACACCCAGTTGGCTCAGAGCGAACAGCAGTCGCAGGTTTATCGCGACGAATTGAATTTGGTGCGCCAACAATTGTCCGACACCGCTAATAAGTTGGACAGTGCGATGTTGGCGGCCAATGATGCGGCCCAGAAGTTCCAAGGATTGCAAGCGTCGACTCAGTCGCGTGGTGGAGCGACGTTGCGTGCGAACACGAACCTTTCACAATTGGCGGCTCAAGTCGCGGCGACCGGTTTGACCGTTTTGCCCGACGGCGACACGCTTCGGATCATTTTGCCAGCCGATCAATTATTCCAGCCCGGTTCGGCGACTCTTGAGCCGACATCGGCTGCGGTGTTGGATGCCGTTGCGGCGCAAGTCCGTGCCGTGTTGCCAAGGCAGAAGATTGCGATCGAAGGTTATACCGATAACGCTCCGATGTATGGTGGCAGGTTTTCTTCAAGCCACCAGCTGGCGGCCGCGCAAGCCAATAGTGTGTTGGAAATTTTGACACGCCGTACGGGGTTGCCCGAAGCACAATTCTTTACGATCGCTCAGGGGACGAATCATCCGCGAGCGGATAACAACAGCCCACAGGGCCGCGCCCAAAATCGGCGAATCGAATTAGTGGTTTATCCTGATACGTTCTAATAGTCGCTGACCGCTCCCGCGGTCAGTATCGTCGCTGACCGCTCCGCGGTCAGTAAATTACGGATCGCGGAGCGATCCGCGACGATCCGCGACACTCTTTAACCATTCAACCTGACGCTTTGTTACCGGAATCGGTGATCCTGCACACGGCACTTCCGGAACTAACGCATTCGAAATCGCTTGGCGCAGTTCATCGATGCCAATCCCCAGCGTTGCCGAAGTCAGAACTTGCAACGTCGCAGATCCTTCTTGCAACACGATACTTTCCCGATCACTAACCCGGTCGATCTTATTGGAAACTCGAATTGTCGGTTTTCCGTTCAACCGATCCGCAACGTCGACCGCCCAATTGCTCGGCATCGAAGCATCCTCGACCCATAAGATCAAATCTGCATCATCCAACTCGCGACGTGCCGATTCGATCCCCGCCGTTTCGATCGCACACTGCGCATTGTCGCGAATCCCCGCAGTGTCGCTCATCCGTATCGGCCAACCGTCGATTACGGTTTGAGCTTCTAAAACGTCACGTGTCGTCCCTGGCATATCGACCGTGATGCTGCGCCGGTAACCGACCAACGCGTTAATCAAGCTGCTTTTACCAACATTCGGTGGTCCGGCCAGCACGACGCGCCACGGTGTCGCCAAGTGCAACCCGAGTGGTGCGAATCGCAATATCTGAGCCGCTTGGCCAGCGATCTCCGCAGACCGATCATCACTTGGATTTTGCAATTGCCGCAGTGACTCGCAAACGAACGCTGCCATCACACCACGCACCTGATCCAGCGCGATTGCTGCCGTTCGCACCGAAACGGCTTTTGATAAAACTTCGACAGCTTCGGCAATCCATAAGTTTTGCTGATCAAGTTTCGACAGCGAAGCTTGATCGCTTGCAAGTGAAACGCTCTCTTGCAACCACTGCGCCGGATCGATCACCACAGCGCCCAAGCGTTTTAAGTCTTCCAAGATGCGGTTGGCCGCTACCGCGCCGCCATGGCAATGAATCTCCCAACTTTCGGCGACTACCTGGTTGATCTCATAATCATGATTTCGCGACACAACAACCGACTCGCAGACACCGGCCGGATCACCACCATGCCAATTCCCATAGCGCACTTGGCCAACGCGAATCGCGCCCGGTCCAGCAGTCTGGAATGCGCGAAGGATCACATTCGTTGCCGCTTGGCCACGTATCGCGATCGTAGCGACTGCGGCTCGTGAAGGCCCGGTCAGTAGTGAGGTGAAAATCATTTTGCGTTTCGACTATTTGTGTAGATTGCAAAAAAGGGCAGACAAATCAGTCCCCAGACGCAAAGAATGATGTTCATCAGAATGGCGTGGAAAAATGTCATACCGTATGACAACCAAAACCTTGCCAATTGCGCACCAAACGTTGAATCAGGCTGTCTTAGTTGATCTACATTCAAATTCATTAAGTGCAGCATCGCGATACCGGTCGCCATGTCGAGATAGATTCCCACCGGGAAGATAATGCTAAGTACGATCCGAGTGGCATAAACAAAGACGAGCGTTCGGCGAACGGAGGCGCTTCGGCGGATCGGCCAATGCCGCGAAATCAGGTCGCCCCCGATATAGAAACCGATGAACGTCAAGATCGCCGCAAGCATTCCCAGCACGTTCCCGTCGTTGATCGTCCAGCCCAGCAGAAAACTCGGTGCCGCAGCGATACCACAGACGGCGGTCCAGCGAAGAATGGTCCGCCGCAGCGACGGATATTTGAAGCCGTCAATCACCGTGCTTGACGTTTTCGTCGTCTCCGGGTCGGTTTCAACTTCCGGCGCCGGGCTGTACGGGTTGACTATGCTGTGCCGGTCGTCATGCATTGGCGACGGTAGCGTTGTCGACTGGGGCAATTCAATCGGCTGCGCTGATTTGTCACGCGAGTTCATGCGATGAAACGATCAGGATGAGTGGGTTCGGGGATTGCGAAAAACGGCAACTGAACCGACCATCTTAGCCGATGCCCTTGAAGTGTCGCACCGCCGACGCGAGGGTTCCCAACCGATTTCCTGCCTGCCAGTCCGCCGAGCCGCTAAATGACCGTTTTTGTTTTCGGACACCGCAACCCCGATACTGATGCCATCTGTTCGGCGATCGCCTATGCCGATTTCTTGCGTCGCACAGGAACTCCCGACGCCGTCGCCGCATGCTGTGGCCCCGCGAACCAGCGCACCGAGTTCGCGCTCAAACGAGCCGGGCTGAGCCCACCACGTATCATCATGGACGTTCGCCCCGAACTGGAAGATGTCTGCAAACGCGAAGTCGTGACGGCTGAACAGTCTGATGTGTTTTACGAAGTTTATCAGAAGATGCACGAGCATTCGGTGCGTGCAATCCCGGTGTTGGGCGATGGCAAACTGGTCGGGATCGTCACGCTGCTGGATCTGATGGAACTGGTTTTCCAAGGCGGCGTCGACCCGGTTCACTCGCGAGAAATCAACAGCAGCCTGACCAAAATCGTTTCGGTTTTAGGAGGCGAATTTGAGTTTGCGATCGAACCAGACCGGCCTGATGATTTAGTGGTGACCGTCGGTGCGATGAGCGCAGAAGGATTCACGAAACGATTGTCGATGTTCGCAGCCAGTCGATTGTTGGTGGTCAGCGGCGACCGGCCAACGATTCAATTGCCCGCGATTGAACTTGGCGTACGCGCATTGGTGGTAACCGGCGGATATCGGCTTTCGAGCGGCCTGATGCAATTGGCAAAGGCTCGCGGCGTGACGGTGATCAACAGCCCTTATGATACCGCGACCACAACGATGCGAATCAAAGCCGCGCGTGCGATCGATTCGGTGATTCAGCGCGACTTTATGTCCTTGCCAGCCAGGATGCCAGTGGCACGTGCCAAGCAACAGATCTTTCGTTCCAACCAAACGATATTCCCCATCATGGATGGCGAACGGTTGATCGGCGTGCTTAGCAAAACAGATCTTGCCAACCCGGCGAAAGCGAAGTTGGTTTTGGTCGACCACAACGAAATGGGCCAAGCGGTTCAGGGGGCTGATGAGGCGGAGATTTTGGAAGTACTCGATCACCACCGGCTTGGCGGATCATTGCAAACCAATAACCCGATCCGATTCGTCAATGAACCTGTCGGGTCGACCTGCACGCTGGTCGCGCAAAAGTTTCGCGCCGCCGGAATTGAGCCTTCGCCGGCGATCGCACTTTGCATGGCTTCGGGCATGATCAGCGACACGCTTTTTTTGCGATCACCAACAACGACCGACGTCGACCGCCAAACGCTCAGCTGGCTTCAACAGTTTTCGAGCACGGACTTGGAGAAGTATGCCGCAGAGTTCTTCGAGGTCGGTTCGGCGCTGCGGAATTGTTCGCCCGAAGCGGTCGTGCGCGAAGATTGCAAGCGATTCGAAGACAGCGGGATCGAGTTTTCGATTTCGCAAATCGAAGAGATCGGGTTCGATCTGTTTTGGCAACGAAAGGAAGACTTGCACAAGGCGCTGGTCGAAATGGCGGATCATGATCGATTAGCCTTCTCGGCGTTGATGGTTACGGATATCGCGACCAACAGCAGTCTGTTGCTGATGAGCCGCGAGCCCGCCGGGTGGGAGGAAATGAATTATCCTCACTTGGAAGACAATCTATATAAGCTCGATAGTGTGGTCAGTCGCAAAAAGCAGCTTCTGCCGTTGATTTTAAGCCTATTAGAATTGAGTCCACCGGAGCAAAACTGAGCGTAGCTTGGGAGATCGTGCGGCCAAAAAGTAGTGGAGTTCGCCAGAACTCCCGGCATCTTGGGGATTCTGGCGAA
>DIUH01000367.1:28436-29881 GCA_002428205.1 Planctomycetaceae bacterium UBA6163
TTTGCGATGCTAGGAAATCCAAACCTGACGCATTGCAGCCGGGATTAAATACTAACGAAGCGAAAACTCACCCTTGGTCGCTTCATACTTAAAGTTTTGCAGTGTCTCGGCAAGGTCGCTCGGATCGACCGGGATGGCGCCCGGGTACAGCCCAGCTTCGATCATGGAAATCACGCCATTCGGCGGGAATTGATCATGATTCGATCGGTATGCTTTTGCCAAGCTGTTTAAATCCGCAAGCTTGCGCTGGTTTGCAGCGACCTGAGCCCGAGCCCGGAGCGGCGTTATCGTTGAGACGGTTGCAATCGATACAACCGTTATGATGACTACAGCAGCCAGTAGTTCGCTTAATGAAAAAGCGTTGCGAGACGTTTTATTAATCATCTTGACCCAGACATCCAAACAGAAATGACGCGGTGCCACTGGGCACTAGTCGAACCATCGGAAATCTAGGTCACAAAATCGGGTCGTGAGCAAAAAAACGCTTGCGGGTTTTGAAACAGAGCCTGGCAAAAAAATCGGAACGGTCAGGTTTTTCCGATCGCACGGTTCAGCAGGTTGGCGGTGATTCGCTGGACACGCGCATCAGGGCCATGCGGCCGCGACCAGTGCGACCAAGGCAGCATGTGCCCCGGCGGATTGCCCAATCCCTGGCACCAAAAGATCGTCGAAGCGTTGAAAACAAAGTTCCCTTTGGGGCCCGGATAAATCGTTGCCGTCCACTCCGACGGATTCACACCGCCTTGTAACGCGGTTCCTGCGGCGACGACTTCTAACCCAGGAATATCCGCCGGCGGATCGCCGTGGTACTCCCAACCGATCAGCCCAGGAATCCTGTCGCCGGCTTTCATGCCGGTTCCTTCAAACATCCAGTGGTCCGGCTTGGTACAAATCCAATCGCCGCCACCATTGACCGGATCGACGTTTCGTGAACCCATCAGGTACCCTTCGTCGGGGCCGCGATGAGGGAACGGGCCATGGTCTGCTTCGCGTTCGACCGCGTATCGATAATCGCCGCCGTACGGCCCGCCGCGAAACATGATGCGATTTTCCCGGCCATCAAAACTTGGCCGCATCGGCGTTACCCAGCAGACCGAGTTGCCGCTGAAGAACATCACATTGACACCAGCGTCACGCATCTTGATGACACTCTCATATTGGCGAATATCCCAATACTCGTCATGCCCGACGCTGAGCATCGTCTTGCATTTCAAACCACGATCGGGTGTCATCATATCGCTGTTGGAACAATAGGTGACGTCATAGCCCATTGATTCCAGCCAATAGGCAAAAGGAAACTCAAAGCAGAGCCATTCGCCCGAGCCGATCGACTGTGGGTTCTCATAAATCTGGGCGTACTTTGCATACGGGCGGTCAAAGCTGACATCTGCCCACGGGCCTTGATTCCCTTTGGGATGGCTGTAGACCGAATAATTGCTCGGCCA
>DIUH01000367.1:30035-31044 GCA_002428205.1 Planctomycetaceae bacterium UBA6163
TTTTCACCTCGTTCGGGCACCGGTTGCGGTTTGCCGGCGATCGGGCCAAACGTTTTCATCAAACGTGCGCCCTTGCCGCCGTAATATCCGGTGCGAAAGATCTCGATTTGAAAATCGACCGGCACGGCTGTCGAAACCATGATGTCGATCGATTCACCGGCGGCGACGCTTTGTCGGCTGCAATACCCTTCGATGTCCGCGGCGCGAAAGCCGCCTGGTTTGTCGAGCCTGACTCGCGTCAGCTGCCAATCATCCGAACCAGGCTTCGCATTTTCCAGTTCGATCGGATTTCGTTT
This sequence comes from Planctomycetaceae bacterium UBA6163, assembly GCA_002428205.1. GTDB lineage: Bacteria > Planctomycetota > Planctomycetia > Pirellulales > Pirellulaceae > UBA6163. The sequence goes on from DIUH01000367.1 coordinate 30,332, forward strand.
CGCAGTCGCTTGATCGGCCGCTGGCGGTTTGTCGGCCGCGCCTGCGGTTGCCGCTGCACCGACAAGGGGTGCCATCGCGATCGATGCCTTCAACAGGTCACGTCGACGCCAACGTGGGGAATCGGAACTGTTCTCTTCAGGCGAATGGCTGTTGCTGCTCATCACTCGGCTCGATAATCGGGGTGGGAGAAAATCGCGGCATGTGGGATACGCTCGAGAAAACGCGACCGCGGGGCAGGACCGACCAAACGATTATAATCGTTCTGCAGTCCGTGTGGGCAATCGAGCGGCGGGAGGCCGAGGGCCGAGCCAACGGATGCGGGGCGTGACATGCGAATTGAAAGTCCGTAAGCTGGACATTTACATACGGATCACGTTGTGCCCCCTTTGTTCCCTTTTCATTGACCTCGCCCTACGAACATGATGCAACAGCAAACCGATTTCGCAATCATCCCCACTCGCGACGAGATCGCATCGGTCGAGCGGGATATTCGATTCTTTCCATCGACGACGACTGCGCCTGAGGTTTTGACCGCCGGCGACATCCAGCAGTGGAACGATGACGGCTATCTGGCCCCTTTGAATGTTCTGACGCCTGACGAAGCGAAAGATTACCGCGAGTATTTTGACGAATTGTTAGCAGAAGCGTTAGCAGCCGGTCGCGACAGTTATTCGATCAGCAGCGCGCACTTAAAGCACGGTCGCGTTTGGGA
>DIUH01000367.1:31131-32591 GCA_002428205.1 Planctomycetaceae bacterium UBA6163
ACCAAAGCGATCACCGCGTGGCTGGCGATCGACGACGCCGACCTTGAAAACGGATGCATGGAAGTGTTCGCCGGATCGCATACTTATGGATTGATCGATTTTGAAACCAGCGATACCACATCGGGCAACGTGTTAGATCAAACGGTTCGTAACCCGGAACAGTACGGTCGGTTGTTAGCCACACCTCTAGCCGCTGGTCAGATGTCAGTTCACAGCGATCTTCTGTTGCACGGATCGTTGCCCAACAACAGCAACCGCCGCCGCTGTGGATTGACGCTACGATATTGTCCCGCGGACGTGCACGCTTATTTGGGTTGGAACCAAAAGGGCGTTGTCGTCAGCGGTTCGGCCGATGCGAATCTATGGCCCGGCGCTCAGCGACCAAGCACTCGCTAGTGGCGAAAGCCGGCACGTCTTTAAACGTATCGCAAGCCACCCTAGCAGGTAGGCAAACGCAAATCGGTTGAAGTCGGTAAGACACCCTCCCCCGTAGCGCGCGGTGGGGCCGGCCCTGAAAGCCCGACTCTCCCAAGGATAGCGTCCCGCACGTTACATCGATTTGCTTGTTCAGTCTTACCTAACAGACTTGCGGCAATGCGGTCGATCGCGCAAACCGGCGGCGCACCGACGCTCGATGGCGATTAAACGCGAGTGGCTTGGCATTCGCCCTCATGTTATTACCAGTTAACATCGAAACGCATCGCCAACAAATCCGACTGAGTCTCGCCAAAGACGGTTTGGCCGGATGTTACGGGATGAATCCAATCGAACATCCAACGTGCCCTGTCAGACCAATACCAATTGAAGCCGAAAGTGAAATCGTTGTATTCGCCGCTTCCCAAATTAGTAAGATTCAGGTTTGACCAGCGCGCCTTTGCTTCCCATCCGCCCATACCAAATCCACCGGGCTTAATGAAGAAGTTCGTAGTTGGCTTTGCGCGTCCAAACTGTGCACCATGCGGACCCAGCGGTTCGAAATTACGATTTTCGCCGGTCAAGAAATAGCTGACGTGGGCATACGATCCATTGATCACTTCCTTATTGCTGTGATCGAGATCAATCGACGACAAAAAGGCTTCGGCCTGGATAGCGACCGGCCCCCAGACTGAGGCGAACTCTATATTTCCCGTCGTATAACTTTCTGCGGCGAGAATGCCGGTATCAGCCAAGATCGGTCCACGCTGGATTTGCGGCCGCACCGCGAAACGCACTAAACCATCGTGATCGTGTGTATGCAACACACCGATTCCGGTGTGAATCAAGTGGCGCCCAGCGGAAGGTTGGTAGTAATAAGGCAACCATGTAAGGCGTCCCGATAACCGCAGCCCTTGATTGTCATCGATGCGTGTCTTGATGGTGTCGGTAATATTGTCAAAAAACGCACCCGTTGTCCACGTAAATCTTTCATCTAAAGTGGCGTTGTAGAGTGCGATGCCAACCTCGCGACTTGCGGCAAAAAC
>DIUH01000315.1:0-618 GCA_002428205.1 Planctomycetaceae bacterium UBA6163
CAACAACTCGGTGGTGCAAGCGGCGTTGAAGATCAAGGCTTCTCCGGCATCGAGCAATTCGTCGCTGACGACGACCGATGCGCGAGTCAATTTGCATGGCGTGGTCAACGGTAACTTCACCGAAGTCCGCACAACACGCGATGTTCCGGCGGTGCTCGATTTCACAACCCGCGCCGGTGGCGGGCGCAATATTCGGATGCCTGCGATCTTGCACGACGGCGTGGGCGACAGCAATGTCCGCCGCACCCAGGGCCAGATGATCATCGACAGCAACCGGATCAGCGATGTCCGTGGCATCGGCATTTGGTCTGAACCGGCACGTCGTCAAACCGACCCGCGGGACGTCCTGGCTGGTAATTTCTTGGTCGCGCCTCCTGTCGGATTGAATCACGCCGGTGCGGTCCTGAACCTGCCGACATTGAACGATTCGGTGCTGGGCGGATTGGTCCCAGGCGTGGTGATCGTCAACAACATCATCGATCAGGCCGGTTTCTCGGCGATCAAGGTCGACGGCCAGACTCGACCCTTGATCGTCGAACTGCCATCGGTTTTCGATGACACGACGCTGTTCAACACGTCGTTGATCAACGACGGTGATGTGTTCGCAATCGATGCCGC
>DIUH01000315.1:824-14721 GCA_002428205.1 Planctomycetaceae bacterium UBA6163
TCGGTGCTGCGACCGGTAAATCCTGGCGGCGGCATTTTCAATAATCTTCAACCGCCGGCGCTTTATATCGAAGGGGCCAGTGGCTTTTACTTCACTGGCGGTGGCATTTCGGGTTCCCAACGGGTACCGCTGGCCGAAGCTCCCCAGCCGTTTGCACGGATCGTGAACAACACGATTTACGGAAACGACGGTACCGAGTCGCAGTTCTTTGGTGAGGCAACGGACGAGCCCAACGATGTCATCTCGCATGCCGTCGATACAAAGCTCGGTCGCAGTCACAAAGGTTCGTACGTCACCAACGGCTTCATCGGCGATAACATCAATTCGCTAGGTGCCGCACGCGATGTTGATCTGTTCAAGGTCGAACTCGGCGCCGGTGATCGCTTGATCGTCGACGTCGATACGCTGCCCGGCGGTCCGACGACATCGTTGCGAGTGTTTGATTCCAATGGTGTTGCCCAGGAGTTTCTGACCGGTGGCAATGTGACCAGCACGGTCAGTCGCCCAGGGGCGACACCTGCTCACTTGAACCCGGGTTCCACCACCGCCACTCCGGCCAATGATCCGCTGAACGAGCGCGACGGATTTATCGATTTTACAGCGACGCGAAAGGGGACTTACTTTGTCGGGATCAGCAGCGCTGGAAACGACTCGTACGATCCATTGAGCCTTTCGGGACGAACGTTCGGAACCGGTGGCACGGGTGCGTACACGCTGGGTATGGAAGTTTATGCGCCGCGAGATTTCGTGCTGTCGGTTGATGGCAATCAAGGTTTGGGGACTCGCGCCGGGACTTTGGTCGGTACCACGTTCACGATCACTCAAGTGCCCGATCTGCCCGCCGGTGCGGCGGCAGATGCGTTTGGAAATCGGGTCACGTTTGAGTTCACCAACAACGTCGGCGGCGCGATCTTGGCCAACGGAAATGTCAATATTCCGTTGTTGGTCAATCAACCCTTTGTAGTTGACGGTGGATACCGTGTTCAAGAAATCAGCCGTGCGATTGCCGCGGCGATCGGTCGCGCCGGACTCGGCAACCACGGCGGCGGCAACGGGCCGCAAGGCCGCAGCGGTCCGATCCCACCGGTGACGGGCGTCGCGCTTGGCGGTGTATCGGGCGACAACGCGGGCATCAATAAAATCGGTATTGGTGTGATTCCTGGGCCGACGAATGATTATCAGCGGTTGCCCGGTTTTGGTCACAATCGTCGTGAAATCCCGGGTAACACCAATGGCAATATTGGTGCCGGCGGGCTGAGCGATGGTAGTGGTACCAGCGAACTTTATGTGCTGATTCAAAACGCGTCGAGGATCGAATTGAGTGCTGGGGCTCGCGCCGCAGGCCTGCGACTGACGCCCGATCAAGCGACACCAGGTTTTGCGACCGAGGCTGATCAACTGTTGGCGGAAACCGGTGTATTGATCACCCAGGGCGCAAGCCCCAGTTTGGTCAACAACGTGTTCATGAACCTGCACCAAAGTGTCGTCGGCGATGAGACTGCTGGCGGCGGNNCGCAACAGTCGAATCCGCGCGGATGTTTCGTCGCCTGGTGCCCCCGGCGGCAACCCCGGCATTTCGACCGACGTGACCAACGGCCCGAGCAACATCAATGGCGGAACGTCCGATTTCAACGTGACGCTCGCCGGTACGATTCGTATGCTGGAAAACGCGGCGGGCGATCGCATGACGCCGGCCCCGAACTCGCCGATTATCGACAGCGCGGTTAACTCGATTGCCGAACGTGATCGATTCGGGGCGCTCAAGTTGTCAGTCGGAATTCCGGTCAGCAATATCTTGGCACCAGACCGCGATAACAGTGGCCAGTTGCGGGCGGATGATCCCAGCGTCGCATCCCCGGGTGGTCTCGGGGCGAACGTGTTCAAAGATCGCGGTGCACTGGATCGCGCCGACTTTGTCGGCCCCGTTGCGATCATCGAATCGCCGCGTGACAACGACGCGTCGGGCATCGATTCGGATCCGTCGGAAACATTCTTGCAATTGAACTCGGGGATCTATGACGAGTTCCGTATTCTGCTGCGCGACGTCGGCGACTCATCGGATCCTTTCGTCGGCAGCGGCATTGATGACAACACGGTCGTCGTCCCGGTGTTGCCAGGGCTTCGCAAGGCCGGCGCGAATGTCGCGTTGTTCGAAGGCGATCGATTGCTCGCCGAAGGGATCGATTACACCTTCAGCTATGATTCCACGCGTGGCTTGATCACCCTTCGACCGCTGGCCGGTATTTGGCGTAATGATCGCGCTTATCGCATATCGATCAACAACCGTGACCGAATGGTCGGTTTAGCACCGAGTGCTAACGCGATCGCTGACGGTGATTCGTTCTTGGTGGTCGATGACAACGGCGGGCGGGTTACGTTCGAGTTCGAATCGGGCTATGAGCTGCGGATTCCCGAAACGTTGCAATTCACCGTTCCACAAGCGGCCACTGGCACCGGAGGAATTTCCGATGGTTCGCGGTTCAGCATCTCGGGGATTACCGGCAATCCGATTTTCTTTGAGTTTGATCGCGACAACGTAACGTTGCCGGGCAGCCGTGTGATTCGCTTCGCAACCGGCGATACGCCCGAAATGATCGCGGCCGCCGCTGGCGATGCGATCGCGGCTGCTGTCACCGCCGGATTGTTAAATGTGACTCCTGTGGTCAACGGTGCAAGCGTGATCATCGGCAGCGAACCGGGTACGATTCTCGACGCCAGTCGGACGGCGCTACTAACGTCGGCACGCACGATCGCGTTATCGGTGCCTGCTGTGGTGACCGGCCCAGGCGGAATTGTTGATGGTGACACGTTCACCATCAGCGACGGGAACCGAACCGTGCGGTTCGAGTTCGATGACGATGGCGCGTTCAATCCTGTCAATCAGATTGTCGATATTGGTGGATTGACCCAGCTTGACGCGGTCCGTGATGCGATCTTCGATGCGATCATCGCTTCGCCGCTGAGCCTGCGACCGTTCTTGGTCGGCAATTTGATCTTCTTGAACTTGCCGGAAGGCGGATCGGCCCAAGTCGCCACGGGGCAACTCGGCGTGGTCGGGATCAGCCGCACGCCAGCCGACGGCAGCACGATTACGTTTACTCAGCTCGATGGCACTCCGGTTACATTCGTGTTGGATCGAACCGATGTGGCGGTTGAATTGCCAGCCGGTGCCGTTGTGATTCCGTTCACGCGGGAAATGACTGGTGACCAATTGGCCCAGCGGATCGCGACCGCGATTCGCGGCACGACCATCAATGGCTTGGATACCACAGCCGTATTCGCCAACCCAGGTGGACAAGTCGCGATTGGCGGAACCGCGCCGGGGCTGGATACACCGGGATTGGGTCTAGGCCTGGATGCAGGATCGACGTTAGAGATCGTGGGCACGCCGGGTGTCAGCGGTTCAAGTTTGTTGACGATCTCTGGGCCGTTGTTGTTGCAGTTGCCGATTGTCGGGGGCAGCGGCATTCCCGACGACAGCCAATTCGTGTTGAACGATGGGAACAATGTCGTCACGTTCCAGTACAACATCGAACTATCGGGAGCATCCAATCCGTTCGCTACTCAGATTTCGTATCGCACGTTTGACGATGTCGAAGCGATCGCACTGGCGACCGTGACTGCGATCAACGCATCGGGATTGAATATCGTTGCGGTGAACCTTGGCGGTGGCCGAATTTCGCTGGGCGATATTGCCGAAGATCAATTCGGGTTCCCTGTGCCGCAGGCACCGATCAACCCTGGGGATCCGGTTGAAGAAGTGATCCCCGCGCCGTTGACGGTTCGTCGTGGCATCGTCGATGATGGGGAACAGATCATCATCACCCAAGGCGGCCAAACGTTACGGTTCGAGTTCGAAGCGGCAACCGGTGGTGGCGGCGTCGCACCGGGATTCATTCCGGTTGTCTTCCAACCGGGCAGCACCGTTGATAACGTCGCGTCGGTTTTGGCCGCAGCGATCAACAATAACCGAGGTAACTTGACGCTTAGCGCTACTGCGTTGTCCGGCGGTCGGGTTAACTTGGCCGATAATTCGCAAACCGTGGTCGATGTCTCGGCCGCACCAACGGTCGCGTTAAGCGGAACGCCTGGCGGAGCCAACACAGTTCGCTTCAACGGTTCGTTCGGATCCGAAGAGATGAAGCTGGCTTTGATCGCGGCGATCAACCAGGCTAACGCCGCAGGCACCACTTCGCTGACGGCTGTCAATCGCGGTGGCGGTACGTTCTTTATCGAGAACGGCCAATTCATCGACGGACCGCTGGATAATTACTTCCTGCAAGCAGTTAAGGACGTCGCCGGAAATCCGCTCAAACCGAACCGTGATGACAACACGACCCAGTTCACGTTGTTGATGCCAACGGTCGGCCTGGATTATGGCGATGCGCCCGATCCGTTCTTCGGTGTTTCCGGCCGATATCCGACGTTGCTGTCCAGCGACGGTGCACGCCATGTCGTCGATCGCAACGGGGTTCGACTAGGTAGGTTGATCGATGTGGATCGCGACGGCATGCCAAGCCCCAATGCGGATGGTGACGACACGACGATCTTTGTCGTTGGTACCACCGGTTCACTATTTAATGCAGTGGTTCAGCCCGGGTTTGTGGAGATCTCGTTTAATCTTGGCGGTGATGTCACGGCGCTGGACGGCGATACGGTAACGATCTCCACGGGCGTCGATACGGCGACTTTGGAATTCGATACCAACGGGTTGTTTAATGAAAACAACTTCGCGGCCAGCGTTGACGGATCGATGCCGGTGACGCCCGCGATGATCGCAGAAGCGGTCAGGCGAGCCGTCCAGGAGAGCCCGCTTCGGCCGGCCGATGTGGTTGTTCACGGCGATACCGTGCGCATCATCACCAATGACGAAGATGGCGTCGTCTTCACCAGTGCCGTCAACCCAACGGGTGTCCTGAACCCAGGCGTGCCGTTGGAGATTCAAGTCACCGTAACCGGCTCCGGCGTGGTCGAAGCTTGGATCGACTTTAACTTCGATGGCGACTGGGATGACCCCAACGAACAGATCATCAACGCATTGACACCCGGTGCTATTTTTACCGCGGCTCCTGGCGTCGAGACGACACGCACGTTTGTGATCAACGTCCCCTCGACGGCTCCGCGTCCCGCTTCACCGACCGTGACGTACGCACGTTTCCGTGTGAGCAACGATGGCGGTTTGTCGCCGCGAGGATTAGCCCTCAGCGGCGAAGTTGAAGATTACGCGTTGACGATTTTGCCAGGTGCACCACCGATCATCAGCACCGCAAACAATCAACGCCAATATAGCGTGGCCGAAGACGGTATCCTGCAAGCGCGTGACTTTGACGGTACGTTGACGCCCAATATCGCCAACGATAACAGCATCTTAGTCGGCATTGTCGATCCCGATGGTGATGATATCGGGGTCTATGCCGAAGACATCGGCACCCAGACGTTGACCGATGCCGACGGTGTGACCGCTGGCGAGTTGACACTCTTTGGCGACGGAACGTTTACCTTTGTTCCGGCACCCGATTACTTCGGGTCCACCACGTTTACCGCCCGCGTGACGGACCTCAAGCCAGGGGCGGTCGGGACGCAACTGCTCAGCCCAGTAGCGCTGACGATCACCATCACGATCGATCCGGTGAATGATCCGCCGTTTGCGACGACGACACCGGTGGTGTTGCAACGCACGACCGACGAGGACATTCCGATCACACTGACGTTGCCCGAGTTGACGGCGCTGTTCTCGCCAGGGCCGGCAAACGAATCGACTCAACCGCTGTCGATTCAGTCCGCTGGAGTGAACGGTGTTGGGTTCCAGACCGAACTCGGTGGCGTGTTGCAATTGATCGGCGGTAACATCCGCTACACACCTCCAGTGGACTTCCCTGGACCGGGCCCGGACCGATTCACCTATGTCGTTGCGGATGATCCGCAAGACCCGAATCAGTTCATCGAAACGTCGGCAACGCTTGGCACCGTCCTGATCACCATCCGATCGGTCAACGATCCGCCGATCGTCACCAACGACACATTCAACTTCACCGGCGATGGACCGTTTACGATTCCGATCACGGGTGTTGGTGGGATCCTGACCAACGATTTGCCAGGTCCGCCTGATGAAGTTGCCGCTGGCCAGACGCTGTCGCTGGTCCCAGGACAATTCCCGCGCGGCACCTTGCGTGGCGGCCAAGTTAATTTCGCCAATGGCGGTACGACCTTGATCTACACGCCACCAGCGAACTTCAGCGGGCCCGACCAGTTCGAGTATCGCGTGGTCGACAACGGTGTTCCGCCGGCAATGGCGACGGGCACCGTATTGATCAATGTCGATGGCGATAATTCGCCGCCGATTTTCATTGGCATCAACGGGGATACCAATCGACGTTCCTTGCAGTTCGATGAAAGCAAGCAGACCGAACAGGTCATTGACTTTAATTTGAACTCGTGGTTCTTCGATCCCGAAGGTGATTCGTCAACCTTTACGGTTTCCAGCAGCAACTCGGGCTTGGTCAACGCGACCACGATTGTCGATCCGGCGACCGGCGCGACAACGCTGAGGCTTCGTTTGCCGTCGTTCCAATTTGGTAATGCGACATTGACGATCGTCGCGACCAATGTCGGTGGCGGCCCCGCGGCGGCGCCGGTCGAGGTTCCCGTTACGGTCATCAACACGCCTGATCCACCGGTATTGATCGGCACGCTCAATCCGCTTCAGGCTGTTGAAGACGAAACAATTGTCAGGAACTTGGCCAACATTTTCTTTGATCCTGATGGCGGCCCGCTGTTCTATTCGGTTTCACGCATCGGCAACATTATCAATCCGACGCCTGCACAGATCGCGGCCTCTGGATTGGTACAGTCGATCGTGTTTGTCGGAAATCAGATGACGATCAATTTGGTTCCCGATCGATCGGGATCGGCGCAAATTGAGATCCGAGCCACTGACGGAACGTTCTCGGTGACCGATGCGTTCACCTTGAATGTATCGCCGGTACCCGACGCCCCGATCGGAAAGCCTGACGAGTATGAGGTGCCCATTGGCGCCCGGTTGCAGGTGCTGAATCCATCCAACGGTGTTTTGGCGAACGATACCGATGCGGATGATGATCTGTTCCCTGGTACCAACCAGAAGTTGCGGGTTCATTTGCCGAGCGTTTCGGGGGCCAACCCGACCTCGATCGAGAACGGGACCGGTGTGAGAGTCACGACGGCCCTCGGACAACTTGATATGTTCCGTGATGGCACGTTCATCTACACCAACACCAGCGGTTCCACAGGTGCCGTCGATTCATTCACCTACCGTCCGATCGATCCGACCGGTTTGCTGGGCCAACCGACCACGGTGACAATTGAACTGGGGCGATCGCAGTATCAGAATCCGATCCCTGGGTTTAACTTTGACGTGACGGCCGACGGGGCCATCACTCCGCTTGATGCGCTGCGAATCCTGAACCTTCTATCGTCACGCCGGGTTGCCGGTGTTCCGGTATCATCGCTGACGACGGCCCCACCAGACTTCTACGATGTCAATGGTGACGGGTTGATCGAACCGGTCGATGCGTTGCTGGTGATCATGGAAGTTTCGCGGCAAAATCAGTTGCAACGCGGAGAGGGTGAAGCGGTTGCGTTGCCCGCGTCTGCGTCCAGTCAGATTTTCGCCGCCTCATCGATCTCGTTGCCAGAAATCGATCGTGGTATCGATGATTCCGAGTCTGCGGTTTACACCGTAATTGCGGATCCGATGACCGATTGGTTTAACAACGACGATGACGATCACACCAACCTTTTGGCTGATGACGTTACAACCCGAAGAACAGCATCATCGGATAGGAATATCATGAATGAAGCGATTGACGAAGCGTTGTTGTCTTGGATGGACCCAACTAACCTCTGATATTCGTGAGTATTTTGACTTCAAGGCCATTGGGCCTTGAGTCGTTGACCGGATCGAAACATCTCCTTTTCAGTTCAATTTTTCATAAAGTTACCGGACCATGTCGAGCCGATCAGCCCTGCGAAACCGTCGCAAGCGAAGCCCGAAGACATTTCATGCGACGGAGCGACGATTGAGCCATCAAACGCTCGAACGTCGAGAATTGCTCGCTGGTGATCTTGGGCCTCAATTGATCAGTGTTTCAGCCAACAGTGGCGAAAACTTTCGATTGACCCAGCAAAACATCCTGCGAGAGTCGCCAACCCAGTTGACCTTCCGCTTCGACGGCAGCCAGCAGATTGATGCCGCGACTTTGGCGGCGATTTCGATCGAGCGTTCTGGCGGCGATGGGTCGTTCAACGAAGGGAACGAGATTCGTATCTCTCCAGGTTTCTTGGGCTTTGGCGACAGTTCGCGAATTGTTGTTGCGCGGTTTGCGGAAACGTTGCCCGACGATACCTATCGAATCCAAATCGCCGGTTACGACGACACCAATCAGGGCATCGTCGGGTTGCGAAACACCGACGGGGAATTGCTGCGAGTTGCCGGCGCTACCGATCCGTTGCGGCCCCAGCAGGCGATTCAGTTCCGCGTTGAACTGGGGCCTCAGGTCGTGGCGATCGTTCCACAACCGATCACCGGGATCGGCGCGGCGCGGCATCAACACCGAAACGAAATTCACGTGTACTTTAATGAAGACCCGCTGTCCAATCCCGCTGCCGGAGAGATCACAACGGGAACATCGTCGGCTTCCGTCGTCCAACTACGTTACTACAGCCTATTTCGAACCGGCAATACGGTCGAAAACACCGACGATGGCCCCGCGATCAATCCGACAAGCGTCTCCTACAATCCGAGGCTCAATCGAGCTGTGCTGACCTTCGGTGCCCCTGGTAGTGATCTATCGGACTTCCTTCCCGGCGGTTCGGGAACCTTTCGATTGCGAGTCGGTTCGTCGCAACCGTTGCCCAGCGCACCAACGACCGACAGCACCGATCTTGGCAGCGACGTGGGCGGCTTGTTCTCCAACGCGCACAATTTGGGGGCCAGCTTCAATGCGAATCCACAAAGTATTGTTATCAGCGGACAGATTGAACCGACCGCTAACTATCCGGTGATTTGGCCGGGCGTGGAGACGGCTGGGACGTTCAGCCGTCAACGCGAGCAGCAGGTGGTCGGCCAGCCCGATTCAACGCCCGGCATCAACACGTTTTTTTACAACTTCGCCGACATTTATGGCCGCGATCCCGCTGGCAACTTGCTCGAGAATGCGATTACGGATGTTCAAAAGCAGCGAGTCCGCGAGGCGTTGGCGCTCTATTCGCAACACCTCGGCGTGCAGTTCATCGAAACGGCGGATCGAGGCTTGCAGTTTGTTACCGGTGACTTGCGCGCCTTGGTCGTCTCGGCCGTCACCGGCGCCGGACGAGCGTTGCATGATTATCGTGTCGATGATACCGATCCGGGACGGGGTGTTTTGATTTTAAACGCCGCAGAAAATTGGTTCGACGGTTATGGGCTTAGTCCTAACCAAGCCAGCAATCCGGCTTACTTCACCGAATTGCTTCGTGGCATCGGTTCGTTGCTGGGGATCGGCAATACGTTCGAACAGGTACCGGGAGTCGCGAGTGGTTCGAACCCGGCGCTGTATGACGCAGCGTTGTTTCCATTGCCTGATGGGACGCTACCAAGTCCGTTCAGTATCGAGCCTGATTTCCTCAGCGCCAGCGATATCATTCCAGGCCTTGCGCTGCATCGGCCGGAGATTCGCGATGTCGACATGTACAGCTTCGAAGTGGCGGCCGATGGCCGAATTTCGATCGAGACGTTCGCTCAGCGACTTGATGAATCGAGCCTGCTGGATACCGATATCAAACTCTGGAAGTTCAACCCCAGCACTGGGGCATATGATTTAGTCGCCCGTAATGACGACTACTACAGCAACGACTCGTTTATCGGTGTTGATGTTTCGCCAAACGCCAATGGCACACCGGCGCGGTATTTCGTCGGGATCACCGCATCGGGCAACGATGCTTACAACCCATCGATTGAAGGCAGTGGGATGGGCGGCCGAAGCCAGGGTGCCTATCAGATGCGGATTACGTTCCAGAACCTGAACGTCGATACGATTACGGATGTTAACGGCACCGCGCTGGACGGCAACGGTGACGGCACGCCGGGCGGCGATTTTAATTTTTGGTTCCGAACGGCCAAACGCAAGGCCGATGCGGGCTCAGGCGAATCACGCACCCTGTTCGTTGACAAGTCTGGTGTTAATACCAGCGGCAGTGGCGATTTGCTGACTCCTTATCGCACGATCGCCTATGCATTTTCGCAAGCCCGCGCTGGCGACATCGTCCGTATTCTGCCCAACGCGGGAGCCGATGGGCGCATCGATACCGTGGGCGATAATCAGGCTTATGAGATCGGTCGTGGCGGTCCTAGCAACGCGGTTCTATCCGACGGGGAGACCTTTAACGTCCCGCGTGGTGTGACGGTGATGATCGACGCGGGTACCATCATCAAGCTTCGTAATGCCAAGATCAGTGTCGGCAGCTCGCGGGTCGATGACGACCGCTCTCTCGCTGCGCTGCAGGTCTTGGGCACACCGGTTCTGGTCAACAACGTCGGATCGTTGGTCGATGGCCGGGTTGTCTTCACCAGTTACCAGGATGAATCCTTTGGAATCGACACGAACTCATTGCCGACCACACCGGCGCCAGGGCAGTGGGCGGGGATCGAGTTTCGTAATGATTTCGATTATTCCGAGGGACGTCCCGTTTGGGAAACCGAAGGGATATTCCTCGATTATGTCGCACACGCCGATATCCGTTATGGCGGCGGAAGTGTGTCGGCCAGCGAGCCGATCGTTACGCCGCTGCAAATGCTGGAAGCCAGGCCGACGATTCTGCACAATACGATCCAGTTCAGCAGTGACGCGGCCATCAGCGCCGATCCCAACAGCTTTGCGGAGACCAACTTCCATGCGCCGGTCTACCAGCGTGTTGCCGCATTCACCAGCGACTATGACCGCGTCGGACCAGACCTTCGTGGAAATCGTCTGGTCAACAATTCGATTAATGGACTGTTCGTGCGAGTCCGCACTCCGGCCGCTGGTGAACGAGAGCCGATGACCGTTAGCGGTCGGTTTGATGATTTCGATATCACCCACGTCATCTCGGAAGTATTGGTGCTGCAAGGGCAACCCGGCGGCCCCTTGCTGTTGGAAGATCGTCCTGATGTTTTGAGTGTCACTTATAATGTTTCGCCACCGGAACTGGTCGGCTCGCTGGTCGTCGGACAAAACATTCATTATCGAATCACTTTTGTTACCAGAGATGGGATCGAATCGCTTGCCAGCGAACCGACAGCGACGGTAACCGTCGGCAGCAATCGCAACATTCGCCTAAATAATTTACCGGAGGCGACATCGGAATATGCGGGTCGACGGCTGTATCGATTCAATCCTGTGACAAATGAGTATGTGTTCGTACGGCAACTCGATCGCAACTCTACGACGACACTCGATACCGGGCGCTCACGAGGCGGCACCCTTTCCGCAGCGGCCTTGGCGACAACCAGCGATGAACGTCTATTGCCGCGATTCGATGCCCGTCTGACGATTGATCCGGGATTGGTCATCAAGATGGATACCGCTCGGATCGAAACGGGCGTGGGAGCCGACTTCTATGCCGAAGGAATCGATGGCAAGCCGATCGTCTTCACCAGTCGACTGGACGACCAGTATGGTGCTGGCGGTACGTTCGACACCAACAATGATGGTTCGGCAGGGATCGCGCAGCCCGGTGCGTGGGCGGGCCTGGTGTTCCGCCAGGGCAGTAGCGCCAGCCTCGATCATTCGGTGATCCGTTATGCAGGCGGGAACAGTTCCGTTTCGGGCGGCTTTGCGGCTTTCAATCCGATTGAGATTTTGCAGGCCGATGTGCGGGTCGCCAACTCGTTGCTGTTGGAAAACGCATCGGGCAGCGTCGGTGATCTCGATTTCCGCGATGGCGTCGGATTCAATGGGCCAGCCGCCATTTTTGTTCGTGGTTCACAACCCACCATCGTCAACAATATCATTCGCGACAACCTTGGTGCGGCGATCAGTATCAATCCTGATTCGCTGGACTATAAGGAAGTTCAAGACAAAGGACGTGGAACCGGTCAGGTCGACCGTTTCGAAGGGCGCCGCGATAACCAAGGTGCCCTTGTCGCGGGCAATCGCTTAGAACGCAATGAGATCAACGGTATGTTGATCCGACAGGAAGCTTTGACCACCGAAAGTGTGTGGGACGATACGGATATCGTGCACGTGTTAGAAGGCCAAGTCTATGCATGGAATCATCACCATCGTGGCGGCCTGCGGCTGAAGAGCTCTGCAGACGAAAGCTTAGTCGTTAAGTCGTTTGAGAATGGTGGTATCACCGCCGCGCGATACTTGAATGACGTCGAAGATGCGATCGGTGGAACGTTGCAAGTCATTGGCACACCGGGCTTCCCGGTGGTGATGACCTCGATTGACGATTGTTCGGTCGGCGCCGGCTTCACGCCATCAGGTTTGCCACAAAACGATACGCTCAATTCGGGTTTGTGCAGCGTGATCGATGTCGATCCATCGGCACCCTTTGTCGACGTGATTGTGGTGATGGACGAATCGGCTTCGATGGGCTTTGTCCAAGACTTCTCCGGTCAGTTCATTCTTGACTTAGAAGCCGGATTGTTGGCCGCCGGTGTTGGCGTTCAAGGTGGTAATCGTTACGGCGCGGTCGGCTTTGGCATCTCAGGGCCGGGCAACACCGGACGGACGATCCTGGTCGGTGGAGACCTGTTCGGCACTGCCGCAGAATATGCCGCTGCGACAGTCAATTTTTCGACCTTCGGTGCGATCGAAGACGGTTATGCGGGGATTAACTTCGCACTGCAGAATTACGTGTTCCGTCCCGAAGCGGCGAAGTTCATCGTGTTGGCGACCGACGAACCGAGATCAAACGTCGTCCAAAGCTTGAACTTGGCCGGGACGATTGCAGCCCTGCAAGCCGCCAATGTGACCGTCGTTGGTGTGTTGGGCGTGAATATCGTTGACAATGACTTCAACCGCGCACTGGCAATCGATAACGAAAACGTCTTCGTCGAAACACCGACCGGCTTTAGCCGCGAGCCAGGTGGTCAAATCACCGGCGGGGCCAGCTTGCGCGACTATGTGCCGCTGGTCACACAAACCGATGGGATCACCGGAGACTTGCGGGCAATCGGAATCTCGGACGAATCCGCTAGCAAGTTCAGCCAAGTGTTGATTCAGTCGGTCGTCAGCAGCGTTGTTAACGCCAACCCTGCGCAACCGGGCGATTGGCTGGGGATTCGAATCGCTGCGGGCGCCAACGATCGGAATGTCGGTTATATCCTCGAAAACGAACCTGCGATCGCCGAAGCCGCTGGTTTGAATGCGATTCCTGCAACCTCACAAGTGATCGGCGTCTTGGCGACCAGCGAATCGAGCAGCGATGAGAACCGACGGCTCGGATTTAACGTCCGCGGAACGTTGAGCCTGAACAGCGATATCGATGTCTATTCATTCTTCGCCAATGGCCAGACCCAAGTCTTTATTGATATTGACGAGACTCAATTCGATTCGGATTTCGTAGTCGAACTAGTCGATATTAATGGCAATATCTTAGCACTCAGCAACAGTTCCTTTGCCGAAGCTTCTAACCCTGGTTTGTTGGTGAACAACATCGGGCCTGGTGCCGTGTTGCCGCTGAACAAGACGGGGCGAGGCGTTATCGAAGGACCGAACACGCAAGATCCGGGCATGCGTGTGGTCCTGCCAGGAAATGCCGCTTCGGTCAATCAATACTATGTGCGAGTTCGCAGCAGCAATCTCGGCCCTAGCGATCCGCCAAGCAGACTCGTTTCGTCGTCGGCACTGAATCAGGGCCGCAGCAGTGGGCAATACCTCCTGTCGGTGCGTTT
>DIUH01000118.1 GCA_002428205.1 Planctomycetaceae bacterium UBA6163
GGATGGGTGAGAGCTGGATGGGTGGCACAAAATTGCTCCTCCGCCAGACCTGACCGCCTGGGAAGTATGCACGTTGGCGACCCAGGGGGCTTGGTGGAGACTTGGTTTTGAAGCTGGCATTTTGTATCGAATTTAACGGCTGTGCGGATTGGCTAAAGACTGACGGTTGGATTGACCGATACCGACAAACAAGCCAAATCGTTCACTCGCCGGATATCCCGTTATGCCGACTTATGCCCCCAATCGTTCATTCACTCTGCTAGCAGTGTGCCTGGTGATCCTTGTTCTGGGATCCGGTTGCGTAGGCCCGATGGCTTGCGGACCGATGGGATGCAACGGTCCGATCGTAGCCTCTCACGGCCACTGCGGTTCGTCATGTGGTGATTCTTGCAACGGATGTGGTGAGCGTTACTTTGATGAATGGATCAACCATCCGCCATCCTGCACAGACCCTTGCGACAGTTGCGGCAATTTCCAGGGGCAGAGTTGTCACTCGTGTCGTCCGATCTTCAGCGGGTTCAAGAGCATTTGGGGTTACCGCTGTGATCCACCGCCGGTCGGGTGTCCAAATGCCGGATGTGACAACCTCGGCGGACGCGGCCATCGCGGGCCGAGTTGTGGTATGGAAAGCTGTGATTCGGGCTGCAGCAGTTGCGGTGGCCATAGTGTCGGTGGCCATCACCATGGCATGATGATGGATACGGTTCCCATGAGTGAACCGCATGAGGTTCATTACGACGAGCCGATTAACTCGCAGTCCAGCATGTCATACCAGCCAAAGATTGTTCGCGGATCGGCCAACGTCAAGCCGTTTCAACCGCAACGCTCACGTCAGATATTCCAAGCCCGCGACGCCAATGTTGGTCGCGCAACCGGGGCTCCGCGATTCTAGGTCTGTCAACGGCAAGGGAAAGAGCGCCGCGAAATCGCTGGTCAAGTTGCCGGCGATTTAAACTTGCGAGTCCGAACCCACCTCAGTCGCCACGCTACTGTTTGATGGGCCCGTGTTCATCTTTGATTGGCGATTGCCAGTGATGACAAACTCTTTCGATTTTCCGGACTTCTTGCCATCTGGCGTCGATCCAGGCGAAAATTGGGTGTACCGACGCCCGTGGTAATACGCACTCGCCTGGTGGTCGACGTAACCCGAACCGGTCGAACTGTCATCAACACGATTGACGACACAACCAAACACCGGTTTGCCGATCGACCGCAAAATAGCGGCCGATTCCTTGGCTTGCGGCCGACATCCACGACGTACCCGAAACGTCATCACAATGCCATCGACATTCGCGGCGACAATCGTTGGGTCGGTTACCACCATTAACGGCGGAGTGTCAACGATGATGTAATCGTATCGCTGGCGAAGCCAATCAAGGAAATCGGCAAACTGCGGCATGCTGAGCGCTTCGGCTGGATTAGCCGGAATCGGCCCGCTTGGAACCACCAGAAGATTCTGGATTGCCGTCGGGTGAATCACTTCCTCGGGGCCGTAACCGCCATCGATCAACTCCGTCAAACCCGGCAAATGGGCTGTCGTGAATGACGAACTTGTTTGGGGGCGTCGCAAGTCCGCGTCCAACAAGACGACCGTCTTACCGGTTTGGGCGATCGAAATGGCCAAGTTACCGGCAAGCGTGCTCTTGCCGTCTTCGGGGATTGGGCTCGAAATTTGGATCACCTTCGCCCCTGTTGCCGCAGCTTCAAACAACACCGAAGTCCGCAAACGCCTAACGGATTCCGACGTCATCGAGTGAGGCCGGTGAATGCTAGACAGCCCCGGATCGATATCCTGGTAGGGATAAACTTCGCCTTTGACCAATTTCGGCAACTTCTGTGTATCGACCGGAATGTGCGCCAAAACTCGCAAGCCAAGCGTCCGGGCAATCTCCTCCGAGTTCCGGAATGTCCGTGACTTGCTCTCCAACAGGTAGACCAACCCCAAGCCGGTTAAGCCGCCCAATAAGGTTCCGACCGCCAAAAACTTGAGCAAGATTGGTGATACCAAAACCGGCAGACTTGGCCTGTTCAGTTCCGTCACCTTGATCGAAGAGTCCTGGTTGGCCAAATTGATTCGCGTCATCTGTTCTTCGACCTGATCCAACAGTTTCTGGGCACGATCAAGCTTGCGAAGATACATTTCATTGTCGCTCTCGGCTTTGGCTAGCTTCGTCGCTTCGTCGCCCAGTCGGAGATTCTGGTCGTCGATCATTTTCATTTGAGCCCGCAGCACCGTTTCGCGAGTCTCTAGCGCGGTTACAAAACCTTGAACCGACAATTCCGCTTGAGCAATCCGTGCCTTTAGCTCATCACCCGATGGCGACTCGAGTTCGCGGCGCAGTTCCAACTTGCGAGTCGTTTCTTGAGCCGTCACCTCGTGCAACTTCTCTCGCATCGCAGCAATCCGTTGATCAAGCTGGCGGACCGAAGGGTGACCAGCACCGAATTGCGCAGCAAACTGCTCGCGTTCGACTTCCAGCGGTAGCAACGTTCGTTCGATGCTGATCGAAGCCAACGAAAAATCCTCGTCTTGAATCGCTCGGTCACTGACCGTGCGTTTATCGTCCTCCAATAAAGTCCGCACGGATCCGATTTCATCGCCCAGCAATTGGCGTGCGACCTCAACCACCAACAACGGATTTTGGGTCGACTCGATGGTGCTGCGCAGTGCAGCCATCTTCGTTCCCAAATCTCGCAATTGATCCTCCAACTGCAAACGACGACTTTGTAAAGCTAATTGTTTTTCGCGATACGGGTTAATCATCATCCCCGTCTTGTCCCACGTCAGCTCCGTGTTTTCACGAAAAGCTCGGTACTCAGTCTCGATCTGGTTGTAATCCGGCAACAGCTTGTCCTTAGCCGTCGTGATTAAACGCTTCAGCTCGGTCACCGATGTTTCGGAACGTTCGGTGAAGTAGTTCTGCAACCCGGCACTGAGAGCCGCAACGGCGTTCATCGCGAATTGCGGGTCGGTATGGTCAAAGTGCAGCAGAAAAGCGGTCGCATTATCAGAGCGTGTCCCCTGTAAACCGTTTTCAAAAACGATTCCCAGGGCCAACAATTCCAGCAATTCACCGCGCGACATGGATGCCGCCGGGTCAGCCAATAGCGGGTGGTTGGCGGCAAAATCCAACACCTGTTCGGATTGCAATTGCATCAGCAAGAGTTCGGCCGGAGGAACACCGCTGACCACTTCCCCCGAATTGGCATCCAAAACCGTCGGCCGATCGCTCTCAACGACTAATCGCGCCGTGGATCGATAATAGTTCGGTCGTGTTGTGAAAAAAGCCGCAGCTAATGCGATGCCCACCAAAGTCGGAATCAGTAAGGCGTAACGATACCGCCACAATGCGCCTACCCAATCAATTCCCTCTTCGGAAACCTCGCCATCTGGAACTACGCCGCGATAGTCGGTGCCGCGATAATCCATCGCGCGATAATCCATCGCGCGGTAGTCCATGGTACGGTAATCCATCCCCCGGTAATCGGTTTGTCGATAATCCGATGCCGGACGCACAATGGATTGCCGGGAATCTGACGGACCATCGGTGAATCCGTTCGCCTGCACACGCTCGCTACCTTGACGAGCATCAGCTTCCAACGACTGTTCAGGCTGAGTGGGTTTCAGACTCATATAAGTTTGTTCAAGAGTGAGTCGGACAAGCTAGCATCTCCGCCGGGTGGACCCGGCGCAAGGCCCCGTCAATGTATACAGGGCCTTGCGGCTATTCCAGCCAGAAACGCTGATCGAGGACCATATCCGCCCCGCACCTGCCGTCGCTTTCGCGCGTTTCGCTAAAATCGGTACCGAACCGGTGCTCCCTACAAGCCGTTGCGCTTCAAGCTTTTATGGGGCTCGCGCTAATACCGATTGGACACACCTCCCCCCTGATCACCGAAATCGCGATTCCAAAACGGAGCACAAGGCACCCACGAATGCACCTAAGCGGCAACCACCACTGTGGGCTGCGCAACGCTCGCGAAACAATCGCCGCAAACGAGTCTGGTCATGTGAACACTATTTCGGGACGCCCGTCCGCTCAGGGTTTCCGGACTTGTCGGATGTTTCCGTGGGGTCTTCGCTAGGTGCCAAGCGAACTTCCAAGTCGATCTCCTGTGGCCCCCGAGCCACCTTCACTTTTTGGAGGCTTCCGATCGGCTTTCGTTCGACAATCTCCTGCAGGTCACTCGCTTGGCGGACACGTTCACCGGCGAATTCGATAATTACATCCAAAGGTTCGATCCCAGCTTGTGCGGCAGCACTCTTGCCAATCACCTGGTAAACCAACACGCCCATCCCGATCGGCAAGTTCAACTTCGTTGCGACCGGCTTGTTTAGATCTGCCAGCCGGATTCCCATCGCAGCCCGTCGCACTTTCCCGTGTGTTGCCAATTCGTCCGCGATCCAAGCCACCTGGCTGATCGGAATCGCAAACCCAATTCCCTGATAAGCCCCGCTTCGCGTCGCGATCGCGGTGTTGATCCCAATCACGTCGCCGTCCAGGTCGATCAACGCACCTCCGGAATTGCCCGGGTTGATCGCCGCATCGGTTTGCAACAACCTGCCACGTCGGATGCGAAAGATCGTTCGATTCTTCGCACTGATAATCCCGGCGCTAACCGTCGCCTCGAGTTTAAACGGACTGCCAATTGCCAGCACCCAGTCACCGATTTCAAGCGATTCCGAATTGCCAAGCGTCGCCGCCTTCAACGGTTCAGGCGATTGGACCCGTAAAACGGCAATGTCGCTGTCCGCATCGCCGCTCACCTTTTGGACCTCCAACTCGGTCTGGTCGAATAATTGGATCACCACGCGCTGTGCACCGGCAACGACATGATTGTTGGTGACAACTAACCCATCAGCCGAAAAGATAACGCCGCTACCCAACCCCGAGACAACCAGTTCTTGTCCGCTAGAACCGGCTCGCGGCGGCGGTGTCGGGCCGGCGCTATCATTTTCGTTCGCCTCGGAGTCCCGGCCAAACACATCTGCCGGGGCCGGTTTGTCCGGGCCGGAATCCGTGCCAGCGGTCTGGCCATACGCATAAACCGTTACCACAGACTCGGTCGCCTTCGCTGCGGCCAATCGAAATGCGCGCGACAACGCTCGCGGCCCGGCTTGGACGGCCGCCGACGGTTCTTCGGACTGGCTCCGGCCGACTACGCCAAGCGAAACACCCAACAAAAAAGTTGTCAATCCGATCAATCTACGCATCACTGCTTGTAACCTCGTCAAAACGACACAATTGCTTCTCGGCATGAAGCGTCACGGTCTGGTTCACGCCCTCTCGCCAATCGGTCACTATAACGTCCGCGGCGATGTCTGCGGCAATGCTGCTGGCTCGGGTCGCCGAAACCGCAACCATTGCTATACTGGATTTTTGTTCATAAACCATCGAGGCGATATGCTTCCAGCATCCATTCTGGCCAAGAAACGTGACGGCAAAGAGTTGAGCGAAGCCGAGATTCAGTTTCTGGTCCAGGGTTTTGTTCAACATTCGGTCGCTGATTACCAAATGACGGCTTTTGCGATGGCCGTTTTTTTTCGTGGCATGACCGCCGCAGAGACCGCTGCACTGACACTCGCAATGCTCGACAGCGGCGTCCGCTTGCCTCGGGATCACCACAGCCATGTTCAAAGCGATAGGCCACGAGTCGACAAACACAGCACCGGCGGATTGGGTGATAAGGTTTCGCTTATCCTCGCGCCGTTGCTCGCCTGCCACGACGTACTCGTCCCGATGGTCAGCGGTCGGGGACTCGGATTGACCGGTGGCACACTTGATAAGCTCGAGTCGATACCCGGCTTTACGTTCCAACTTGATGATAATCGCCGCGATCGCCAACTCGACTCGATCGGTTGCTTCATCATCGGTGCCAGTGATCAAATCGCCCCTGCGGATCGACGACTGTATGCGCTGCGAGATGTCACAGCGACCGTCGAATCGATCCCACTGATCACGGCCAGCATCCTTTCAAAAAAGCTCGCCGCGTCGCTCGACCATTTAGTCATGGATGTAAAGGTCGGTTCCGCAGCCTTCATGAAAGATCGCCAGCAGGCCACCGCCTTAGCGGATTCCTTGGTAAAGACCGGCGCGAAGGCTGGCCTGCCGACAACAGCACTGTTGACCGACATGGACCAACCGCTCGGCATGGCGGTGGGCAACGCGGTCGAAGTGAACGAAACGTTGGAATGCCTCGAAGGGACTGGGCCACACGAAGTCAACGAATTGACCGTCCAGTTGTGTGCACACGCCTTAGTCGATTGCAAACGTTATAAGACGTTAACCGAAGCCCGAGACGCACTTTGGGAATCGCTGCGCAGCGGTGCGGCGAAAGAACGATTCTTTAAAATGATCGCCGCCCAAGGAGGATCGATTTCCGGTCCACTGCCACTGGCACCCGCCAGCGAAGTCGTCGCCCAAGATTCCGGTTTTGTCGAATCACTCGACTGCGAAAGACTTGGCCGCAGTGTCGTCGAAATGGGTGGCGGTCGCCGCAAAGCGGAAGATTCAATCGACCCTGAGGTCGGACTAGAAGTTCTGGTTCGGATCGGAGACAAAATCGATCGCGGCCAGCCACTGATAAAAATCTACAACAAAAACAATGCAGCGAATCTGACCAGCGAACTTCGAAACGCGATCACGTTAACCCCTGAACCGGTCGCCCCAAGACCTTTAATCATCGACACCATCGTTCACGAATCTTAAAAGGCAGCGCGGTGAACCCATCAACGTTAATGAATGATCCTGCGACGATTGACTCGCTTGTCAGTGCCGCGCTCGACGTACGATTGCGCGCCCATGCCCCCTACAGCAACTTTCAAGTCGGTGCGGCGCTGCTGGCCGACGGTGGTGAGGTGTTCATCGGTTGCAACATCGAAAACGCCAGCTTTTCACTTACCATCTGCGCCGAGCGTGTTGCCGCCGCCGCCGCCGTCACAACCCAGAAACGTCGCTGGCACGCGATCGCGATCGCATCCAAAGGCGGCGTGTCGCCCTGCGGTGCCTGTCGCCAATTCTTATCCGAGTTCGGCCACGACCTATTGGTTATCTGCGTGGATGCCCAATCCGAACAGCGAAAAATCTATCAACTCTCTGAACTGTTGCCTCATGCGTTTGACCACATCCCACAATGAAAACAATCGTCGGGATGTATAAGAGAAACATCTGCATCTGTTTGACAACCAACCCAGTGATCCATACTAACAATGAGTATTCGAAAGATTTTGCACGCCGCCGACATTCACCTCGACAGCCCGATGCAAAACCTAGAAGCGTACCCCGATGCACCCGTTGATCAGTTTCGCGGCGCTACCCGAGTTGCCCTCGCCAATTTGGTCAATCTCGCCATTTCACAACAAGTCGATTTGGTAGTCATCGCAGGCGACCTTTACGATGGCGACTGGGACGATGCCCACACGGGCCTGTTTTTCGTCGGCCAAGCGTCGCGATTGCGTGCCGCCGGAATACCGATCGTCGTGATCCGCGGTAACCACGATGCGGCTCTGCTGATGACACAAACGCTGCGATTGCCCGACAACCCCGACGGTTCGGCGATCATGCTCGACCACGCCGCGGTCGATCGCAGGGTATTCGATTCGATCGGTGTGGCGGTTCACGGCCGTTCTTTCGCAACAAAAGCCGTTATGGAAGACCTCTCCCGCGAATATCCTTCAGCGATTCCTGGCTATTTTAACTTAGGCTTGCTGCACACATGTCTAACGGGATCCGATGGGCATCAACCCTATGCACCAACAAGTCCCGATAAACTTCTTACCAAAGGCTATGATTATTGGGCATTGGGACACATCCATGATCGCCGCCAATGTCACCTTGCCGATCAAGCACCGATCGTCTTCTCAGGCAACATCCAAGGCCGTCATATTCGCGAAACAGGCGCGAAAGGTTGCATGATCCTATCGGTCGATTCGTCGAACCAAATCTCGTCAACCTTCCATCCGCTAGACGTGACCCGCTGGGCAGTGATGACTTATGACGCTACCAACGCCAATGAGATCGATGATTTGTTTGCCGAGTTCACCACGTGGCTAAAGACGCAACTCGACGAATCCGCCCATCGTCCCATCGCGGTTCGCGTTCGTGTTTCAGGAAAAACTAAGTTTCATGACGCTTACCACCGAGATGCGTTTGGGCTGGAAAACCAATTGCGCGCGATCGCTTTACAGCACGGAGGTGGTCGAGTCTGGATCGAACAACTAAGGCTTCGCACCCAAAGGGCCTCGGCAACCGGCGAAAATCGGGTCGTGATCAGCGCCGGTGCAGAAGGGCCGTATGCCTCACTGCATCATGTGTTGCATCAGTATCGTGAAAATCAGGAGATCCGAGATTCGATACCTGGCCTGCTGAAACCGCTTTGGAGCAAACTGCCCGATCATTTGATGCGAGATGATTCGCAACCACTTCGCAGTGATACGCCTGCGAACATTTCACAATGGATCGATCAGGTTGAACCTGAATTGATCAATCGATTGCAAACATTGGAGGACGCAACTTGATCATCGAACGTCTTGACCTGATTGCCTTTGGCCAATTCACCGGCGCCGTGCTCGACCTAGCCGCCGGTCCCAATCGTTTTCATATCGTTTATGGCCCCAATGAATCGGGTAAATCGACCAGCATGCGAGCGATCCATTCGCTGTTGTTCGGAATGCCGCAACGATCTGACGACAATTTTATCCATGCCTATTCCGCGATGCGGATCGGTGGACAATTTCGCGACGCGGCAACCGGCGAAGTTATCCAGTGTGTGCGTCGTCGTGGTAAGACGAAAACGTTGTTGACACCCGATGGAGCGGACGAAGTCGATCCGTCGAAACTTGCCGCTATGTTGCGAGGCGTCGACGCCGAAACCTTTTCACGCCAGTTCGGACTCAGCCACAAAGAACTCGTCGCCGGTGGGCGCGCGATTCTTGATGGCGGCGGAGACCTTGGTGAAATGCTGTTTGCCGCCGGCACCGGCACAGGCACCCTTCGCGCCGCGCGAGCACTGCTTGAAAAGGATCGACGCGAGCTGTTTATCGAACGCGGTTCTGCCGGCACAATCAATAAGTTAATCGCCCGATTCGCCGAAACCGACAAGCAACTGCGCGATTGCCGATTGTTGCCCAGCCAATACGACAGCAAACACAAAGAACTCGATCAAGCGGTCATCGATGCCAGCCAGACCGAGCAACAGCTTAAGTCCCAAACGCAAGCTAACCGTTTGATGAAGGCTTGTCTGAAGGCACACGCGTTGCTGCCCGATCGCCAAAACATCGTCACTCAATTGCGCACATCGATCGGATCGACGCCCCTATTAGATGATGACTTCATCGCCAAGCGACGGAATCTGGAAACTAAATGGCATGCTGCATCCAAACAATTGGAGTCATTTCGTGATCATATCACGGAACTGCAACAGCGTCGGGAACAATTACACGTTGATGATCGATGGACAAACGCCGCGCCGACGATCAAGTCATTAATGAACGAATTGAGCGAGGTGGTTTCAGGCCAGAAACAAGTCCACCAACTGAGCGTCGATCTTTCAGAGACCCAGTCGCAAATTACCGCCGCAATCAAACGGTTCGGCCAGACCGCTTCAGACGCTTTTGATCCCGCCGATACTGTCCTCCGCGAAAACGTTGATGAATTTGCCATTTCGGAGACCATTCGAAAAGATATCGACGCGCTGGTCACTCGCTATGGCGGGTTGATAGAAAGCATCCAGTCGACTCAAGACAACATCGCGACGCTGAAACAATCGAAAGCGGAGATCGCTGAAAAGCTGGCGCAGATGCCACCAAACCCTGACATCACACCGCTCGTCGACGCGATTGCAGATATCGGCAAACCACGCCTCCTGATCGACTTTGTCGCAAAGTGTCGCGATGAAGAACAAAAAACGCTGCGCGCGGTGAACGATTCATTGACTGGCTTGCGAGGTTTTTCGGGAACGGTGGATGACGTCCGGCGGTACCTGCCGCCACCAGAATCTGAGATCGCGAGACTGGCGACCGCGATTTCAGAGGCAAAAACGGAATTGCATAAACGTCTGGTCGCACTAGCAACCGATCAGGAAAAATTAAGAGAATCGCAAGCGATCTATCAAGAATTTGCCTGTGATTCCGAGTTGCCGACACCCGAGCGACGCGAGGTAGCAAGACGCGAGCGTGACACGACAGTCGCAATGTTGCTGGGCTTGGCTCGAAACGGTGAGACAATCGATGCAGCGGTTGTAGAATCGCTGGAAAAACAGATTCGCGTTGCTGATCAAATTACTGACCAGTTGCACCAGGCGTATGACCAAGTGATGCGTCATAAACGTCTATCTGAGGAGGTCGC
The DNA here is from genome assembly GCA_002428205.1 of Planctomycetaceae bacterium UBA6163. Taxonomy (GTDB): domain Bacteria; phylum Planctomycetota; class Planctomycetia; order Pirellulales; family Pirellulaceae; genus UBA6163. The sequence goes on from DIUH01000118.1 coordinate 10,347, forward strand.
GAAGTCAAAACGTCAAGTCGACCTGGCAATCGAATGTCATCGTATGGCACAACAGAATCTCGATGCCGCGGTCATGGCTTGGAATGAACTGTGGCGTGCGTATCAAGTCGTTGCGGGAACTCCCGATGAAATGCAAGTGTGGCTTGCAAACCTGGCGACACTCAAGAAACTGATCACCGCATGGGATGATAAATCCGCGACCGTATCCTCCGCGCAAGCGGCAGTCGACCGTGCCGTCGTCCAATTGTTGACAACGATGCGATTGGCCGGCGAATCGTTGCAAGACAAACCGCCAGCACAGCCAACTTCGGACCTGACCGAGGTTTATTCGCTCGCGACACTGTGCAAAGATGCCGCGATCCGTCGAATCAACGACCGAACACTTTGCGAAGATGAGCTCAAACGAGTTGAGGTTGCGCTCACAAAATCACTCGCGGATCTGAAAAAACACGAGCGGCAATATCAACAGTGGCAAGACCAGTGGCATGAATTGTTATCTCAAATCGCTGTCACGCCGTCGGCAAACCCAAAAGATATTCATGGGATTATCCGCCAAATCGACGAAGTACAACTGCTGCGTCAAAAGCGAGATTCAATCACGGCATCATTGCAAACGCTTAAACGCAATCAACACGATTATCACAGTCGCGTCGAGGCCATCGCCAGTCAACTTGAGATCGACCTTGCTCAGGAAGATCTGACGAGTTTCGTAAAACAATTGTCAAGTCAATCCGAAGAATTTCAGAAGGGTGATAATGAACGAGAGTTGTTGGACCAGCATGTCGAAGCATTAGAGCAAAAGATCCGCGTGGCCAGTGAAGATGAACGATCGTTGCTGGCTCAATTGCATGTCCTGTGTATCGAAGCGGGGGCAGATGACGTTTCTGAATTACCAGCTATCGAGCAAACATCCGCAAAGCGTCGTGAGCTTGACCGAGACTTACAAACCATCGACCAACAACTGCGAGCACTTGCTGGTGCGGAACCGCTTGATGCCTTCATAGAACATGCTTCTGAACAAGACCCAGCTTCGCTGGAAATCGAACTTTCCAAGTCGGAAGCCGAACTGGAACGTTTGCAACAGCGATGGGCCGCGGCACTTGAAACCGTCGGCAGATTGCGTGGCGAAGTCGAGCAGATGGACGCCAGTGACCAGGCCGCAACCATTCAACAAGAACGGCAAAACTTGCTGGCCGCAATGCGTCGTCATGCAAACCGTTATGCCGAACTGACGATCGCGGAAGATGCTTTGAAGCGAGCGATTGATCATTATCGAGAAAACAATGAAGGCCCCGTGCTTAGCCTAGCATCGAAGTACTTTAGTCGATTGACCGATGGCGAATATGAAGCTTTGCAAATCGTATTTGATGATAAAGACCAACCTAGGCTGATGGGGCTGCGGCCGAATTCAAAATCGTCGGTGGTGGCGCAACTGATGAGTGACGGAACGGCCGATGCGCTTTACCTTTCGCTGCGTCTTGCCAGCCTTGAAGTGCATTTGAACACACACAATCCGATCCCTTTGATCGTGGACGATTGTCTGGTTCAATTCGACGACGATCGCGCCGCGGCGGCATTGAAAATACTTTCGGAGATGTCCACTCGGACACAAGTAATCTTGTTTACCCACCATCAACACTTGCTCGATTTGGCCGCAGAAAACTTACCATTGGGCGGGTTTCACTCACATCGCCTTGACAAACAATTCGTCGCACAAGCGACTGAACAGGCATAGAAATGGCTAGCGCCGTCGCTCAATCATCGATCCGCATTCGTGGCTCCCGGGTTCATAACCTTAAGGGCGTCAGTCTCGACTTGCCGCACGGCCAAATGACCGTCATCACGGGAGTGTCGGGCAGCGGAAAAAGTTCGCTTGCGTTTGATACGCTGTTCGCCGAAGGCCAACGACAATACATCGAAAGTTTGTCGGCGTATGCTCGCCAGTTCTTAGCGCAGATTCCGCGTCCCGATGTCGAGCATGTGGACGGATTGCAACCGACGCTTTGCATTGACCAGAAAGCCGGTGCCACACATCCGCGAAGCACGGTTGCAACGGTTACCGAAGTCTACGATTACCTGCGACTGTTGTATGCTCGTGCCGGCGTGCCACACTGCACCGATTGTGGTTCGGCGATCGCGCAACAGTCCGCTGATCAGATTTTGGAGACGATCCAAAGCTATGAACCGGAAACCAAGTTGGTGCTGCTCGCCCCGATGGTCCGCGGGCGACGAGGAAACCATCGAGAAGTCTTTGACCAGATCCGGGCAAACGGCTGGCTGCGAGCGCGCGTCGACGGCCAGATTTATGCTTTAGAAGATCTGCCCGAGATCTCCGCTCGAAAACTCCACACCATCGATGCCGTTGTTGATCGCCTAGTGATTCGACCCGGCAATGAAAACCGCCTGATCGAGTCGGCACAAACGGCATTAAGAACCGGCGGCGGCGTGATGACAGTCTTGGCCATGGCGCCCGGTGACTCACAGTGGCAAGAACAACTGCTCAGTACATTGTATGCTTGCCCGGGTTGTGGCAAGAGTTTTCAGGAACTCGAACCGCGAACATTCAGCTTCAACAGCCCCTATGGGGCGTGTCCGAATTGTGACGGAATCGGGACCAAGGACGCCAGTCGATGTCCCGCATGTGATGGCGGGCGACTACGCCCCGAAGCGTTAGCCGTCACGTTGGGCGAGCAAAACATCGCTGCAACCACTGCGTTGCCGATCCGCGAATCGATCGATTGGTTCCTATCCTTAAAAGCTCAATTAGGCAAACGATCAGGTTTGATCGCTGAAACCATTGTGGCCGAAATTGTCCAACGGCTACGCTTTCTAGATTCCGTCGGGTTGCACTACCTTTCACTCGACCGCCCCGCGATCACGCTCAGCGGCGGAGAATTGCAGCGAGTTCGACTAGCAACCAGCCTCGGATCAGGACTGGTTGGTGTCTGCTATGTGCTTGATGAGCCATCGATTGGCCTGCACCCGATCGACAATGACCGTTTGATTGAATCGATTAAAAACTTGCAACTGCAAGGCAACACCGTTGTGGTTGTCGAGCATGACGAGTCGATGATGCGAGCGGCGGATCGGATCGTCGACATGGGCCCAGGTGCGGGGCCCGAAGGTGGCCAAATCATTGCTGAAGGAACTTTTGAAGAGGTGGCCGCCGATCCTTGTTCAGTAACCGGACCTTATCTGTCGGGACAATTGTCGGTTCCCTATCCCTCGAAAAGACGGCCCCCAGTGGATGATCGCTGGCTGGAACTGACCGGCGTAACGACCCACAATCTTAAGAATATCACGGCACGATTTCCGCTTGGCTTGCTGGTTGCAGTTGCCGGTGTATCGGGCAGCGGCAAAAGTTCCCTAATCAATGACACGCTGGCGCGGGCTATCCGATCGCGGCTGAACATCAATCCTAACCAACCAGCGGATGAAGAAGATGATTCCATCGATTTTCACGCCCAAGCAAGCTATCAATCGATCCACGGTACTCACCTTATCGAAAAACTGATTCAAATCGATCAACGTCCAATCGGGCGTGGCCCACGCAGTTGCCCAGCAACCTACTGCGGTGTCCTGGACGAAATTCGCAAGGTGTTCGCCGCAACGCGCGAAGCCAAACAACGCGGATTTCTTGCCAACCGATTCAGCTTTAATGCCGCAGCGGGACGATGTGATGCATGCAAAGGGCAAGGCGTTCAGAAGATTGAGATGAACTTTTTAAGTGATCTGTTCGTTGTCTGCCCTCGATGTAATGGTAAACGTTATAATCGCCAAAC
>DIUH01000323.1:0-780 GCA_002428205.1 Planctomycetaceae bacterium UBA6163
ACAAGAACAGCGTCAAGTCATACTTTGTGGTGCCGTTGTCGACCGCGATCGGCAGGATCGTCAACCCTTCGGCTGCGACCAACGCGTCGGGCGTGTTTTGAAGTACGAATGCCGCTTGAAAGAGTGGCGAATGGCTGCGATCGCGTTGCTTCGCCAACCGCGCGACCACTTGTTCAAATGCAACCTCCTGGTGCTCAATCGCTTCCGATGCAACCTCGTGAACCTTGCGCACCCAATGGGCAAATGACTCGGTACCTTCGGATTGTTGGCGCACCACAACGGTGTTCACAAAGAAACCGATAAGGTCTTCAATCGCCGGTTCGGTACGATTGGCAACAGCGGTGCCGACCGTTAGGTCGCGCTGGCCCGATAGTCGTGAAAGCAACAAACCATAAGCGGCCAACAGAATCGAAAATGGTGTGACCTGCAGGCTGTCGGCCAACCGCGTCAACCGAACTGACAGCTCACCGGGCAAATGAATCGGCCGTGTCGCGCCTTCGAAATCTTGCTCGGCAGGGCGTGAAAAATCGGTCGGCAGGTCAAGCGTTTCAATGCTGCCTGAAAGCCGATTCTTCCAAAAATCTAACGTCGGTTCGATCCGCTGGGGCGTTAAATAATCATGTTGCCAAGCGGCATAGTCGGTGTACGTTACGTTTAGCGCATTCAAGTTTGGCACAGTCGACTCGACACGCGCCCGATAGAACTCCGCAAGCTCGCGCATCATTACTGACATCGACCATCCGTCGGAGATGATGTGATGCATCACAATCAGGATCGCAT
>DIUH01000323.1:921-21933 GCA_002428205.1 Planctomycetaceae bacterium UBA6163
AATCTGTGTTTAATGGCCCTTGGACAATGGCGGCAAGTGGAAGATTATAAAACGGATGGTTCGGTTCTAATTGATCGACAAACCATAACCGTTGTTCTGCTGGCGAAAGCGGTTGAGATCCGTGTATTGACGGATCGTTGGTGTTCAGCGCCCCCAACGTCGCTTTGCGATGCATGTACGCAGCCAAAGAGTCGCGGTCGGCGACCGGATCGACTGCCACGATCTTCGTATCAGTATCGCTGCCAGCACGCAGCTCCCTGGCATCGTCAACCAATGTGGCCAAGCCGGCGATCGTCGGATGATTATAGATTTCCCGAAGCGGTAACTGGATGCCCAGTCGTACTCGGATTCGCGCAAACACTTGTGCCGCCATCAACGAGTGCCCTCCGAGATGGAAGAAACTTTCATGCACTGACACGTCAGGCATACCAAGAACCTCAGCCCAAATCTTTGCAATCGCAGACTCGGTTTCGGTTCGTGGAAGGACAGTTGCCGGGCGGTCGGTTGTCGAATCGTCTTGCAAGATCAGACTTGTCAAACAGCTTTCCAGCGGCAGCCGTTTGTAGTCGATTTTTCCGGCCGGAGTGTGTGGAATCTCGCTCAGCGGGATCAGCGAAACCGGAATCATGTGGGGTGGCAATTCGGCAGCAAGCAGTTGTTTTAACCTTTCGGTTGTCGTTGTCACTGGCGATTGAGGATCGACATGCGACTTTCCGCTGGGCCGAAAGAAACCGACCAGCCGGGAATCGTCTTGGTTGATATCAATCAACACGACCGCCGCCTCGGAAACTTCGTCGCTGCGATTCAACACCGATTCGATTTCGCCCAACTCGACACGATGGCCACGGATTTTAACTTGGCGGTCCGAGCGACCTAGAAACTCGACCGAGCCGCACGGCCTGACGCGCACCAAGTCGCCGGTGCGGTACATGCGGCCGTGCGATGGTGTGTCGACGAAACGATCGCTGGTCAACTCGTCACGATTCCAATAACCGCGTCCAACGCCGCTGCCGCCGATCCACAGTTCGCCGGTAACGCCGACTGGGCAATCGCGACCGCTGGCATCGACGATCCGAATTGTCGTCGAATTGATGGGGCGGCCGATCGAAATCGGCTGGGCAACAGGACTGGAAATCCGAGTTGCCAATGACCAAACGGTCGTTTCCGTGGGGCCGTAAACGTTCCAAAGGCTTACACCGGCATCGGTCAATGCAGCCGCTAAATCGATCTGCATCGGTTCACCGCCACACCAAACGGTTTGACCAGCACGGGGTTGCCATCCGGCGCTCAGCATCATCCGAATCGACGACGGCGTCGCTTGAACAACGTCAATCGGATGTTCGGCCAACCAATGCAAGATATCGTCCGGGTCTTCCGACAAACTGTGCGATGCAATCACACTGGTTGCACCGATCGCCAATGGCAGAAACAGTTCCAGGATTGAAATGTCAAACGACATGGTCGTCGACGCCAAGATTCGCTGGCCGGGGTGCAGTCCATATCCGCTCGAGAAGGCTTGCAAAACATTGGCCAAGTTAGCATGGCCGATCATCACGCCTTTAGGTTTTCCGGTCGATCCGGATGTATAAATTAAGTAGGCCAATTGATCGGACGTGACTGTCGGCAATGGATAATTTTTGCAGTCTTGCTCTGATTCGCTGATCATTGAAGCGTATTCGTCGTCGGTCAAGATGCACTGCGGTTTCGCATCATCAAGGATGTCGGCTAATCGTTGTTCGGGATAAGCCGGATCGAGCGGAAGGTAGGCGGCACCGGTTTTCCAAACCGCCAGCGCTGCTGTCGTGATACGACGACTTCGGGCCAAACGAAGCGCGACAATCGATTGTGGCGTCACACCACGACGGCACAATGCATGGGCAAGTTGTGTCGATTGTTGGTCAAGCTGTTCGAATGTCATCGGTCCGACCGAATCGATGATCACCACTTGATCAGGCGATTGTTTCACCCGTTGGTGAAATAGGTCTAAAACGGTAAGGCCGTTTCGGTGCGAGTGTTCGGATTGGCAAATCGGATCTAAAAACGCTCGCAGTTTCGGACCTGCAATGGGAAGTGTCGACGATTCGATCTCTGGCGTGCGAAGCCCCGCACACAGCAATTCGACAAAACCTTCTAACAGGTATTCCCCAGTTTGTTGGTCAAGCGTATTGGGTGAATGAGCGAGCGTGAAATCGACAACCGCCAATTTCGACTTGAGGCCTTGCTTCGCAGAGGAAGGGGCGCTGTGCCACTGGCAAACAAGGGCGGTATCGTATGCACCTAGAGTTGAATAAGCCGATTTAAAATCGTTGCATTTTGCTGCACCAAAACTCCGCGATTGGGGAACCGGCGGTTGGTGCAAGACCAAGTGCTGGATCAATGGCAAGCGGTCGATGGTTCGATCGATTGCGAGTTCTTGGATCATTGCGTCAAGCGGAACGCTTGCGTGTTGCAAGTCGGATCGCCAAGCATCGCTGACTGTGGTGACCATCGATGCGAATGAATTGTCACCTGCCCCCTTCAGTCTCACCGGAAGGGTGTTAATAAAGCATCCGACGATCGATTCAAGTTGGCAGCGGTCGCGTCCGGCGATTGGGACGCCCAGCACCATGTCTTCGTTTTGCGAATATCGAGCCAGCGTTGCATGCCACGCCGCAAGAACCAATTCGAACGGTGTAACCTGCCATTCTCGGCAGCGCGCGTGCAGCAACTCGGTCGCTTCTGGGCTTAATGTCGTGTTGCAAGTCTGCGATGGTGCATGATGACGGGGCCCCATGCCAGTCCGTTGCGGTTCAGGTGGCGGAACTGACAGTTTTGAATCGTGCGGGGCATCACTCAAGCGCTCGACCCAGTATGCAACGTCGGTGTCGCGATTGTCCGACGTGTTTTGATTGGATCGATACGCTTTATCGTCGGCCAATAGGTGTTGAACGAACGAATGCCTAGCTTCTTGATCAATTCGAAGTTCTGTTTCGTTATACCGATCGGCGATTTCGTTTACTAAGATCGCCATCGATGTGCCGTCGCAAATGATATGGTGGCCGGCGAGCGCGACCAATGTCTTGTCATCCGTCACACGAATCAACGCGGCGCGAAAAAGCGGACCGGTTTTCAAGTCGAACCGCTCGCTAGTGATCGATGATCTTATCTGATCGATTCGCGATCGGATGATCGTCTCGTTGGGTGGTGCCGGTGTTCGCAGATCATGAAGCACGACTTCGATTTCGGCTTGATCGACCAGCGTTTGAAAAGGCTCGGCCAAATCGTCGACATCAAATCGCAGTCGCAAGGCGTCGTGGTCTTGGGGTAATCCACCGATGATGTTTTTAAGACGGTTGAGATCGACTTTGCCATCGATGGCGAAGGTGGTCTCGACGTAAAGAAACGCTTGTCGGAAATCGAGTTGATCCAGCAACCAGAAACGATTCTGCGTGGCGGTCAGTGGCAGGCGATCGTCGGATGTGATCGATCGAATCGGCGCAAGTTCGACAGTACCATCATGAACCAACTGCGGCGAAGTGGCGACTAATCGCTGGACTTGTTCGACCAATTGGCCGAAGCGTGGCGCGCGAAAGAGCGTGTCGAAGTCGATCACCACACCGATGCGTTCACGGATGCGGGCCAGCAGGCTGGTTGCGGCAAGCGAGTGTCCGCCGAGGTCGAGGAAATGTTGCGAGTCTTCGGCGTGATTGACTTCTAAGACCTCGCACCAAATTTCTGCAACCGCAACGTTGATCGGATCGGCGTTCGCATGAGTTGCTGGCAAGTCATTGCTGGACTTATCCTTATTATTAGATTCGGCCGGATGATCTGAATCGCCAGCATGGGTACCGCTGGCCGCGTTCCACTGCGATAAAATTTGCAATTCGCCGGCGATGAATTGAGTACGGCACAGGACACGTTGCAATTTTCCGCTGGATGTTTTGCTGAGACTGCCCGCGACGACCAACGCGACCGCAACGGGCGACAGGTCGAATTGTTCAGCGAGTGTTGTGCGGATAATCTCGATCAATTCCGCTTGGCAAAACTTCTTGGGTCTGAGTATTTCTTGAACGATCACTAGTCGTTCTTCGCCGGATTCGCCAGACGCGACCGAGAAGGCTGCGCCGCCGTCGACCTTTAAAGCTTCATGTGCAGACTGAATTGCCGCTTCGAGTTCGTGAGCAAAAAAGTTTCTGCCGGCGATGATGATCAGATCTTTCAACCGACCGGAAACGAATAATTCGCCTTGGTAGATAAAACCTAAGTCGCCGGTGCGCAGAAATGGTTTCGTGTCCGCGGGGGCTTGGCTGTCCTGGTCGGCATCAGGCGCAAGGCGAGCCTGGAATGTCGCCGCTGACAACTCAGGTCTGCCCCAATAATGGTCAGCGACCGAAGGGCCTCGCACCCAAATCTCGCCGACGGTTTGATCGTCAACCGGTCGCAGGGTTTCCGTGTCGACGATGCGGATCTCGGTCCGATCCAGCGGCATGCCACAGCTGACGATCTCCACCGATTGCGCATCGGCCAGGGATTCGACTGGCAACGCGTGATGTTCGGGGCCATGCAATGCACCGGCGCAAAACTGCATCGCGGCCGGTTCGTGTTCGAGCGGTTTGCCGGTGATCGCCAAGGTCGCTTCGGCCATGCCATAAGCGGGTGTGAATGCGGAAGATCGAAACCCGCAAGCGGCAAAGCGAGTTGAAAATCGTCGCATGGTCGTTGCGCGAATCGGCTCGGCCCCCGAAATCGCTACACGCAGGCTGGTCAGGTCGAGCGACTGCAACGCATCGTCGGCAACTTTCTTGAGGCATAGCTCGTAGCCGAAATTGGGGCTGGCCGTAGTCGTTCCGCGGTAATGCGAAATTGCTTGCAGCCACGCTAGCGGTTGCTGGACAAACGACGTCGGGCTCATCAACACGCTGTGTCGACCGGCGAACATTGGCAGCAGCAGTCCGCCGACTAATCCCATGTCGTGATAGGGCGGCAGCCAGAAAACGCAAACCGCGTCGGGCACATGGTATTCGCGATAAATTTGTTGAGCGTTGGCTAGGAGGTGGCGATGCCGAAGCGCGACTCCACGCGGATTGTCGGTCGTTCCGGACGTGTACTGCAAGATTGCGAGGTCGTCGTTGGTGACATTCACGTGGCGATAATCTGCCGCCATCGACGAATCGACTTCGTCGGTAAAAATCACTGCTTGGCGGCAAAGTTCCCAGAGCGGCCCGGCAGGCGATCGCGAATCGGTCGGATCGTTTGAACCGCTGGTCCCACCGCCGATCGACGCTCCGCTGGTCAGCATGATCGGCGCGTCGGCGTCGCGAGTGATCGCTTGCAATCGTGGCAACGTATGTCGCAGGCGAAAAACGTCCAACGGATAGACCGGCACCGCCACCATGCCGGCATACATGCAAGCGAACAGCGACGTGATGTATTCAATACCTGGCTGTTGGACAATCAAGACGCGTTGGCCAAGATGGCCATTTTGGGCCAAAACGGCTGCGACAGCCCGAATCCGTTGATCCAGCGTTTGGTAGTTAATCGACTGCGAAGCGCCCTCGCCAGGATTCAGGAAAGTGAAACCTGTGTGCTCAGCGATGCGTTCAGCTTGCCATTTCGCGATGTCAACGAACGTTTCAAGACGAGCCGGAGGCGGCTGGTCGAGCGGGCATTGGGGCGAGTTGTCGGTGATATCCATACGAAACCAGCGGGGAGGGGATTCGGTAGCGTCGTGGGCGCTGGCGGGATGTCATCGGCTGTGACACGCCCAGCTTATGTAATCGGAGTAAAGTGCCGATTGCCTGATCCGTTGTCGGATCAAGATGAGCAATCTGGCGATTTTGAGACAAGTTTAACGATTTTTTCGTCTGCAACTGTTAGGCAGTGCTTTTTGTGGGTTTGATCGCGATCGGTAGGGTGGCCTATGGCTGTTTTTTTTGATTAGAGAAAATGGGTCGATTTGGATTTTGATTTCCATTTTACGCAAAGCCTGTGCCTCGCCCCCCATCTTGTTGACTTGCCGGCACTGATATGCGAATGTTTCCTGTCGGTTTCTGCGGAATTTTCGCTGCATAAATCGTTCGAGCAGGCATTCGTTCGGGCTAAGGGTGAATCTTTGCTGTCAATTTGACGACGCGAGGATCTGCCAAATTGCCATCAGGTTGATTCTTCCCAGGCATTGGCCGACTTGAGTGACGCATCTTGTGTCGTGGAAAAATTATTTGGCGAGGTGGTCTTTGTTCCGCCAGGCTGTCTTTGTTCGGCGAGGCTGTACACGTTTTGCTGGTGGTCGATGCGAGGAATCCGTCGCTGGACCAGAATCAGAATCGTTTTCGTTTCTGGTAGACTGCGCCATCAGATTGGATAGGCCAGCGAGTCATCGTGCGTTGGGTGTTTTCAAGTTTTGGATACAAGTGTTCAGATGAGTGATAGTAGATTACGGGCATCAGCGGTCGGGCGGCGATCATTTCTGCGGCTGGCCAGTTTGTTGACGTGTGGCGGTTATGCCGGAAGCAGCCCAAATGGTTGGGCGGATGACATCGGCTCTGGACCCGATGCGTCGGTAAAAGGGTTGACCGAACGACTGAACCCGACCATCGCGGCGGCCCGCGAAGTCGGGCTTGGGTTGCTGAAGCCGTCGGCGAGTGAACTTGAACGAGGAATCAGGTTGCACGCCGAGTCGATCGTCTTTGACAGTTATGGGTTTTCGCCACGGGCGGCGATTGACGGTGCGGCGGTCGCCAAGGAAGTGGAAGCGGGGGCCTCGGATATGGAGATCAAGGACCTGCGCGAAGAAATGTCAATGACGCGTTGTGTTACCGACGCTGTACAACAGCAAGAGTATCGCGATGCTTGGCGTGCATCGGGTGTGACGTGTGTTTTTCAGAATGCTGGCGAAGAGTGTCAAGATCCGCTGGTCTTGATCAAACGATTAGCGAGATTCACATTTGTAACGGACATGATGCGCGGCTTTGTTTCTAAAGCTTCGGTGCCCAGCGATATCGAACAAGCTAAAGCGAATCGCCAACATTGTCTTTATATGACAGGCAACGGGGTGCCGTTAACTCAGCAATGGATTTCGGTAGCCGACGAATTGCGTTACGTAAGAATCTTCTATCAATTAGGGATTCGGATGATGCACTTGACCTATCAGCGCCGCAACATGATAGGTGATGGCAGCGGGGAACCGTCCGATGGTGGGCTGAGTGATTTTGGTCGAGAGGTAATTAAAGAGATGAATCGCATTGGCGTGATACCTGATTGCGCACACTCGGGCTGGAAGACCAGTTTAGAATCGGCAAAGGCGTCATCGAAACCTGTTGTCGCTAGCCACACAACGTGTGCTGCATTGAATCCTAAGCCTCATCCCCGCAGCAAGCCTGATGAGGTAATCCGTGCGATCTGTGACACCGGTGGTTTAGTGGGCATTTGTTGTATCCCGCAATTTTTACTGGGCGATGGCAACTTAATCATGCTGCTCAATCACATTGACCATATTGCTAAGAATTTCGGCGTCGATCACGTAGCCATCGGAACTGACGTCGCTTATTCGGCACAAAACAGCGGTGAAGAAAATCGCAAGGTCCCTGCGATGCGAAAACGACGCGACGACTTTCGAACCTTATGGCCGGTTGATTCGTTTCGCTCGACTCCGGAGATGACCCGCAGTTTGGCTTGGACCAATTGGCCGCTCTTCACTGTGGGGTTGGTACAGCGAGGGTACACCGATGATCACATTCGTAAAATCCTTGGCGGCAATGTGATGCGTGTGGCGAGCGAAACGATGCAGGTTTGATCGTTTCGCGGCTTTCGGGCATCCGCTCCATCGGTGGTCCGGCTTAGGGTTGTACGACAACCACCACCGGTAAATGGTCACTGGCAAATCGTCCAGCGGCTGTTTTCGGATCGGCTGTCAAGTGCGAAAGGACTCGGGGAAAGTTGGGACGGACGAGCACATAATCGATACGACCTTCGGGATCGATTTGTTTAAATCCGTTCCAAGTGCCAGTCGGCCCCTGCGGTTTAGTCTCGCTTTGGGTGATCGAGTCGACCAAACGAACCGTCTTTGACGTGTCGTTACTGGCCGACGGAGCCGTTAGAACGGCGATTGGCTGTGAATCGGGGCGGCAGTTCAGGTCACCCATCACGATGACCGGTAAATCTGCGGCAATTTCGGCTATTTTTTCGAGCATCAGCTTGGCCGAATTGAGCCTAGCCAGACCGCTTTGGTGGTCAAAATGGGTGTTGAAGACGGCGAACGCAGCGCCCGTTGGATTTCCGTCGCCAGCGATCGGCTGTAGCGTGACCCAGGAACAAATTCGAGGAATACGAGCTTCCCACGCCGGTTTACCGACCGCAGTTGTATCGGGGCCGAGCCAAAAGGTGCCCGATTGGCCGGATTTGAATCGGTCCTTTCGCCAGAAAATCGGCGAAAACTCGCCCGCGTCACGCGCATCGTCTCGGCCGACGCCGTACCAATCGAACTCCGGCAAACGCTGCAACAAGTCGTCGATTTGGGGGCGAGTCGCCTCCTGTAAACCGATCACATCACCGGATCGGATCATTTCCGCAACACTGTCAACTCGGCTGTCCCAGTGATCGGGACCGTCACCCCGATTCAGGAAGCGAATGTTGTAGGTAATGACACGCACATCGTTCGCAGAATCCTTTTCCGCAGAATCCTCGGAAGCCTGTGCACCCGATTGACCAGCGTTGCAAACCGTGGGCTGACCCAGCGAAATCGTCAACGCGATCGCCAACAGGACTGCGAGTAAAGCCTGCAATCGTCCGGCGGAAGCGAGGGCAACGTATCGAAACCGGATCGCGATGGCCGGTGAGGAATAGTATGACCAGGAGTTCATGAAGTCTAAGTCGGTAAGAAGAGGGGTTAGTGGCGGGGCGGGTTGCCGGCGTCGATCTTTCGCCGGACGGCCTACAGTAACATGCTGATTAGGTAAATCGAATGAGGATTAAGTAAAAAATAGCGATTGTGATGCCCAAATGATCACGATTAACTGCCACAGAGTTCGATCAATTAATGAAAAGGATGCTGCGTTCACTTCACCCAGACCGTTTGGTCGGCCTACAATAGGGTTCAAGAACCCTTATCCTAAAGTGATCCTACAAGCGATCTCGATCCATCCGTCGATCATCGAATGCGACTTTTGCTCATGACCATTTTGCACACGAACGTTCGCCGCCAGCGATTCGCCACTCGCGGACTGACACTTTTGCTCGTATTTTCCGTCATCATGGGCAGTTGGTTGAAGCCCGTGCTGGCCTGTCCGTTTTGCAGTGCGGTATCTCAGACCATTCGCCAAGAGATTGGTGTGATGGATGCGGTGGTTCTTGCCGAGACGACGCTGGAGTCGATTCGCAACGAAGAATCTGGCGAAGTGAAAATGCGGGTGGTCCGTGTGTTGAAGGGCGAAGAGCATGTCGCCGCGGAAACCTTTGTCACGGTTGTTTATTTCGGCGAGCTGGAGGCTGGACGGCGGTTCATGCTTTCGGGCGTCGATCCGCCAAACATCCAGTGGTCTGCTTTGCCGCTGACAAAGGAAAGCGAAGCTTATGTGCTGAACGTGACTCAATTACCTGACGACGGTTTGGAACGACTGAAGTTCTTTCAAAAGTTTTTGCAGAGCGAAGATCCGATGCTGAGTCGCGATTCTTACGATGAATTCGCGATCACCCCGTATCCGATTGTGCAGTCGCTCAAGCCGTTCATGAATCACGCTGAACTGGTTTCGTGGATTCAAGAACCGGAAATGCCTGCCGATCGCAAACGCCTTTATTTGACGATGCTTGGGGTTTGCGGTTCGAAGTCCGATGTGCCGATGTTGGAAAAAATGCTTACCGGCACCGAACCCAGCGCACGTTCGGGGTTGGACGCTCTGATCGCCTGTTACTTGATTCTGGCGGGCGAAGATGGGCTGGAACTGGTCAACGAGCAATTCTTGGCTAACAAACAGGCACCTTACGCGGACACCTATGCCGCGATCATGGCGATCCGCTTTCACGGCACAGAAACCGACAAAATTCCGCGTTCCGCTTTGGTCAAGTCGTTGCACCTGGTTCTTGACCGCAAGGACCTGGCCGACCTGGTGATTCCGGACCTTTCTCGATGGGGCGACTGGTCACAGATCGATCGTCTGGTGAACCTATTTGTCGAAGCCGAGGAGGACAACAATTGGGTGCGGGTTCCCGTCGTCAATTATTTGCGTGCGTGTCCGAAACCCGAGGCCGAGGCGGCGCTGGAGAAGCTGCAGAAAATTGATCCCGATAGCATTCGGCGTGCGAGTTCATTTTTTCCAATCCCGATTCCACAACCTGCGTCCCAGCCCGACACGAGTTTCCGGATGCCAAAAAAGAACGACCGTTTGGCCTCGGCACAGACGGTCGCAGTGGTTGATTTTTTACCTGTAATTCGCGGTTCGGGTCGATACCCCGCAGCCGCGATGCCCCCTGTATCGCCGGCGAACCTTGCTAAGATGGTGGTCGTATCGTTGATGGCATTTGCCACGATGGTGATATCGTTGTACTTGATACTCAGCGGAGGAACGCGTCGACTCGTTCTTGCTGAGCAGCACGGATAGTGCAATCGTACGGGGACTTTAAACGAACGGGGTTGGGCGAGAGAAAATGTCAGCAGAGATTCAATTGGGGGCGTACAGCGAACCGGTCGACTTCCCTTACCGCGCGCTCAGTCGTGGTGCGATTACCTCGCTATTCATGGTGTTTTTGGCGTTACCCGGTTTGATTCAGGCGTTCGCGCCGATGCTGGCTTTTGCAGTGGTCGGAGTCGTCTTTGGGGTGATCGGTTTGCGTGCGATTTCCCGCTGGCCGGACGAATACAGCGGCCAGGGTTTGGCGGTGGCTGGTGTGGTGATGAACGGCCTGCTGCTGGTCGGTGGTTCAGCCAATCACGCATACATTTACGCTACCGAAGTCCCCGAAGGTTACACGCGGGTGTCGTTTTTTGACTTTCAACAACCCGAACCTTTGCCGGACGTGCCGTCGGGCAAGGCGATCGAAGTTGACGGCGAGAACGTATTTTTGAAAGGATACATCCACCCCTCGTCAGGCTCGGGATTGCTAAGGCGGTTTATCCTGGTGCCAGACCTTGGCACCTGTTGCTTCGGCGGCCAGCCGCGAAGTACGGACATGATCGAAGTAACTTTGACGAAGGGCCAGACCGTGCGAGCGAGCCTGACTAAATTAAAGTTAGCGGGAAAGTTTACGATCAATCCCTACGCCCAAAAGGCTGCGGACTTTGACAATCAGATCTTTTACCAAATGCGGGTCGACCAGATTCGCTAGGATCATGCGTGCCCAAGACGGCTTTCGCATGTTCTATCCACGAAGGAGTGCCTGCGATATGTCGGTTCGAACGATAGCGAAAATAGGCCTATCAGCAGTACTTTGGATGGTGGTTTTACCACCGGCCAAGGCTGTTGAACCGGTCGACCAACGCCGGGACACTGCTTTACGGGGCGACGCGGACCGAAAACCGGCTCCGCCGCCGGCACGACCGACCGTCAAGTCGAAAGGCGAAATCTCGTTTGACGATCTGAAGTTCGACATTTTGCCCGATGCACCTTACGATGCGTCAATGTTGACCGACGAGATCCGTGCTCTTGACGGTAAGGTAGTCAAACTGCGGGGATTTATTCTGCCCAGCACTTTGTTTCGCGAGACCAACATTTCCGAGTTTGTGCTTGTTCGCGACAATCAAGAATGTTGCTTCGGTCCGGGGGCTGCGCTGTTCGATTGTGTCGTTGTGAACTTAGTCGGCGACACACGCACCGACTTTACCACTCGCCCTGTAACGGTGACTGGGACTTTTAAGTTAAAAGAGTACAAGTATCCCGATGACTCCGGACACTTTGCTATCTTCAATTTGCAGGGTACATCGGTGAAGTAGCAGATGGCCTTGCAGGCGTTTTTCGGCGCATGACCGCATAGCCCAGGTTTCTCAGTCCGGCTTGCGTCGTAAAACGGCGATTTGCTAGATCCATCAGGGTGAAAAGTATCTCTGGAAGACCGCCGTCTACGTTCGCCGCTTGCTGGTTACCAGCAAGCGGGCTGATGATTTCGACTTTATTGGCGTGGACCTTGGCGACCTGTGTGATCACCTGCAGCGTCGGTTGCCGAGCGATCTCGCAATACGGCGAAAGCAAGCAAAGCATTGCGGCCCGGCGTTTGAGTCGCCAAGGACTAGAAGCGATGCACGCCGGGCAATGGGATGTCGCTGAGGATCTGTTTTCCGATGCCCTTAACTTGACTGCTACGGACGACCGGGCCCACTGGGGATTGGCAGAATCGTTGTGGCAACGGGGCGAAAAACAAACTGCCCTGCAGCACATGGAGGAAGCGGTCCGCTTGAGTGCGTCGGACCCACGTTTGATGCGACGATTGGGGAAAATGTATCTCGATCTCGATCGCGTTGCTGATGCCGACCGACAGAGTGTGGCGGCGTTACACGCGGACCGTCAATCGGCAGAAGTTTGGGGCCTTCGCGGCGATTGCTTGGTGAAACTTGGTGACCTAGACGGAGCCTTGGCGGCCTATCACCAAGCCCTCGCACTGCAGCCTGATTATCCAGATGTACAACTAGAAATCGCCGAACTTTATCGTCAACAAGGTCGCTATGATCGTTTGTTGGCAACCATTGATCGGTTGCAAGATACCATCGGTGACCGTGACGTCTGTCCAGCCAGGGCCCACATGCTGCGCGGTATTGCCCTTCACCAACTGCAACGATACGGCGATGCGCAGCGGTGTTTTCAGGATGCGATCGCCAGCGACCCTAACAACCCCGAACCCCACCTACACCTAGCGTCGTTGTTGTTGGAACAAGGCGATGCCCAATCGGCACGAGGGCCGCTTCAGCAGGCGATTGCCTTGTCGCCGCAATCGCCCAGTGCGATCGCGTTGGCCCAACAGGTGCGAGGCGTTGCCGAATCGGCAGAACGCGACTTCGCGCCAGGATTACCGGGGCCAGAATCGCCCACCCATGGTGCGACCGGAATGTCTCGTACGCCGAACTTTGCACCACGAACTTCGAGTCCGACGAAAGTCAGTGAACGCCCTGGTGCGCCAGCACAGCGTTAGGTGGACACAACCTTAAACTTAAAACTTCCATCGATACTCGATACGTGTGCCGTAAATATCGCCGTCACCGCGTTGCCAGCCATACATACCATCAAGTCGTATGATGGTATTATGCGTCATTGCCCACTGATACCTGGCGCCTAACCCATACTGTTCGCCATTGATAAAGGCGCGGTCGCCGTGAGGCGAAACGTATGCGGCCTCTAACACGAATTGGCGATCGAAGTTCGCGCCGATCAACTCGATCCCCACTGCCCCGCCGTAAGTATCAGCAGCGGTATCGTCCAGAATCGGGTGGTTGTTCAGTCCGTCGGGTTCAAAGTTCAACCCTGTCGATCGCAACACGCCACCCGAAACGCCCGCACGGGCGACCGATTGTGGCCGATCCCATCCGGCGAATGCATTCCAATAAGGAATCACATTCATCGGTTTTGACGTCACCCAACTGTTTTCAATCAATAACAACACGCCTTCGGCCGTACGTTCATTTCGTTGTAAGTCTTGGCCTGAGTTGGTGATCACGCGGACGCTATTGCTGATCCGATCAAGGTAACGTCGGGTGAAACTGAAGGTGGCGTTATGGTAGCTGCGGCCAAGATCTTTGCGGTCGTTCAAGTAAGCGTAACCCGTTTCGATATAACCGCCATAAGCATCAATAAACCACGCGGTACCAAATGCCTGTGCGGCGTTTTCGTCGGCCCCGAACGCAGGACTGTTCAACTGATCAAAAATCGCGAAGAACGTAGCATCAAAGTTCGACCAATTTAGCAATCTTGAGTGTTTCGCTGGAATCGCAAACGCGAATCCAGTAACCGCATCTTCCATCCAGATCCCGTTTTGAAACAATAACGGTACCAGTCCGATCGTGACAGGTATTTCCGCTGGCGAAGAACCTCCGTTTAACCCACCCGCGATCGCGCCTAAATCGCCTTCGAAAAAGCCTGTAACGGGTTCAAGGTTGTAAAACCGGTTAAACTTCAACCGCTCGTCAACCAACGAAACGTTGGTATTGTTTCCTGCTTGATTTAACGGGCCGACAAACATGTGGAAGCGTTCGGTCGATGTGATCCGGTAATCAACATCCAGGTTCAGCCGCGAAGCCAGATTGTCGATTCGTCCGAATTGATTACGGCCAGCGGCGATGCCCGTTCGGTAGTCACCATACACATACAACTGCTGGTGAACCAGATTGGTCTCTCCGAGCCACGTTTCGCTTGGCGGGCGAATCCCGCTGCCATAAAAATCTCGCCCGAGTTCAAGCAGTGGTCTTTGAACCGGAACAGGATTCTTATCATCATAAACACGCTGTTCTTCACAAGAGTCATGTTCCCACTGGGCCATCGGCATCGGAGTGGGGGAAAAATCGAGATGCCATGGCGTTGAAAACGGCTCGCAGTTCGCATGTCCAGCAAATTCCATTTGCGCAGGCCCGTCCAGCAATCCGTTCGGAGCGGTGACAAGCGGAGCGTAATTCGCCTTAGACTCAGGCGGCGACGGGGTCGGTGCTAAATGCTGTGGTGTTAAATGCGGATTGTTATATGACGCTGACCGGACTGGTGTTCCAACCGCCGGCGTTTCGCTGGCCAGTGCGGGAAACCTCAGCGGTTTGCTTTCAACTCGATGTTGCTCAACTGAAAGCTGTTCAGAAAATGGGCCCAATCGGTTTTCAATCGGGGTGGGGTTGGTCGATGGCAGTCGAGTTGGCTTAAACGATGGGTTGTGATCTCCAGCAAATACCGCAGGAGGCCCTGTGGCTAGCAGAGTCAACAATAGCGCCCGACATTGACGCCGCGACCGCTGGCGTTTTATGCGACTTGTCGTGGCGTTTGCAGTGGACATGATGTGCGGTGAAGTGGGACAATGGTTCGCGTAAAAACTGAAGTTAAAAGTGCTTTTTCACTACTTCTCATACACCGTAAAGGTCTTGGAGCTCATCGCAAAGTCGATAATGTTTTCGTTCAATCGCCGAATCATTTCTGGCGATGCTTTAACGAGTCTCATGAAGTAAGGAGGTTCAGGGCGGCTTCTCATACGCACACTCAACCGATACTCGCCTGGTTGAGTGATCAATTCGCCTGGCACAACGAACCGAGCGATGCGGTGATCCAGTGGGGCGATCGAGTGCGCTTCCATGCGAATCAATGGCGGATGGTTGAGCACACTGACCGGAACCGCGCCCGGTCGCAGGAAAGGGTTTTGGTCAACACTAAAGTTCAGCGGTACGGGTGATTCGCGGTCTGTCCCGCGAACATTGTTCACCAGAAATTTGGTCTGCAGATTGAACAGTTGCGAATCGCGATTGACACGGTGTTCGGCAACGTCAACGGAGTTCAAGTCGGCCAAATCGCCGTTGGAATCCAGATAGCCCGTTTCCCAAATGCGTCTACCATCCGGTCCGATCAAAACGGCGTTTAACCACATTTGGGGCTGTGCGCCGAGCGATCCGGTCGGAAGGTTGTGACCATCGCTGATATTGCTGACTTTATATGCGAACTTCAGAGGCGTCAGCACCCGCGGCGGCTTAAGATCCATCAGCGGCCCTTCGATCGCTCCACCGGCGGACAGCGTCATCGCCGCGATCGCTCGCTTTTCCTGCAGTTTAGCTAGGTTCGCATCGATCACTTTGCGGCCGTCAATCCGGTCATCTTTGGTATCCCAAGGTTTGGGAAATTTCATCTCAGGCGTTACGGTTTTTTCAAACTCGGGTGTGCCCCAACCGTTGCGATACTCAAACGTAACCCATTGTCTTGGTGTATACCGGTTTGCGTCCTTATTGTGTGGAAACAAACCGGGGTGAGCCATGGAGTAATTCGGGCCCCAGAAGGAATGGTTTCCGTGACGACGTGGCTCACCAAATGGTTTGTCGTTGATGATGGCGCAATAGTCAAACTCATAACCGTCCGCTTTGCCAGGCACCGCACCCATGTGACAATCTTGGCACGTGACGCCCCGCGCGTGCGCCGGCCCGGCCCGGAACTGTGCGTGAACAATCTCCAGCCAAATCCCCGGATGCACCGCGACTTGGTGGCAACTTGCACAGAAATCGCTCTTGGTCAATTGTTCGAAAAAACCGCCGGAAGTGTGCAACGGTTGGCCAGGGCCTTTTTCATCCGGCGAAAGCTTCAGCTTCAATTCGCTGGCGCGACTGGCGGCTTTGTGGATGCCCCGGCCATCGGACGTGCCATACATCGGGGCGTATTCGTTGCCCGGTTCGATCCGTCGGTCACCCTGCGTCAACCAGTAAGATTCATTAACGCGATGGCAAGCGACACAGGTAATCCCTTCACGAATCACTTGTGGAGCGTCAAGCATAGAAGTGCTCGGCGGAACTTCTAATTGTGTCGCGACCGGGGCATGACAACGGAAACAGAATGAACCGACGGTGCCGCGCGTCAGATCTTGCATCGCCTGTTCGAAACGTTGAAACATTGGCGAAATGCTTGAATAGGCATGGCTGCTGAATCGCCACTCTTCATAATGTTTCGGATGGCACTTAGCGCATGACAATGCAGACGGATACTGAGTTTGTAAGAACAGTTCCGCATGCGGATCGACGACACCGGGTTCGTGTTTCGGCTGATCTTTGGATGATGCGCCGCCCGGTGGAAGCTTCGGTTTCTTGGTTGACGGCGGACCGATTTGTTCTAACCCACCAAGTGGATCATCGTCGGACGCCCCGGGGCTCAGCAAACTCATGCTGCCACCGACTAGGTCGTCTGGCTTGTTCGCTGTTGCGCCGCCGGTGGCTGGTGGTCCTAGTAAATTCCACGCGTCGGGTTGGTTAGATCGCGACTGGTTATGAGGACTCGATCTTTTGGCCGGTGGCAATAATTCGTCGCCATCGAACTTTGTTTCGACCGAATTATTCGCCGGCCCAGGATTGTTCAAAGCGTCCAGGCGAGCTCGCGAGGGAACAACGCCAAGCGACGGTTTCTTGGATGTGGCCAGACGGATCGGCGACTGCGGTTTCGGCTCTGCGGTCGCTTCGGCAAAGCTTTCCATTTCCGTCGGCATCCAGCCGCTCGTGCAACCCGACGGCAGCATCTGAGCCGCAGGGGCCGTGTCACGAGGGCCGTTTCCTAGGCGAGTCGGTTTTGACGACGAGTTTGCCGCGACCGCTGCGGGAACGGGTTGTGTGTCTGTCCAGTCGGCTCGCAGTTTGGTCGCGACGCCCTCGGCTAGATTGTTTGATGGACCAGCGTAATCCGCGGCGCGGCGAGCTTGCGCATTCGAAGGCGTCTGTGCCGATACGTTGGACGCATATGTCCCAGCGACGCTAATCAATAAAGCGTAGAAGACCCAAAGGGGCCGGATTCGATTTGCTGAAATCTCTGTTTCGAACATCTATTTTCCCACGATCTAGGCGCGGTCGTAGAAGCGCGTCACGACTGTTCGATCTAGATCGACCGGTACTCCCGTTAAAGGCCACTCGGGAGGGATAAAGCGGAAGAGATTGCCTAATTGGAACAATCCGAATCATGGTCATAAGATTCCGATTGCCGCGACTGATCGGGCACCACATTTGGGACAGAATCGGGATAGTTTTCAATTGCCAGGCAAGGCATCTTTTCGGCTTACTCTTCGACGAACTTATCCAATCGCCAAAAAATCATTCAGTTTTTTGCGCAATCTATTAAGGCTGCTCGCAAGGCAACTATGCATGATCACGCGGATAATCTCCGACCCAAGTCGGAGCCAGCTCCATCGAGATCGCAGCGGACCGAGCTGCGCAAGCACTATTTCCACTTCTCATCAGGTGAAATCAAGCCTCCGCAAGCGATTCTCGTAATCGCCGGCAAAACGTTGGAAGTCGCCGTACCCGAACAGACGCAGTACGGATTTACCGCGATCGGTAACGTAAAAGTCGCCGAAGGTCTGCGACTGGGCGCAAGATGGGTGTTGAAATATGAGGGAAAACGATTCGAAGTTTACCCACAATGGATTCATTGCGCCGCCGATGGCCGCGTCCAGATCGGCCTGAGGCGGATGCAGGAATTGTCGCCTGAGTCCGAGATCGGTTTGATTCAGCGAATAAAAAACCAATTCAAACCCGATGGACAATGGGCTTTGGTTATGGCAATTGTCGTGATGGTACTATCGGCCGCTTGGATGATGCGGCAAATGTGTCAACCGCCAGACTTGAGCCTCCGTGGCCAGGTCGTTCGACAGGACAACCTTTCGTCACCCCGTGACTAACGTTCAGCGTCCCACCACCACCGTTGGTCACGGTGCGGGTTTGACGTGTCATCGGTTGCTGTGCCAAGCGTAGGATAGATTTCGATTTGTGAAGTGAGCAAATCTGTGGGCCGAAGCATCACGCCACCACTGGCCAAAACGATAAAGTGCCGCTTGCTGCCTTGGCGGATAGTGTGCCCTACCGCGATCGAAGCGACACGTTTGGGGGCGTGCAATGTTCCCGCCGATGGATCGTCCATTAGGAGCGGACCGAGCCATTGATTCAGGTACTGCTGGGAATCGGTCCTGTGAATCAGTTCGGCAACCGCTGCGGCGTGGTAAACCGACTGCAGGGCCGCGTACATCGGGTACTTGCGTGAGATTTCATCCAGATTGCGATTAAATCCATCGACAAAGTCAACCAACCTCACATCATCCGCAGCGGCGATTCGTCCCCCCGCTTCTCCGGCGCGCTGGGTCTCACTTTGCAGTTTCATCGGTCGACCGCCGAGTTCGAATACGCGACCGTCACTTGAACTGCGGACCGACATCGCGTTGCCAGTAAACCACAGGCGTAACAATTGACCGTCCGGCGGGCCTTTGCGAATGTGGCGAGCGACCACATCGAGATAGTTGTCGACACCTCGGGGCATCGGTTCCAAGCCGAGCGAAAGTCGTTTCATGTGCCGATCGGCGTGTACCATCAAATGAGCGATCGGAGTATCACCTGCCACCCCGAATACTCGCACCACTTGATCGCCGAGCGATTCACGCAAGGCTTCGTCGGCAATCCCTTGGGCAATACCACCATCGCGAATCGCCGCAGAGACCTCGGCTGCGCTGGCCAATGATTGGGGCGTTGGGTCAATCGAGCATCCCATCGGCTGCCGCGAAATTACGGTGGCCAGACAAGCGGCCAAATATTCGACGCGGATGGCCGCAGCACCCGTACGGGAATCTCGCATCCAACCGCCGTGCGACTCGATCCCACCGACCCTTCCCACCAAGATGACGTCCTGATTTTGGGAATCGATAACGATGTAGCGTACGCTGCTGATTCCAGCCAAGTTCCGTAATTCATCATCGATCGCCCGACCGGTCAATCGGCGCAGGGCAATTTGTTCCGCAACGCCGCGAAGCGAGACACAGCGAACCGCAGACGGCAATCGCCAAGGGGCAACACCGTTTTTGGCCGACGCAAAATCGGATTGCTCGCGATGATCCTTGGCCAGCATCACGGCGATGTTTTCCAGCAATTCACTTTCCGCCGGCGCCGCCGTGACGTCAGTGATCAAGCCACTGGGATCGACGACAATTCCCGCGGCATAAGGAACGATCGTGCTGGGACCACCAACCGTGTCCTGCCACGTATCGGGGACGATCGTGGTTTGGATCAAGTTTACCAGCGGTCCAAAATCGACAATTGCCCCACCCCGCCCGCCACCGTTTTGTACGCTGTTAGGTCTGCCTTTGCTGGGGGCGTTTGATCCAAGATGCTGTCGCATCGCGGAATCTACATCGCGGATCGCTTGACCAAGAACGACGGGCGACTTGACGACTGCCAGGGTCCGCATCGCTGCAATGGAATCGCCCTGGCCAGCCTGCCTCAACGCGGTGGCATGCAACCGCGTATCCTCTTGCCCTATCTCCACAAAGCCATCATGTTCTCCGGCGGCAACCGAACCAGCCAAGAGACCTGTCCAGGCGATCATGATCGAAAAGATGAGCCGAGTCATAGCAACCTCCGTTGTGAGCGACCACGACATCAGATTAACAGATGATTTGGTGCCACGGAGTAGGCGTATCGAAAAGGTTTGCGAAAAAGCCAGCTCGACCGTGTTCCTGGGACGCGGCAGCGCTTTTGTCGCAAAAACGTGGCGGTTTCCGTGACTCTAACAGAACAGGATCGCTCTTCAAGAGATTTCTTGGTCAAGAACGCAACCAGAGGCCGGAGCTGAAGGAAAATAGCCCGCCTTTATTCTTAATATTGTTAAAATCGCGTTAAACAGCCCAAACCCCCAAGGTTCTCACTTGTCCGATCAGTTATACTCCCGCTGAGTTTCGCCGCAGAGTTAGCGTCCGCGGATTGGCTTTGCCGTTTTTGTTCTGGAGTTCGGATTATGAACCGGTTGTGTGTTGCGTTTCTTCTCGTTGGTCTGTCGTTCATAACGACCACCGCCGAAGCGGAAGTGATTGCTTATTGGAACTTTAATAGCCTGAGCATCGGGACTGCTAGCGCGCCCGGCACTGGCGGAGTGCCGACGACGATAGCCGCTGATCAGGGTAGCGGGACACTGTCGCTTGCCGATTGGACCGGTTTGGTAGATGACTTTGCCGGGTCAACGCTCAATGCATTGAATGGTGACCCCTCTGGAGCATCGCTTTCACTAGTTTCTAACGCGGGAAATGGATCGTTCATTCAAATCAGTTTTTCGATGGCGGGATTCACAGACTTAGAAGTGAGTTTTGCCACTCGCGGTACGTCGACTGGATTCAACTTAGGCCAATGGGCGTACAGTACCGATGGCACGACTTTCTTCGACTTCGGTGGAAATACCGCGACACGCGCCACCAGTTTCTCAATTGCATCCGTTGGAACAACGAATGGTTTGGATAATATTTCAACTGCGTTTTTGAGATACACTTTAGACGGGGCAGAGCCAGGATCAGGAAATAATCGAATCGATAACCTTCAGTTGAATGCCACTGCGATTCCCGAGCCTTCTTCGCTTGCAGTTCTCGGTTTGA
>DIUH01000106.1:0-6565 GCA_002428205.1 Planctomycetaceae bacterium UBA6163
CTGATGAAGCCGACTGCGGTGCTGGTCAATACATCGCGCGGCGGAGTGATCGATCAAGACGCCCTGGTCGAGGCGCTCGCCGCCGGGCGACCGATGGCGGCCGGGCTGGACGTTACCGACCCCGAGCCCTTGTCGCCCGATCATCCGCTGGTCGGACTTGCCAATTGCATTATTTTACCGCACATCGGCAGCGCAACGATTGCCAGTCGCGACGCCATGGCAAACATTTGCGTCGACAACTTATTGGCCGGCCTGGCGGGAAATCCGCTACGTTGCCCAGTCATCTAACAACAGGTGGGCGTCAACTAACGCTAAGCTTCATCAACCAGTCACGACCGCCGCTTCGGCATCGTTTCGCAACACTGACAATGACATCGACCCAATCTTATGAAAGCATCTGAAGCCACCCAGTATTTCTTCGACCAAGCGGCGGCGCGACTCGAATTGCCC
Source organism: Planctomycetaceae bacterium UBA6163 (assembly GCA_002428205.1). Taxonomy (GTDB): domain Bacteria; phylum Planctomycetota; class Planctomycetia; order Pirellulales; family Pirellulaceae; genus UBA6163. The sequence continues at coordinate 451 of DIUH01000106.1, forward strand.
GCTTCCACGCGCGAAAGGCTGTTGATGCCGCTACGCGAAGTGCAGGTCCAGGTCAGCTTTGAACGTGACAACGGCGAAATTGCAACCTACCTCGGATTCCGTGTCCAGCACGACAACAGCCGCGGACCGATGAAAGGTGGCCTGCGCTATCACCCCGAAGTCGACTTGGATGAAGTGCGATCGCTGGCGAGCCTGATGACTTGGAAAACCGCCGTGGTCGACTTGCCCTACGGTGGTGCCAAGGGTGGCATCGGCGTCGATCCGCGTTCATTGTCCAAACGCGAACTCGAACGATTAACTCGTGCGTTTGTCGACCAGATTCACGATATCGTTGGCCCCGATACCGACATTCCCGCGCCCGACATGGGCACCGACTTTCAAGTGATGAGCTGGTTCCGAAACCAATGGGAAAAGTATCATGGCTTTAACCCATCAGTGATTACTGGCAAGCCTGTTGAAGAATACGGCGCACGTGGCCGCGAGGAGGCGACCGGTCGCGGTGTCGGTACCTTAACCACCAAGCTGACCAAACGCCTCGGCAAGAAACCCGCAGAATGCCGTATCGCGATTCAAGGCTTTGGAAACGTCGGCTCGCACGCAGCAAAGTTTCTAAACGAATCGCAGTTCCAGGTCGTGGCCGTCAGCGACGTCTCAGGCACGTATTATGATCCCGACGGCTTAAATATTTCCGATGTGCTGCGACACACGCTCGCCAGCCCCAAACGCTCGTTAGCGGGTTATGATAAGTGCGAGCACTTGCCCGCGGATAACCTATTATGGTTGGAAGATATCGACGTCTTGATCCCTGCGGCGCTCGGTGGCGTGATCAATGGCGAGAACTGTGACAAAATCTCCGCTTCGGTGATTATCGAAGCGGCAAACGGCCCGATCCTGCCGCTGGCCGATACGCGACTGGCGGAGCGCGGTGTGACGATCCTGCCCGACATTCTGGCTAACGCCGGCGGGGTTACGGTCAGCTACTTTGAATGGGTACAAAACCGCCAGCATTATCGCTGGAGCCTCGACCGCGTTCGCCAAGAACTCGATCGCACGATGAATGACGCCTTCGAATCGGTTTGGACCATGTCCCAACAACACAATGTACCGCTTCGCACCGCAGCTTATATGATTGGCATCAATCGTGTTCGCCGCGCCACCGACTTGGCCGGTATGTCGTAAGCGGTTCGGTAGGAGCTGGCCGGTGTAAGGCTGGCCGGTGTAAGGCTGGCCGGCATTCATGCCGGCGCCGGGTTTGTCCCGATGGGGTGGCAAGTGATTGGTTGAGTTCAAGGCGACTCACTTCCTCCCGGTCGCCCGTGATTGGCTGGTCGTCAACGCGGGTAGATCAACATTGGCCGGAGATGTTGTCGCCGCTGCGGCGCTGGTAGGTTTCCAGTAGTGGCCCCACATGGGCAACTCGGTGGCTTTATCGTCGCTTGCACATCTCGTCCGCTCTATCACGCCGCGCTGCGCGGTGTTCAAGCCACTGATCAGGCTTAGCCTTGTCAGTGCCGCCTAACTGCTGTGGTGATATTTGAGATAAGATCCCAGCACCACATTGGGCCTTGTTGCGAAACTAGGTGCGACGCAACTGTCCAGCGATCAGGCTGATGACAAACATCACGACAAATAGCAGAAACAAAATCTGTGCGATGCTTTGGGCACCGGCCGCTATGCCGCCAAATCCGAACAGTGCGGCGATGATTGCCAGGATGAAAAAAGTCAGGGCCCACGAGAGCATGATGTTCACTCACTGTTATTAGAAACCGCTGAGGCGACGCTTTTGTCGCCGTCATATTCTTTACGCAATCTGCCGTAGATTAAGCAATCGGCGCGCCAAAGGTGCTTGCAGCGAGTGATTCAGCAGTCTTTTCGTGGCATCACTGTCTTTTCGTGGCATCAATGGGCCTTCGCCGCTGCAGGGCAGCCATTTTGGGAGTTGCCGATAGCTGGTCGCTAGCAGATCAATGCTGCCGATCGGACAAGACCGCATCGCTTGTGAGGGCCGTCTTTTTGCGAAAGTTCGCTTGCGAACTTTGCGGGTGATGATCGGTTGGCTGTGTCGCATCGATCGAACAGTTTGGCGCAGACTTTGCGTGATGCTTCACTGTGAACCTATCGGGGGACAGAAAAACATCGCTAGTGCCACAGCGGCTGTGGGTTTTTGTTTCGGTTCTAAATCACTTAAAAATCAAACATTACCTGGTCGAGCAATTTTTCATGAATCGCTATGCGGGCAATTCGAACTTCGCGATCCGGTCGCGCACTTTGCCTCGGGTAATCCCCAGCATCAGTGCCGCCTTGGATTGGTTGCCACCGGTATGCGACAGAACACGACGGAACAAGAATCTTTCCAGCTCTTCAATCGACTCGGCGTATAAGTTTTCCGACCCTTCGCTCATTCGTATCTCGATAAACTTCTGCAGATGCTCCAGCGAATCGAAATCTTCGCCAATCTGCGGTTCATCGATAAAGTCACTGTGGCCATTGGCTTCGATGGCAGCGACCGAGGACACCGAATGGTTTACAAAAACCGATTCACGCTTTCGCTCTATCGTTTCGCCTTCACCGTGCTCTCCTTCGCTGTTCCCAGTTTCCAATACGTACGGTGGCAACGATTCGGTATCGACTACTGTTCCCGTGGTGCACAGCATCGCTTGGCGAACGACCGATTGCAGTTGTCGAATATTTCCCGGCCACGGATATGCCAACAGCGCCTTGAGTGCGGCGGGTGTCAGCCCTTCGACCGACGTTTTGTTCATTTCGACACGCGCGCGATTGAGAAAATATTCAAGCAGTGGCGTGATGTCTTCGCGTCGATGCCGCAGCGGTGGCAATTGGATGGTGTAGCCATTCAAGCGATAAAACAGGTCTTCGCGGAACTCGCCACGCTTGACGAAATCTTCAAGGTTGCGGTGGGTCGCGGCGATGATTCGCACGTCGGTCGAAATGTCCGCATTACCACCCAAACGCTGGAACGATTGCTCCTGAATGATCCGCAAAACTTTCCCTTGGACGACCAACGACATGTCGCCGATTTCATCTAAGAAAATGGTTCCGCCGTTGCAGTATTCGAACTTGCCCTGCCGTCTTTGGTCAGCGCCGGTGAACGCTCCTTTTTCAACTCCGAATAATTCGCTTTCTAATAATTGGTCTGGAATCGCCGCACAATTAACGGCGACAAACGGCTTATCGGCTCGAGGACTGTGCTGGAAGATCGCGCGAGCGACCAACTCTTTGCCCGAACCGCTTTCACCACGCACCAACACCGAAACATTTTGCTCAGCAACCCGGCCGATCGCTTTGAAGACTTCGACCATCGAAGCGCTGCGGCCGATGAATTGTTCACCGTGGTTGGACGCATTGCCAAAAGTCATTGCGACCGGCTGGTCCATCAAACGCCGCGATTCTGCGGCGCTGGATGTCAATTCACGCAACTGTTCAAGATTCAAAGGCTTTGCGAGGTAGTCAAATGCGCCCAAACGCATCGCTTCGATGGTCGTTTCACTACTATTGTCCGCAGTGATAAATATGATCGGTAACTTTCGATCGAGCGCCCGCAATTTTCGATACAGTTCCAACCCGTTCATTTCGGGCAGGTACACGTCAACGAGCGCCACATCGGGCGGAGATTTACGGACTATATCCAGCCCTTCCTCTGCCGTGGATGCGGAGCGGACTTCAAACCCCACCGCGCTTAAACCACGCTCCACCATCAGTCGGATCGCGCGGTCGTCGTCAATTACCAATACGTTTGCCACAACCTTAACGCCTCTCCGTGTTCCTAATCAGTAAATCGCAGCTGCGTCGCGTAATATAACATCGTGCGATGGCTTCAGTCGATTATCAATCCGCTTGAATTATCGGTATTTTACAGTTCGACTACTGCATCATGCCCACCCGGTGTCGGGAGGCTTCCTTGCAATTCATCATTATGAAGCGATCGCTTCATCCATTTCAACAGTTCGCATTCTAGGACCATGACGATGGACGCTTCAGAGATAACCTTTGCGCTTTCACAAACAAGATGCAATCTCGCCAATGACGAACTGTTGATTCGTGACATGGCCGAGATCTTTATTTCGGATGTTCCCGAAATGTGCGGGCGATTAGAGGCTTTGTACCAGGAGGTTTGCGACAATCCGCAAATGGCCGAACAAATGTCTGCGGAAGTCAGACATTTAGCTCATTCGATCAAGGGACTAGCAAGAACCTTTGGGGCTGAGCCACTCGCATCGCTGACCGAACGGATCGAAAAGTCGCCGGAGGACTGGTTGGCCAGCGATCTTCGGTGGGCGTCACTGATTAACAGAGTCGGGTGCGAAACCGCATCCCGGTTGGCAAAAGAATTAGGAATGAGTCACGCGGATTGATGCGCCGCGTGTTATCCGATGACGGATTTCTAAACGATGGGTTCTGTTGAATGACCGACTTAGCAATGAGCGGGAAATAAGTGTCCGGTACCTTTTGTGCGAAGCACCCGAAGGGCGAGTTCCTCGCAAAAGGTACCGGACACTTATTTCCCGCACGATCCTTAATCATCGCCAGCGATCGCTAATACGTCTTCCAACGTAATCGCACCATCATATAACGATCGACCAACGATGCAGGCGGGCATCCGCATGGCGACTAATTGCCGAACGTCATCCAGCGTTGTTACCCCGCCACTGGCAACTAGCGGGATATCCGTCGCGGCGGCCATCTCGGCAAGGCCTTCAAAGTTGGGGCCCTGCATCATGCCGTCTCGCGCAATATCGGTGTAAATGATCGCGGCGATGCAAGACGTTTTCGCTCGCAATTGTTTCGCTAAGTCGGTCGCTCGTGTTTCACTGGTCTCCAGCCACCCATCAGTCGCGACCATCGAATTGCGCGCGTCAATACCAGCGGCCAGTCGTTCCGGGTTGGCATCGCAAACGCTGGCGAACCAGTCGGGCCGCTTGAGCGCCGCGCTGCCGACAACCAATCGGGCTAGGCCCAGTCCCAGCAACAACCCGATCGATGCGTCATCACGCACGCCACCACCCAATTGGCACGGCACGTCGACTGCGGCCAAGATCGCTTCGACCGCCTTGCGATTGGCTGTCGGATCGTCCCCCCGCGCCGCGTCGAGGTCAACCAAATGCAGCCGTTTCGCTCCCGCATCGACCCACCGCTTTGCCATCGTCGCCGGGCAATCGCCAAATATGGTTTGACGATCGTAATCGCCCTGCTGCAGCCTGACCGGTTTCCCGTGGCGTAAATCGATTGCTGGCCAAACTTCCACCGACGTCGACTCCAAACAAAGGCTTGTGTGATAAAATCAAAGACCGCAGACGAATCCATTCATCTCGGCCGTTGCTGGTCATCAAAGCCTACACGCCCTGCCGCCGGGATGGTATGACCTGGACGCACCCACAGTTTTTGTTTGGCAAGGACATTCCACGATGCACGAAGATCCAACGGTGACCGAAGCTTTCGATGTGCCGCCCGCATCTGTCCAGCCCCGATTGCGCAGCAGCGTACTTCCGCAATATTCCTTTCGCACGGTCGTCATCGGCACCACGTTGCTCGCCCTGGCCGCGTTTGTCTTTCGCCAATCGATGTTCGGTGCCGTGTGGGCACAGGCCTTGGTCTTCGCTTCGGCGGTGATTTTGTGTTGCTTCATCGGCTTTGCGATGCTGTTTTTGATCGCTTGGGTTCCAGCGCTGATCGGTCGCGATTCGTGGGAAGATGTTTCCAAGGGCAATCCGTTCGCCGATGGCCAATTGCCGCCACAATTGTTACCGCCCACCGAACAGAAGCTGTAAGTTGAAATCGCGCTCGTACTCGCCAGGTTTATGCTCGCACGGCGTCGAGCGCTTCGGCGAACAGTTCAATCGTGCGATCGACCTGCTCTTCGCTGGTCGTCCATCCGATGCTCAACCGCACCACGCGCGAAACGGCGGTTCGGTTTTCGCCAATCGCCAGCAAACATCGCGTCATTTCATCAGGCGGTGATTCGGACATCGCGGTCGCAAATACCAGCTCGCGCGCCGACCGCTGCACCATTTTCGCTTCCGCCGGCAGTTCGATCGCCAAGGTGTTGGATAATCGCGGCGACGATTCGCACAGGATCCGCGGTGCCGGATCGATCGCC